>CAVJJO010000068.1:0-15236 GCA_963649665.1 Bacteroidaceae bacterium | reverse complement strand
GGCACGCCGTAAAAATTCCAAGGCACGCCGTAAAAATTCCAAGGCACGGTGTAAACGGGTAAAGGGAAACACGTAATTTTGCCAGCCTTACAACACTCGTTTTCCCATGCACTTCATAGACACGCACACACATATATATACTGAAGAGTTCAACGGCGACCGCGCCGAGACTGTTCGCCGCGCCATTGAAGCCGGAGCGGACATGCTGCTTCTGCCCAACATCGACGAGGCTTCCATCGGCCCCATGCTCGAGCTCTGCGAAGCGTACCCCACCCTTTGCCGCCCCATGATGGGACTGCACCCCACGGAGTTGCCTGCCGACCCCTACCCGCTCCTTGAACGTTTGGAGGCAATGCTCACGGCAAACGGCTCGCCCTTCATTGCCGTGGGCGAAGTGGGCATAGACCTCTACTGGGACGACTCGCGGCGCGAGGAACAAATCTTGACCTTTCGCCTCCAGGCGGAATGGGCGGCACGTCTTGGACTGCCGCTCATGGTGCACAGCCGCAACGCCCATCGCGAATTGGTAGACACGCTTCTTCCGCTGCGCAACGACCTACAGGGCGTGTTCCACTGCTTTGGCGGCACCGACGACGAAGCGCGCGAACTGCTCAGCACGTTTCCGGGGTTCGTGCTCGGCATAGGCGGTGTGCTCACGTTCAAGAAATCGAAACTCCCCGCCGTGCTCCATGCCGCCGTGCCTGCCGACCGCATCGTGGTGGAAACCGATGCGCCCTACCTTGCCCCCACCCCGCACCGCGGCACGCGCAACGAGCCTGCCTATGCAGCCCTCGTGGTGGAAAAGCTCACGGAAGTCTACGGGCTAACCTCCGAAGAAATGCAGCATCAACTGCTCGAAAACACGCTTCGCACATTCCCCAAACTCCGAAAGTGAGCGCACAAACACAAAAAAGTGCAGCGAAAATTTGGTACGTAACATATTCTGCGTATCTTTGCACCCGCAAACGCAGCAATGCACAAGCAAACATCCTGAACACGGGTAAGTGCTGTACGGCCAGCTCCCTACGAATCCTCCAGGGCTTGACCGCAGCAAAGGTAGTTGGTTGTAGCGGCGCGATATAGTTAGCTTACCCACCCGCCTCTTTAGCTCAGTTGGCCAGAGCACGTGATTTGTAATCTCGGGGTCGTTGGTTCGAATCCGACAAGAGGCTCACAAAACAATTCAAAGGTTATGCAATACGCAATGTATTGTGTAACCTTTTTTTTTCGTTTCCTCCCCGCCCATGGGGGCGACGTTTTCAAAACGTCGCGCTCTACATGGTTTTTGAAGAGGCTTGGCGCAAGAACTCTACACGCAAAGACCTACGAAAGCATTGCAAGGTTCAGCCACATTATTGCCGCCAAACGCCCTCGCACCCTCTCCCCAAGCCCCGACTCCTCATTAATGATGAAAAAACGCCTTTTCTAAACGCCAAGCGCCACGCGCCATTTACCCTCTCTCGTACATTTCTCTCCCAAATCACCACATATAGGTATATATCACCCTTTTTTACGCCCCTACCTTTGCACCTCGAAAAAAAATACAGCAAGGATATTCAGCATGAAAAAGAAGTTCAAGAAGAAATACGCACTGTTCGTATTGCTCGCCGTTGTGGTCATAGGAGCGCTCGGCGGGGCGTGGAATGCCTGGGTCAGCCCCACACGCATCGCTTTCCTCAACTACCAGGCCATACAGCTCGGCCAGATTGCCAAAGCCAACGACAGCCGCATGATAAGGCTGAGCGAAATCACCACCGACGATTTCGACGACCTCAACGGCTACGACATGATTCTCGTAAACGGCATGGGTCTTCGCCTCGATGCCGCACAGCGCGAAAAACTCCAGAAAGCGGCGGAAAACGTGCCCACGCTCACCCACGCCGCCACCAACCCCGACAACAACATCAACTCCATTGACGGGTTCGACGCCGAATACCTCATGCAGTATACCGAAAACGGCGGCCGCAAGAACTTCCGCAGCATGCTGCAGTTCATACGCAAATTTATCGACGGCAAACGCTTCTTTGCCCCCGAGCCTGCCGTGGTGGAAGAGCACCCCGACTATCTGCTCACCCACTTCAACCCCGCCGACGAGGACGACGACGAGCTCGGCTTCAACAGCATAAAGGACTACAACGCTTTCTTGCAAAAGCACAGACTCTACAAGGCCGACGCCCCGTCCATCATGATTACGGGTTTCATGGGCGCTGCCGCCGACCTCGAAAAGGCCTTTGAAAAGAAGGGCTACAACGTGTACCGCGTGAACCGCCTTCAGCAGTTCATCGCCTCGCACGGCGCCGACAGCATCACGCTTGCCGCCGTGGTAAACATGGCACACGGACGCCAAGGCGACTGGTTCGTGCAATTTCTCAAAGAGAAAAACGTGCCGCTATTCTCGCCGCTCAACGTAAACCGCCTGACGGAGGAATGGATGAACGACAAGCAGGGCATGGGCGGCGGCTTCATGTCGCAAAGCATTGTCACTCCCGAGATTGACGGCGCCATTCGTCCCTACGCCCTCTTCGCACATCGCACCAACGAGGAAGGCCTGCAGGAGGTCTACGGCATGCCCGACCGCATGAACGACTTTGTGGAATGCGTGGGCGGATACATCGGCCTCAAGCAAAAGCGCAACAGCGAAAAGCGCATTGCCGTGTTCTACTTCAAAGGTCCCGGCCAGAACTCCCTCGTGGCATCGGGCATGGAAGTGGTGCCCTCGCTCTACAACATGCTCTGCCGTCTGAAGGCCGAAGGCTACAAGGTGGGCCACCTCCCCGCTTCGGCTGAAGCGCTCGCCAAGCTCATCCAGCAGCAAGGCGCCGTGTTCGGCACTTATGCCGAAGGTGCTTACACCGACTTCATTGCCAACGGCCACCCCGCACTCGTCACCTCCGCACAATATAAGGATTGGACGGCAAAGGCACTTTCCGACACGCAACGAAAAGACCTGACGAAACTCCACGGCGATTTTCCCGGGAAATACATGTCCACCGACAACGGCGAACTTGCCGTGGCGCGCCTTGAGTTTGGCAACGTGGTGCTCATTCCGCAGGTAATGGCGGGCGAAGGCAGCGACGCGTTTAAGATTGTACACGGAACAGACCAGGCTCCTACGCACAATTATGTAGCATCCTACCTTTGGGCACGCTTCGGGTTCAACGCCGACGCGCTCATCCACTTCGGCACACACGGCTCGCTCGAATACACACCGCGCAAGCAGGTGGCGCTCGGCAACGACGACTGGAGCGACCGCCTCGTGGGTTCGCTTCCCCATTTCTACATCTACACCATCAGCAACGTGGGCGAAGGCATGATAGCCAAGCGCCGCACCTATGCCCAGCTGCAGAGCTACCTCACCCCGCCCTTTAAAGAGAGCCAGCTACGCGACACCTACAAGAAGCTCAGCGACGCCATTGCGCTCTACGACAAAGCGCCCTCCACGGCTCAGGCGCTCAAGGTGAAGGCCATCACGGTGGAAATGGGCATTGCCCGCGACCTCTCGCTCGACGCGAAGAACCTCAACCAGCCTTACACGGCCGACGAAATAAGCCGCATAGAGAACTACGCCGAAGAACTCGTCAACGAGAAAATCACCGGCCGTCTCTACACGATGGGCGTGCCCTATGCCGACGACGACATACGCACCAGCGTCTATGCCATGGCCACGGACCCCATCGCCTACGGACTTCTCAACGTGGACAAGCTCAAGGGCCGTGCGAAAGCCGACGTGGAGAAGCACCGCCAACTCTTCGCCCAGCTTTACCTCAACCGCGCCAAGAGCACCGTCACTTCGCTGCTCGGCGGCACGCAGGTGACCGACGACTACATTTGCCGCTACATTGGCATCACGCCCGACGAACTGGCTATGGCGCGCAAGGTGGAGGCCATGCAGGCTGCCCCCGACCCCATCTCCATGATGATGCAGATGTCGGGCAGTTTCGCACAGAAGAGCAGCAAGCCCAAGAAGCCCGAAACGCGCACCGTGAGCGAACTGCGCGCCGCAAAGGTGTCGCACAAGAGGGACATACCGCAAATGAGCCGCGAAGCTTTCGACAAGATGGAGCAAAGCGGACGTTTCCCGCAAAAGATGATGGACGCCATCAAGAAGGGACAGCGCTGGTACATTGCCGAGCAGAAAGCCTCGCAAGGCAAGAAAGCCTCATCGGCTCCCGCTAAGGGCGGCAACAAGAAGGAGTCCGCCCGTTTCTCACGCGAGCAGATTCGTCTGGCTGAAGCCATCACTGCCGTAGAGAAAGCGCTCAGCAATGTGGGCAAATATGCCGATGCCTTGCGCCACAGTCCGGAAGAAGAAATGAGTTCGCTGCTCAACGCTCTCGGCGGCGGTTACACCGCGCCCTCTCCCGGCGGCGACCCCATAGTGAACCCCAACACGCTCCCCACAGGACGCAACCTCTTCGCCGTAAACGTGGAGAACACGCCCAGCGAGGATGCCTGGGACAAAGCGCGCGAGCTTTGCGACAACACGCTCGCCATGTACCGCAAACGCCACAATGGCGCCTGGCCCCGCAAGGTGAGCTACACGCTCTGGAGCAGTGAGTTCATCGAAACGGAGGGTGCCACCATCGCACAGATTCTCTACATGCTCGGCGTAGAACCCGTACGCGACGCCTTCGGCCGCGTCACCGACCTGCGTCTCATTCCCTCCAAAACACTGGGCCGTCCGCGCATCGACGTGGTGGTGCAGACGAGCGGACAACTCCGCGACCTTGCCGCCTCACGCCTGTTTCTCATCAACAAGGCCATTGAGATGGCGGCCAACGCCAAGGACGACGCCTACGACAATCTCGTAAAAGCGGGCGTGACGGAAAGCGAACGCATCCTCGTGGAGAAGGGCATGTCGCCCAAAGAAGCCCGCGAGGTGAGCATGTTCCGCGTGTTCGGCGGCGTGAACGGCAACTACGGCACCGGCATTCAGGGCATGGTGGAAGCCGGCGACCGCTGGGACAAGGAGAGCCAGCTCGCCGAAGTGTATCTCAACAACATGGGGGCTTACTACGGCGACGAGAAAAACTGGGAGAGCGTGCGCAAGGATGCTTTCGAAGCGGCGCTCTCGCGTACCGACGTGGTGGTGCAACCCCGACAGAGCAACACGTGGGGCGCACTCAGCCTCGACCACGTGTACGAATTCATGGGCGGTATGAACATGGCCGTGCGCAACGTGACGGGTAAGGACCCCGATGCCTATCTTGCCGACTACCGCAACCACAACAACATGCGCATGCAGGAAGTGAAGGAGGCTATCGGTGTGGAAAGCCGTTCCACCATATTCAACCCCGCCTACATCAAAGAAAAAATGAAAGGCGGTGCCAACAGCGCCGACGGATTTGCCGACATCGTGAAGAACACCTACGGGTGGAACGTGATGAAGCCGAAGGCCATCGACAAGGAGATGTGGGACGAGATTTACAACGTCTACGTGAAGGACAAATACAACCTCGGCACGCGCGCTTTCTTCGAGAAGCAGAATCCTGCCGCACTCATGGAAATGACGGCGGTGATGATGGAGAGCGCACGCAAAGGTCTTTGGAAGGCTTCGCCCGAACAACTCAAGGACATTGCGAAGCTCCACACCGAAACGGTCAACAAGTTCAAGCCTTCCTGCTCGGGCTTCGTTTGCGACAACGCCAAGCTCCGCAACTTCATCGCTTCCAAAACGGACGCGGCTTCCGCCAAAGCTTATGAGCAGAACGTGGAAAAGATACGCAACGCCCAGGCTTCGCAAAACGGCGACAAGGGCATGGTGATGAAGAAGGAGTCGCTCACCGACGATGCGCAGCAAACGACCACCATTGTCAGCGGAATTGCCGTGGCTGTGCTTGTAATCGCAGCGCTCGTGGGCATAGCCCTACTCGTTCGCCGCAGAAGAAAGAACATGGACGAAGAATAACCACACACCCATTATTATATATATGGAAACGCTCCTTATCGTAATGATGTCTGCCGTATGCCTGACGTTCGTGCTGAAGCAAACGTTCCACGGCATGGTAGAACTGATGGCAGCCGCTGTGGTGCTGGCTTTCTTCACGGGCATGATGTGGTCCTTCGCCATAGAACAGTCGACCACGCAGATTGCCGCTTGGATGGCAGACCAGCAACTGATGCTCGACATGGCGGTGCTGCTGAGCATCGACGTGGCACTCACGCTCCTCTTCTGCGTGACGCACGTCGACATCCACACCGCCGAGCACGTGAGTGCACGCAGACGCTTTGCCTACCGCGCACTGAAGTTCTTTCCCGGCCTGCTCATCTTCCCCGTGCTCTTCAGCGCGCTCGTGAAACTGGTGTTTACGTTCACCGGCGTAGATTTCCAGTTGATCTCGTGGGGCATGGCGGCCGCCGTGTTCATCCTCGTCCCCACACTCACGCTGGGCATAAAATGGCTCCTGCCCGAACGCGCCATACGCCTTGAGATGCTCTTTCTCCTCGAAGTGCTCCTCGGACTCATGGGCATCGTGGGCACGGTGAACGGACGCACCGCAGTAAACGGCATCAGCGACGTGGACTTCCGCGCATTGCTCGCCGTGGCGCTCATGGTGGCGGCGGGAATCTTTGCCGGCCTCGTCGTGTACCGCATCAAAATGAACAGAAAACACAAACAGATAATATAACCGCACAATGAACTACATATCCGACATTCTCTTCTGGATTTCCACCGGACTGCTCGTCCCCGTGGTGGTATTGCTTATCTACTTCTTTCTTCGTTCGCTGCTCCTGCTCGGCGGATTCTTCGGCCAGTATCTCGTGAAACGCAAGACGGAAGCTGCCATCCGCAAAGAGCTGAACGCGCTGACGGCAGAAAACCTCGACACGCTCCCCGAACGTCTGCCGAAAAACAAGCAGGCGGTGGTCGTGAGCTACATGAAGCGCATGGTGGAAAACCGCCACAGCGCAGCACGCGTAAACCGCACCGTTGACCAGTACGCACAGTTCGTGGACAAGGACATGTCGCTCCCCTCCACCTTGCTGAAGATGGGACCGATGCTCGGACTTATGGGCACACTCATCCCCATGGGTCCCGCCCTCGTGGGACTCTCCACGGGCGACATCGCCTCCATGGCCTACAACATGCAGGTTGCCTTCGCCACCACCGTAGTAGGTCTGTTCTCCGCCGCCATCGGCTTCGTCACGAAGCAGACGAAGAGCCGCTGGTACAAAGAGGACATGAGCAACCTCGACTTCTTGGCTGACTTAATGGAGGAGGAGAAGAACGTATGAGACAACGACGACGCAACCGCCTCTCCCACGACACGGAAGACGACGACCCCATGAGCGTGGTGAGCAACCTCTTCGACGTGGCCATGGTGTTTGCCGTGGCACTCATGGTGGCGCTGGTCACGCGCTACAACATGACGGAGATGTTCTCCAAAGAGGACTTCACCATGGTGAAGAATCCGGGTAAGGACAACATGGAAATCATCACCAAAGAAGGAGAGAAAATAAACAAATACACGCCTTCCGAAGACCAAAGCGCCAAGCAGGGCAACAAAGGCAAGAAGGTGGGCATAGCCTACGAACTCGAGAACGGCGAGATTATCTACGTGCCGGAGGACTAAAACTCTATGCTTATGAAACGCAAACTTTTCTCTTGGAAGAACTACCACAAATGGGTGGGCATCGTCTTCTGCGTGTTCATGCTGGTCTTTTGCGCCTCGGGCATCGTGCTCAACCACCGTTCGCTCTTCTCTTCCTGCGACGTGAGCCGCTCGCTCCTTCCGCCCGGCTACCGCATCAGGCATTTCAACAACGGCATTGTCAAAGGCACGGAACGCCTCGCCGACGGACGCATCGTGGCTTACGGATGCGGCGGCACATGGCTCACCGACAACACGGCGTCGCAATGGACGGACTTCAACGCAGGACTTCCCACGGGTGCTGACCGCCGCAACGTGCGCAACCTCGTTCTCTCGAAGAACGGCACGCTTTGGTGCGTCACCAACTTCGACGTATACCGCCACGACGGCAAGCAATGGACGCGCGCCGATCTGCCCAAAGGCGACGAGCGCCTCATGGATCTCACGCTGGCAGAAGACAGCCTCACGCCCGTAGCGCTCACGCGTTCGGCGGTCTACGTCATTCCGAACTCCACGGACGGCACTCCTATATATAATAAGGTACAACGCCACGAACTGAAAGCGGCAAAGGACTTCGAGCAAAAGGAAACGCTCTTTCGCACCGTGTGGAAACTCCACAGCGGAGAGTTCTTCGGACTTCCCGGCCGCCTCGTGGTCGATGCCATAGCGGTGGTAATCATTGCGCTCTGCCTCACGGGCATCGTGCTCTTCGTTCTCCCCTACTCCATCCGCCACTACCGGCGCAAAGGGCAAAAGGAACGCTGCCGGCGCAACGGGCAACGCATGGTGTGGAACCACACGTGGCACAACCGCCTCGGACGATGGACCATTGTGCTCACGCTCTTCCTCACCCTCACGGGCACATGCCTGCGGCCGCCGCTCATGATTCCCTTCGTGCTTTTCAAGACGGCACCGGCAAACTTCACGCACAATGCCTGGCACGACCGCCTGCGCGCCATCCGCTGGGACCGCACGGCTAAGGCTTGGCTCATCCACACTGCCGACGGCTTCCTCTACACCGATGCGGCGTTCCGCGATGCGCCGACCATGCTCCCCGCCCCGCAGTCTGCACCGGTAAGTCCAATGGGAGCTAACGTGTTCCTCCAGGAAGCCGACGGCACATGGCTCATAGGCTCGTTCAGCGGCATGTACCGCTGGAACGCCGCCACGGGCGAAGTCACGGACTGGTTCACGGGCCGCGCTCCCGAAAAGAGCTTTGGCGGAGCCGTATCGGCAAACCTCGTCAGCGGCTATTCCGCCCACTTCGGGCGCCCCGTAGTGTTCGACTATTCTGCGGGAGCCAACGAAGGCCGCGAATGGAAGGCACAGCCTGAAGCGTTGGCGCAAGTGCCGCTCTCGCTCTGGAACTTCGCCCTCGAACTCCACGTGGGACGCTGCTACGCGCCGCTCCTCGGACCGCTGTCCGAACTCTTCGTGTTCCTCTGGGGCACGCTCTCCACGCTCGTGCTTCTCTCGGGCTACATCATTCAACGACGACAAACGAAGAAGAAATCAAATCATTCATCAAACCAATAAAACTCAAAGAAAAATGAAGAAGTTCTTTTCTCTGATGGCCCTCGTGTTGGCCATGGTATGCACCAACGTAGCTTTCAACTCCTGCAGCGACGACGATGACGCAGCGGCCACTCCCGCAGCAGCCGAAGTGGCTGGCACCTACTCGGGCAACGGCACGATGACCGTCATGGGTCAGTCGTTCGACTACCCCAACGTAAGCTACACGCTCACCGCCAAGGACGAGAGCACCGTGACGCTCACCATCCCCGCCACGGGCGAAGGCAGCATGAAGTTCCCCGACCTCAAGGTGGAGAACATCAGCGTGACGAAGGCTTCCGACGGCACTTACACGCTCGGCGAAACGGAATACAAAGGCACCGTGACGGTTGACGGCGCCACGAAGAACTACACCGTGACGGTGGCAAGTTCGTCCGTCAGCGGTTCTACGCTCAAGCTCAACTACAGCCTCCAGTACGGCGCCATGCCGATGGCCATGGTCACCACTTTCGAAGGAACTAAAACGAAGTAACGCGCGCCAAAGATGAAAAGAAGAACCGTCAGCACGCTCCTTCTTCTCTCCGCGTTGTGCCCGAATCTTCAAGCCGCCGCGACGCCCGACGTCGTGGGACGCGTGCTCGACGATTCGGGCGCTCCTTTAACGGGAGCTACCGTGCAGATTGAAGGAGCGAAAACCTTCGTCACCACCGACAGCGAAGGACGCTTTCGCCTCTCCACCGCCACAGAGAAAGCGGTGCGCATAAAGGTGAGCTACATAGGCTACCGCACGCAGAGCTTCGTGCTCCGCACGGACGAGCACGCCGAGAGCCACACGCTCCGCCTCCAGCCCAACGACACGGGACTAGAACAGGTGGTGGTCACTGCCACACGCACGCCGAAAGCGCTGAAGGACGCGCCCGTTGTCACGAAGGTGATTACGGAGCAGGACCTCAAGATGGCCGATGCCACGAACATCCAGGACCTCCTCACAGAACGCATGCCGGGACTGGAGTTTGGCTACGCCATGAACCAGGAAACGTCGCTCAACATGAACGGCTTCGGCGGAAACGCCGTGCTTTTCCTCGTGGACGGCGAGCGCCTTGCGGGCGAAACGATGGACAACGTGGACTACAACCGCCTGAACCTCGACAACGTGAGCCGCATAGAGATTGTGAAAGGGGCTGCCTCAGCACTCTACGGCGCGAATGCCGTGGCGGGTGTGGTGAACCTCATCACGAAGGAGAACTCGGAGCCTTGGACGGCGAACCTCAACTCGCGTTACAACACGTTCAACAAGGAGTGGCGCTACGGCGGCACGGTGGGGTTCAACGCGGGGCGCTGGAATTCGCAGACGAACGTGCAGCGCACTACTTCCGACGAGGTGAAGCTCACCAGCGCCCTGGACACGGAGTCGAACATCCTGCGCATCTACGGCGGCGAAACGCTCAACCTCAAGGAGCGCCTTGCCTTCCGCCTCTCCGACAAGGTGAAGCTCATAGGCCGCGGCGGCTACTTCGCCCGCATCAGCCGGCGCGGCACTTACGACGACCACTACAAGAGCTACAGCGGCGGACTCAAGTCGGTCATGGATTTCTCGGCGGCAGACCATCTCGAAGTGTCGTACGCCTACGACCAGTACGACAAGGTGCGCTACATCGGCAACGCGCGCACCCACGACCACGACTACAGCAACCGCCAGCACGTGGCGCACGCGCTCTACTCGCACGTGTTCGATGCCCACACGCTGACCGTGGGCGGCGACTTCCTCAACGACTATCTCACGACGTACCAGTTTGAAAACAACACGTCGCACACGCAGCAGTCGGCCGACGCCTTTGCTCAGTTCGACTACAACCCCTGCCGCTGGTTCAACGCCGTGGCAAGCGTGCGCCACGACTGGTATTCGGCCTCGAAGGAGAATGCCACTACGGCGCGCCTTGCCCTCATGGGAAAATGGACGGGCTTCTCGGTTCGCGCCAACTATGCCGGCGGTTTCCGCGCCCCTACGCTCAAGGAGATGTACATGTCGTTCGACATGGCGGGCATGCAGATGATTTACGGCAACCCCAACCTCAAGGCGGAGAAGAGCCACAACTTCAACCTGGCGTTTGAACATACGGGACGCATCAAGCAGGCGGCTTTCTTCTCGGGGCAATATAGCCTCACGCTGACGGGTTACTACAACCGCTACACGCGGCGCATCACCACGGAGGACTACGCCGACTTCGTGCCGGGCGAGGGTCAGCCGGACGTGGCTTCGCGCTACTGCAACGAAGACGGAGTGAAGGTGAGCGGCATTGACTTCAGTGCGCAGTACCGCTCTGACATGGGTCTCGGCGCGAAGGTGGACTACAGTTTCCTCCATGTGGGCGGCCGAAGCGTGGACTCGCAGTTCTCGCAGCCCCGTCCCCACTCCGCCACTTGGCGCATCGACTACGACCGTCAGTTCTGCTCGTTCTACAGCATGAACGTGGCGCTCTCGGGCCGTTACCTTTCCACGCCCGACACGCAGCGCGAGAAGCACGACCGCGCCTACCAGCTCTGGAAGTTCACGCTCCAGCAGCGCCTTTGGGATGCGGTGAACGTGAACTTCACCATAGACAACCTCTTCGGCTACCGGCCGGAGAAATACTACTGGAGTTCGGCGATGACCACCGGCCGCACCTACACCATCGGTCTCTCCCTCGACGTGGACCGCCTCGTGAAGGTGTTCTGACAAGCGCTTCGCCCTCAGCCTCTTTTCCCCATAAGCCATCCTTTACGGATGGCTTTTTTTATGCCCCAAAGTCCTCCATTTACCCTAAAAGCGCCCTCTTTTTGCATAAAAACAAGGATTTAAAATAAAAGAACTTAATTTACCCCCCCCATTTAGTTGGCGTATACGAAATTTACTTATACATTTGTGCGCCGGATAAAGACACCTTCGGGCATTAAAGCGGCCTCGAAGCGGGAGTTTAGTCCGCTTTCTTATCACTGAACCGAGAACTACTACTTTAAACACATATCACATATTCATGCGTATGAAGAAAATTACTTCTTTCATGTCGTTGCTCCTGCTGTTTTTCGGAGCGACGACGCAGGCAGACGCACAAGCCTTCAACAGCTTGACCACTGCCGTCGACCAAACTAAGGCTGTCACCTCGCTTTCTGCCATCACCGAAGGCGACTACGTGATTTACAACTGTGGCCGCAGCCGCTACCTCAAATACAACGCCGTCGACGGCAACATGAGCGTATCGGCCGATATCGACGTTTCTTCCATCGAGGCTGGTCTCTACGTGTTCCACATCACGCCGAAGACTTCCGACGGCGCAACGACGTACACCATCAAAACGGCTGTAGCTGACTACTACATGCCGGAAACGAAATCAAGCGCAAACTCCACCCCCGTCAGCACTACCGCCAACGAGGCTTACGGCTTTACCATAGAAGAGCTCGACGCCACGAACCACCGCTTCGGCATCAAAACTTCCGCCGGCATCTATTTCAACGGAAACCCCGATGACTTTGTGGGATGGAGCGGTAACGGCAGCAATAGCCAGCTCTTGATTATCCCCGTAACCACGGGCGAAGCAAACGCGGCTATTGTCACCCAAAATGCCACGGATTACACCGCTGCAAAAAAATACGTAAAAGCGTTCGGCACCAAATTCAGCACTTTCTTTACCACAACGTATCCCAAGTCATACTACTTCACCTTTGAGGTTAAAGAGGACAAGGAAGTAAGCGCAGAAAACTATGTGGGAGACATTACCGTAACGAAAGGTACCGCGCCCGTAACCTTCGGTACATGGTATGCCATGAACACGCGCGGCAGCAACTACATCAAGGCCGACGCCGCTGCCACGGGCGACAAAGTGTACGTCTACACCGGATACGACATCTCCAACACGTCTACCTACGAAGACTTCAACCTCTGCCTTTGGCAGTTTGAAGAAAGCGGTATGGGTGTAAAAATCAAGAACAAGCAGTCCGGCAAGTACCTCAATGCTGCAAATGGCGGCTACGTAGACAACGACGGTACCGTTTTCTATTTTGGCACCGCCAACGACGGCTTTGCCTTCACGCTGAACGACGGACAGGAAAACACCACAACCTATTATGGTAGTCACCAAAACAGCAACGCTGCACATGCTGGCACTACCTGGAACAATGTAGCCTTCGGCTCTTGGACGGGTAGCAAAGCTGCCACCGACGCCGGTTCACAGTTCAAGATTCGTGCCGTAGACACCGACGCCGACCTTCTCACTCTCGGCAAGACTTGCGCAAAGGACTCCCCCAACACCGCCAACGAAACCTACCTCACCTCAGGTACCGACCTCACCACAAGCGCATCGGCCATTGAAGCTGCCACCACGATGGAAGGACTTGACGCTGCCTACAAAGCCGCACTCGAAACTGTCGTGCCCGAAACCTCTGCCTACTACCGCCTCATCAACTGCAGCGGCACCAACAAGAAATACGTGACCACTGCCAACGTCAGCCTCGACAAGGACGGCACGATGCTTACGGCCTACAACACTGACACCAACATAGACCGCAAGCTCTCCCGCGTAGAAGAAGGCGGCGCGCTCGTTCCGCAGCTCTTCCAGTTTGTAAGCTCGTCCACCAGCGGTGCCTACTACCTCCGCAGCGCCAACTTGGGCTACCGCGTGGGCATCACCGCGAACAACCCGCTTGACATTCCCTCCCAGGACGAATACGCAACCACTGCCGTTACGCTCAACTCCAACACCACCGTAAACACTGGCGATGAGAAGTTCATCAAGATTCAGATGAAGTTCGGCGGCTCACACATCATCAACGCCTACGGCGGCAACTCTAACAATATTCTTCAGAACTATGATTACCCCGACGACGCGGGCGGTTACTGGAAAATCGAGAAGATTACTTCCATCCCCGTAAGCATCGGCACGACGGGCTTCACCAGCGTATGCTATCCTTTCGCCGTGCAGATTCCTGAAACTTCCAGCGTGAAGGCTTACTACGGCAAGCAGCTCACCGACGGCGCCGTGCTCCTCACCGAGATTGAAGACGACATCATCCCCGCCAACCAAGGCGTGGTTCTCTACAACGAAAGCGGCGAAACGAGCGTAGACCTCGCCATCACCACCACCGAGAAGACCTTCGCCAACGCCCTCTGCGGTGTGAACGCCCGCCGCATCAACTACGCGGCATCGTCGACCTACGGCCTCGGCAAGACGAGCACCGGCGAAGTGGCCTTCATGGTGAACACTTCCACGGCCGTGCCTGCCAACAAGGCTTACATCGACAACAGCACATCGAACACCGTCTCTGCCATCCGCCTGAGCTTCGGCACGGTAGACGGCATCAACGCTGCCACCGTAGGCGACAACGGCGCGAAGAGCGTGAAGTACTTCGACCTCAACGGCCGTCCCGTGCTCTACCCCGTTCACGGACTCTACATCACGGACAAGGGTCAGAAAGTGCTCTTCCCCTAACCACACTTTACAGTAACAAACTCCACAAAGAACAGCATTATGAAGAAAACATATAGCACACCAGCGCTCAAAACCATCGCGCTCAGCCCCGAAGCCGCCGTGATGTTCACTGGTTCCTCAATAAAAACGGAAACAGGTGAAACCATTACCGAAGACGGCTTCCTCTCCGACGACCACGCCTGGGATTCCAGCAACTGGGCCGGAGCAGACGAGGACTAATGCCCTCGCTTCAAAGAAAAAGTATCTATTCCATGTAGCCCTCAGGCTACATATCGCATAAGCTGAACAAGCTGCGCAGTGATGCGCGGCTTGTTTTTTTTTATTGCGTGGCTGCGCTTGAGGCGAGAGCGCATGGAGGCGAAGCGCATGGAGGTCAAGACTCCCGTCTTGACTGCTCTACACAATATTAATAGGTCAAGAATTAGAGAATTAAAGAATTTCCCCAATATGCTGAAGAGATAGAATTACAGGAAGGCTTGACAAGTCAAGCCGAAGGGAAAGCCATTTTTCATGAATTATTTTTTGAACACGGAAGGCACGGAAGTTTCTGTGAATTCTGTGAATTCCGTGGGAGGACAGAAAAGCGCGAAGAACAAAGCGGTTTTTAGTGAGCATGTGCTCTTTGCCAACAAACCTTTCATTTGTTAATTTCGCGACCTTCATTTTTTCA
>CAVJJO010000067.1:0-15269 GCA_963649665.1 Bacteroidaceae bacterium | reverse complement strand
GAAACCATATGATATAAACGCTTTTGCCCTTTCAGGGCGCGTTGCTACTCACGATGGTACCCAGGGCGTTGCCCTGGGCTAGGCGCAGGTTGGGCTTTCAGCCCGTCGTTGGCGCATTTACCTAATCAAAAACTGCTCAAGTTATTTTTTACATATTACTTAACGATGAAGCAACGCTCTATTATGCGAATGAAACTATTAGTAAGGGTTGGAATTGCGCTTTCACCTCTTACACAAAACTTTTGTCAGCTCAGAAAACACATATCGTTTGAAGCTGAAGCCGACATACCGCACTTCAGACATTATACTAAATCCGCCGAGTTCCATGTGATTCCTTGAAAACCGAAATATAGGGATGAGGCTTTAAAAGATTGGGCAGACGGTTCCAACGACATGGGACGGTCATCCCAAGAGTGCCCAAAAGAGTTCCCCGAAAAGGACAAACACTTGAGCGCACCGATATTTTAACTAACTTTGCTACGCAAACCTATTTTGTCTCCCCCGACTACCCCACCCCATTATGAAGAAAACCCTACGACTCATCCTTCTCCTGCTGACCTTCGCCCTTACCGCCACGGCACAGAGCGAAGCGCCGAAACGCGAATTCCGCGGTGCATGGATTCAGTTTATCAACGGACAGTTCCAAGGCATGTCCACCAAGGAAATGCAGGACAACCTCACACGCCAGCTCAACGAGCTTCAGCGCTGCGGCGTGAACGCCGTAATGTTTCAGGTGCGCGGCGAAGCCGATGCCTTCTATGCCTCGCCCTATGAGCCGTGGAGCCGCTACCTCACGGGGCAGCAGGGACGCGCACCCCAGCCCTACTGGGACCCGCTCGCGTGGATGGTGACCGAATGCCACCGCCGCGGCATGGAGCTACATGCGTGGATCAACCCGTTCCGTGCGAAGACGAAGGGCACGAAGGAACTTGCCGTGACGCACCCCTACATAAAGAATCCCAGCCGTTTCTTTGAGTACGACGGCCTTTACCTCTTCGACCCGGGGCTTCACGAAAACCGCACCTACATTTGCTCCGTGGCGGCCGACATCGTGCGCCGCTACGACGTGGACGGTCTGCACATCGACGACTATTTCTACCCCTACCCCGTGGCAGGACTGCCCATCCCCGACCAGCAGACCTACGCCAAATACCGCAATGCCATCAACGACATTGCCGACTGGCGACGCTACAACGTGAACCTCTTCATAGAAATGCTTTCCGACTCGGTTCACCACGCGAAGCCTTGGGTGAAGTTCGGCGTCAGCCCCTTCGGCATCTACCACAATGCCAAAGCCGGCAGCAACCTTCCCGGCTCGAAGACCAACGGCACGCAGAACTACGACGACCTCTACGCCGACGTGCTCTACTGGATAAACAAAGGCTGGGTGGACTACACCGTGCCGCAGCTCTACTGGGAAATAGGCCACAAAGCTGCCGACTACGCTGAGCTCGTGCAGTGGTGGAGCCGCTTTGCCGGCGCGCGCCCCTTATTTATAGGTCAGGACGTGGAGCGCACCGTGCGCGCCGCCGACCTCAAAAATCCGCAGCAAAACCAGATGGCTGAAAAGTTCCGCCTCCAGCGTTCGCTGCGCGGCATACAGGGTTCGTGTCTCTGGTACTCCGCCGCCGTGGTGCGCAACGAAGGCAACTATGCCACCGCGCTGAAGCAGAACTACTTCCGCACGCCTGCCCTTCAGCCCCTTTTCCCCTTCCTCGACAGCAAAGCGCCCAAGAAGGCACGCAAGCTGAAGGCCGAATGGATGCCCGACGGCTACTACCTCTTCTGGACCGCACCCTCCGCCAAGCATCCGCTCGACGTGGCCCACAACTACGTGGTCTACCGCTTTGCCAAAGGCGAGCGCATTGACCTTCACTCCTCCAGCCACATCGTGGCCATCACGCCGCAGACCATGTACAAACTTCCCTTTAACGGCGGACAGACGAAATACACCTACGTTGTCACCGCACTCGACCGCCTTCAGAACGAGTCAAAACCGGCAAAGACAAACGTGAAACTATAACCCGACTTAGATGAAAGTACTTAAATTCGGCGGTTCCTCAGTGGGCACCGTCGCCCCCATACTCAATCTCAAGCGCATCGTAGAAGAGGCGGAGAAGCCCGTAGTAGTAGTGGTTTCCGCCCTCGGCGGCGTCACCGACCAGCTCTTGCGCATCACGCGCGCTGCGGCAAAAGGCGACAAGACTTATGCCGAAGAACTCGGCAACCTCGCCCAGCGTCACCACCAGATGGTGAGCGACGTCATCCCCGCAGACCGTCAGGAACGCCTCACCGCAAAACTCGACGCACACATCGCCGAACTGCGCAGCATACTCCACGGCGTGTGTCTCATACAGGACCTCACGCCCAAGACCGCCGATGCCATCGTGGCCTACGGCGAACGTCTTTCCTCGCTCATCGTGAGCGAACTCATCGAAGGGGCGAAGCACGTCGACTCACGCTCGTTTATCAAAACGCAGCCCCACACCGACCGCCACCTCGTGGACATCGAGCAGACCAACCGACTCATCCGCCAAACTTTCGCAGCCATGCCGCAGATTGTGGTAGCGGGCGGATTCATCGCCGCCGACGCCGAAAGCGGAGTGACCACCAACCTCGGACGAGGAGGCTCCGACTACACGGCAGCGCTCATTGCCGCAGCGCTCGATGCCGACGCGCTCGAAATATGGACCGACGTCAACGGATTCCTCACCGCCGACCCGCGTCTCATTCCCAACGCATTCACCATAGACCAGCTTTCCTACGCGGAAGCCATGGAACTCTGCAACTTCGGAGCGAAGGTGGTGTATCCGCCCACCATCTACCCCGTTTGCCAGAAGAACATACCCATCTATGTAAAGAACACGTTCCACCCCGAACACCGCGGGAGCGTCATCCGCCGCGACGCAGCACAGAGCGAACGCCCCATACGAGGCATCACCTCCGTGAGCGAAACGAGCATGGTCACCGTGAGCGGCCCCACCATGGTGGGCGTGATCGGTGTGAACCGCCGCATCTTCGATGCCCTCGCACGCGGCGGCGTAAGCGTGTTCATGGTGGCGCAAAACTCTTCCGAAACGAGCACCTCCGTCTGCGTCACCTCTGCCGACGGACGCCATGCGTGCCAGCTTCTCGATGAAGAGTTTGCCGCCGAAATAGCCGACGGCGCCATGAACCCGGCCTCGCTCCTCGAAGGCCAGGCGAGCGTGGCAGTAGTGGGCGAACGCATGCGCCACAAGCCCGGCATTGCCGGACAGCTCTTCAGCGTGCTCGGACGAAACGGCATCAGCATAGCCGCCGTGGCCATGGGCGGAAAGGAAATGAACCTCTCCTTCGTGGTGGACCGCACACAACTCAAGAAAACGCTCAATGTGCTCCACGACAGTTTTTTTCTCTCTGAACACGAAGAGCTCAACCTCTTCGTGTGCGGAACGGGAACAGTAGGCGGAAGCCTCCTCGAGCAAATTGCCGCACAGAAGGATAAGCTGCTCAAGGAGCGCGGACTGAAAATAAACCTCGTCGGCATTGGCGGACGCAGCCACGCCATTTTCAACCGCGAGGGCATCGACCTTTCCTCCTACCGCGAACAGCTCGCTTCGGCGCCCGCCGGAGGAGTGGAGCGCATGATGGAAGAGATTGAGAAGATGAACATTTTCAACTCCGTCTTTGTCGACTGCACGGCAAGCGAAGACGTGGCGGCAGGCTATCTGCGTCTGCTCCGCCACAACGTAAACATCGTGGCAGCAAACAAAATTGCCGCTTCGTCGGCATACGAAAACTACGACCTGCTCAAGAAGACGGCACGCGACCGCGGGGTGAAATTCCTTTTCGAGACGAACGTGGGCGCAGGTCTGCCCATCATCAACACCATCAACGACCTCCGCGCCACAGGCGACCGCGTGCTACGCATAGAAGCCGTGCTTAGCGGCACGCTCAACTACGTGTTCAACACGCTCTCCGCCGACACGCCGCTCAGCCAGGCAGTGCGCATGGCGCAGGAGAACGGCTACAGCGAGCCCGACCCGCGCATCGACCTCTCCGGCAAGGACGTGATGCGCAAACTCGTCATCCTCGCCCGCGAAAGCGGTTACCGCGTCGACATCGACCACATCGAAAGCCACCTCTTCATCCCCGACGAACTCTTCAGCGGTTCGCTCGAAAACTTTTGGGCAGAACTGCCCTCACTCGACGCCCATTTCGAAACGGAACGCCGCAGACTCGAGAGCGAAGGCAAGCGCTGGCGCTTCGTGGCAGAGTGGGAAAACGGCAAAGGCCGCGTAGGACTCAAGGAATTCGCCGCCGGCCATCCGCTCTACGACCTCGAAGGCTCCAACAACATCGTGCTGCTCACCACAGAGCGCTACAAGGACTACCCCATGCTCATCCAAGGCTACGGAGCAGGCGCGGCAGTGACCGCCGCCGGCGTGTTTGCCGACATCATGCGCGTGGCAAACGTCTAAACGACGGATAGCGACATACAAGCTGCGCATAACGACATACAAGCTGCGCACAGCGACATACAAGCTTACGCATAACGACATACAAGCTGCGCACAACGACATACAAGCAATGCATAACGAAAGGGAAGGTTTGCCGTGCAGGCGCACGCAAACCTTCCCTTTTCTTGTTTCCATAACTTCAGTTTTCCCTTTCCCCGATAAAAAGTAAGCGGGCTGCTCCCTGTGGGGAACAGCCCGCTCAATTTTTTCAAGGCAGTCTATGACCGCTTCTTTGCGTTAAGCTTCAGCTTCGGGAGTTACCGAAACGACGCTACGATCGCGCTGGCCGCGGTGGAAAGTAACAACACCGTCAACGAGAGCGAAGAGCGTGTGATCCTTGCCCATGCCTACATTCTTACCAGGGTAGTGAACAGTACCGCGCTGACGCACGATGATGTTGCCAGCCACGCAGGTCTGACCACCCCAAATCTTAACGCCTAATCTCTGTGAAGCCGATTCGCGGCCGTTCTTAGAACTACCTACACCTTTTTTGTGTGCCATTTCTTCTAAACTTTAAAGGATTAAGCAATTACGTTCTTGATTGTCACTTCAGTGAACTGATGACGATAGCCGTTGAGCTTGCGATAGCCCTTACGACGCTTCTTGTGGAAAACAAGCACCTTGTCGCCCTTTACGAGTGAGGAAACCACCTCGCATACGACCTTGGCACCGTCAACTGTGGGCGCACCCACTTTCACTTCGCCGTTGTTGTCAACCAACAACACGTTCTCAAATTCAACAGTCTGGCCGTTTTCGGCGCCGCAGATGTGGTTCACGAAAAGCTTCTTGCCTTCTTCTGCTTTGAACTGCTGACCGTTAATCTCTACGATTGCGTACATTTAAATAAATTGTATAAACGGGTTTTTCCGCAAGGCGAACCGCAACGGCGATTACTTGTCTGGCCTCAACGGACTCAAAATCGGCTGCAAATGTACACCTTTTTTCTGACGCACAGCGCATTCGCTTCTTTTTTTCGCCTATTTTTCGCCATTTCCCAACTTGCTGCGGGAGAAAACCGCCAATATTGGTAGATATTTCCCCAAAGAATCTCTACTTTTGCAACCATGCGCAGCCCACGTCACTGCCGCGCAAGCTACCGCCCATTATGCCCCGCGGCATTCCACGCCTTTATATAGACCGTTCACGCCTATATATATAATGGGCAGGCATCCCCACACACCGAAAACCCACCTACAGCATGAACAGATACCTCTTTGCCGTGGCACTTGCCATGGCCACCACCGGCGCCGCAGCACAAACTTCGGCACAGATACACCAGGACTTCACCGCACGTCAAGTGGAAATGAAGTCAGCCGGCATCGAAGACCAACTCAACCAGGCGGAAATGAGCGTCGAATGCCGCAACGCGCTCGAATTCCTCTACGCCTACATGCCCTGGCCCGACGTGGCAGACTACTCTGCCGACTTCTTCACCGCACAAGTGGAGTGCGCGCTACAGGCCCGCAAGGAAATGGCGTGGGGCAGCAAAGTGCCCGAACGCGAATGGCTCCATTTCGTGCTTCCCCTGCGCGTAAACAACGAAAACCTCGACGAATTCCGCACCGCTTGCTACGACGAACTCAAAGCCCGCGTAAAAGGCCTGTCAATGGCGGAAGCGGTGATGGAAGTCAACCACTGGTGCCACGAACACGTCACCTACAAACCCTCCGACTCCCGCACCTCCTCGCCCTTGGCAAGCATGAAGACAGCCACGGGCCGCTGCGGCGAAGAGTCTACGTTCACTGTGGCTGCGCTGCGCGCCGTAGGCATCCCCGCGCGCCAAGTCTACACGCCGCGCTGGGCACACACCGACGACAACCACGCCTGGGTGGAAGCCTGGGTGGACGGAAAATGGTATTTCCTCGGAGCCTGTGAGCCCGAAGCCGTACTCAATCTCGGCTGGTTCAACCAGCCTGCCTCGCGCGGCATGCTCATGCACACGAAGGTGTTCGGCCGATATGAAGGTCCCGAGGACGTGATTGACCGCACGGACTGCTACACCGAAATCAACGTAACGGCCAACTACGCCCGCACCGCACGCACCACCGTCACGGTGCTCGACGCTTCCGGCAAGCCCGCAGCCGGCGCAGAAGTGGCTTTCAAGATTTACAACTACGGCGAACTCTACACCGTGCAGTCCGCCAAAGCCGACAGCGAAGGCAAAGCCTCCATACTCACCGGTCTCGGCGACATGGTGGTATGGGCATCGAAAGACGGCCGCTACGCCTTGGCGCAATTCACCGGCGGCAGAAGCGCAAACGTAAGTCTGCAGCTCACACACAAAGCCGGCGAATCGTTCGAACAGGAGCTCACGCTCGTGCCTCCTACGGCAACGGACAACGTGCCCGCCGTGTCGGCAGAAGCCGCTGCCCGCAACAAGGTGCGCCTTGCCCAGGAAGACTCCATCCGCACCGCCTACGTGCACACTTTTGCCACGAAAGAAATGACCGACAGCGTTTGCGCGGAACTTGGCTTTGACGGCGCAGAGCGCGTCCATGCCTTGGTGAAAAAAGCCTGCGGCAACTGGCAAAGCGTCTACGACGTGCTTGAAAGTTTCCCCCAAGCCGAAACGCTCGATCTACTGGAGTCGCTCTCCGACAAGGACTTGCGCGACTTCGCCCCCGAAGTGATTCAGGACCACCTTCAGTTCGTGATTAACGACGGCGGCGATGGTGGCGACATTGTGGAAGGAGAACTCGACGAGAACGGCAATCCCATCGGGGAAAGCGAGGCCAGCGAGACTGCCGCCCAACCTCAAACGGCGGAACTCAGCGCAGAGCAGCGCGCCTTCCAGATCCGTTACGTGCAGTGCCCGCGCATTGCCAACGAAATGCTCACTGGATGGCGCTCCTACTTCTCCGGCGCATTCAAGCCCAATGAGCTGAAGGACTACCGCAAAGATCCTGCGAAGTTTGCCAAATGGATTGACAAGAACATAGTGAGCAATCCCGAGCGCAACCCGCAGGGTTATTGCCTCTCGCCCGCGCAAGCTATGGAAACGCGCCGCGCCGACGTGCGCAACAAGGGCATTCTCTTCGTGGCCGCCATGCGTTCCATCGGTGTGCCCGCGCGCATCGACGAAGTGACGGGAAAAGTGCAATATGCCAAAGGCGACGCCGCCCAGGCCATGCCTACGGAGAAGTCCGTGCAGTGGCAGACGGTACACTTCACGGGCGAGAAAGAAGAGAGCCGCAGCTCCGACGCCACCGCCACGCTGAAACTCGACTTTTCTCCGCGCGAGCACATGGAGAACCCGGGCTACTACTACCACTTTACGCTGAGCCGCCTTGCCAACGCGCAGCCCGTGCTTCAGAACTACCCCGAAACCGCCACTTGGACGTCTACTTTCAAGAATGGCACGCAGATTGATGCCGGCGACTACCTTCTCACCTCCGGCACACGCCTTGCCGACGGCACCGTGCTTGCCCACATCGGCGTGTTCAACGTTGCCGCCGGAAGCACTTCTACGCAAAAGCTCGTCATGCGCGAGGACAAGGAAGCGCCCACGGTAATCGGTTCGTTCAACGCCGAAGACCTCTACACCGACGTCGCTTCGGGCAAAACGAAGAGCGTGCTCTCCACCACCGGCCGCGGCTACTACGCCCTTGCCCTGGTACGTGCGAATCACGAGCCTACGAACCACGTGCTCCACGACATGGAGAAGGTGCGCAAGGAACTGGAGGCTTGGGGCCGTCCCATACTCGTGGTGTTCCCCTCGCAGGACGAGTACGAACGTTTCCAAAAGAACAGCGCAGAGTTTACGAACCTTCCTTCCAATCTCTCCTTCGGTGTGGACACGGAAGGGCAGATAAAAGCCGACCTCTTTGGTGGCGCGCTGACACACAGCGAGGAAATGCCCATGGTGGTGCTTGCCGACACGTTCAACCGCGTGGTGTTCTCCTCGCAAGGCTACACCATAGGCCTTGGCGAGCGCCTTGTGAACACGGCAGCCAAGCTAAAGTAAATTCCGACCCGCACAGTTCAGAATAAAACAAGCCGCACAGTTCCTTCGAACTGTGCGGCTTGCTTTATATCGGTATCTGAAGTTTATGCCAGGGCTGTGGCAACCACTTTCTCTACGGCTGCTTCAAGGCCAGAGGCGTCTTTTCCGCCTGCAGTGGCGAAGTGGGGAGCGCCACCGCCGCCGCCCTTGATGAGCTTGGCTGCTTCGCGTACGAGAGCGCCTGCATTGAGCGAACGCGCCTCTACAAGGTTCTTGCTAATCATTACGGTGAGAAGGGGCTTGCCTTCGTGGGTGGAACCGAACACGCAGAGCGTGTCGTTGGGGAGCATGCCGCTCACCTGGAAGGCGAGATCTTTCACTGCATCGGGTGCGATGGGCATGGGGAACACGCTCTTTACGAGACGCACGCCGCCTTCTTCCACGGCATTGCTTACAAGTTTGTCGCGGAGCGAAGCGAGCTGTTCCTTCACGTGAGCCTCAACCTGCTTCTTGAGACCTTCGTTTTCCTCGATGGTCTTGCGGATGACGGCGGTGAGGTCCTTGGCGTTGTTGAAGAAGCTCTTGAGGTCGGTGAGCACTTGCTGCTGCACGTAGACGCTCTCTTCAGCGGCTTCGCCGGTGATGGCTTCGATACGGCGTACGCCGGCGGCCACGCTGCTCTCGCTCACAATGCGGAAGAGACCGATGCGGCCGGTGCTCTTGGCGTGGCAACCGCCGCAGAACTCTACGCTTTTTCCGAACTGCACGACGCGAACCTTGTCGCCATACTTTTCGCCGAAGAGGGCAATGGCGCCCAGCTTCTTGGCTTCCTCCATGGGCACGTCGCGGTGGTCCTGAAGGGGAATGTCCTCGCGGATGCGACGATTCACGATGCGTTCCACTTCGCGGAGTTCCTCGGGAGTGACCTTCTGGAAGTGGGAGAAGTCGAAGCGCAGGTAGTCGGGGGTGCAGAGTGAACCCTTCTGCTCAACGTGAGTGCCAAGCACTTCGCGGAGTGCCTGGTCGAGGAGGTGCGTGGCGGAGTGGTTGGCTTCGCTTCCGCGGCGGAGTTTTTCGTTGACCTCAGCGTGGAAGACGTGTTCGGGATGAGCGGGGAGTTTCTTGGTGAGATGGATGGGGAGGTTATTCTCGCGTTTCGTGTCGAAGATGTCCACGCGTTCCTCTCCGTCGACGAGCTGCCCCTTATCGCCGACTTGTCCGCCCATTTCGGCATAGAAGGGAGTCTTGTCGAGAACGAGTTCGTAGAAGGTCTGCTTCTTCTGCTCTACGCGGCGGTAGCGGAGTATGCGGCAGTCGCAGGCTGTTTCGTCCCAACCGAGGAATTGCGTTTCGCCCTCAGCGAGCACCACCCAGTCGTCGGCAGAAACGGCGGCGGCGTTGCGTGCGCGTTCCTTCTGCTTTTGCATTTCTGCGTTGAAAGCGGCTTCGTCCACTTCCAGGGCGTGTTCGTGGCAAATGAGTTCGGTGAGGTCGAGGGGGAATCCGTAGGTGTCGAAAAGGGTGAATGCCTTCTCGCCGCTAACGGTGTGGCTTCCTGCCTTTACGGTTTCGTCGATTACGGCTTCAAGCATGTTGATGCCCGTGGAAAGGGTGCGGAGGAAACTTTCTTCCTCTTCCTGCATGACGCGGCTGATGAGCACCTGCTGTGCACGGAGTTCGGGATAGGCGTCGCCCATTTCGCTCACGAGGGTGGGCACGAGGCGGCAAAGGAATGCTTCGCGCTGACCGAGGAAGGTGTAGGCGTAACGCACGGCGCGGCGGAGAATGCGACGAATTACGTAACCTGCCTTGGCGTTGGAGGGAAGCTGACCGTCGGCTATGCTGAAGGAGATGGCGCGAAGGTGGTCGGCAATGACGCGCATGGCCACGTCGACTTTCTCGTCCTTACCGTATTCGTAACCGGAGAGTTCGCCGATTTTGCGAATGATGGGCTGGAAGATGTCGGTGTCGTAGTTGGAGGTTTTTCCCTGAATGGCGCGCACGAGACGTTCGAAACCCATACCTGTGTCGATGACATTCATCGAGAGCGGCTCGAGCGAACCGTTTGCCTTGCGGTTGAACTGCATGAACACGATGTTCCATATTTCGATGACCTGGGGATCGTCTTTGTTGACGAGTTCGCGTCCGGGCACTTTAGCCTTCTCTTCTGCGGAGCGGCTGTCGAGATGGATTTCGGAGCAGGGTCCGCAGGGTCCGGTATCGCCCATTTCCCAGAAGTTGTCGTGCTTGTTACCGTTGATGATGTGGTCGGCGGGCACGTGTTTGAGCCAGTAGGAGGCGGCTTCGTCGTCGCGTGTGAGGTTTTCTTCTTCAGAACCTTCGAACACGGTGACGTAGAGGTCGGCGGGGTTGAGGTGAAGTACGTCGACGAGGTATTCCCATGCGTAGTCGATGGCTCCTTCCTTGAAGTAGTCGCCGAAGCTCCAGTTACCGAGCATTTCGAACATGGTGTGGTGGTAGGTGTCGTGACCTACTTCCTCGAGGTCGTTGTGCTTTCCGCTGACGCGGAGACATTTCTGAGAGTCGGCGCGGCGGCGGGGTTCGGGGTCGCGCTGACCGAGTATGATGTCCTTCCACTGGTTCATGCCGGCATTGGTGAACATGAGCGTGGGGTCATCCTTGATGACCATCGGTGCCGAGGCTACGATGGTGTGTCCTTTCGACTCGAAGAATTGTTTGTAGGAGTCGCGGATTTCGTTGGCTGTCATCATATTGTGTTGTTTATAAATTTCGTGTGCAAAATTACTGCAAGGCGAGTGATGTGCAAAGGGGAAGGCGCGCAAACCTTGCTTTCGGGAAATGCGGAAGCCGTTTTTTACGCTTACTGGTCCTCTGCAGGGTGCTCTTTGGGGGCTTTCGCCAAACGGTAGATGCCGCCGAGGTGCTCCACGCCTTCATTGCGCACGAGGCGTTCGAGGGCTGCGTGGTGCACGCGGCTGGGGAAGTCGGTGTGGACGAGTTCGCGCTCGTGGTGGTCGTTGCCGTCGGCGAGGATGTGGAGGTAGCGTTTGGAGAGTTCCTCCACGTCGTCGGGCGAGGGGGGCATGCCTTGCTGGGCGAGGCATACGTCGCAGTGGCCGCAATCGTCGTCGTCGTCGGAGAAATAGTGGAGGAGTGTGCGCGCACGGCATATGCTTTTCTGCGTGACGTAGTGCACCATGGCGTTGACGCGGTGTGCGTAGCTGTCGCGGCGCGTTTCGTAGACGCGTTCGGGGATGACGATGCGCTCGGCATCGAGCCGCGGGAGGAGATAGGTGATGCGCGGCATGTCCTTGGGCGGAATGTAGCTGATGATGCGGCGGCGCGAGAGGGTGCGCAGGGCTTCGTGGAGTTCGTCGCGCGAGAGGGCGCTGTCGCGGCCCACGAGGGAGTAGTCCACGAAGGCGTAGTCGGCGAAGAGTCCGCCGTAGTTGCGGAGCAGGCCGTTGAGTGCGGCTTCTTCCTGGGGTGAGAGGTCGTTGTAGCGGTAGAGGTCGTCGCGGCGGCAGAGGAAGCGCACGCGGGGGTTTTCCTCCACGCCTTCGGTGAAGTGGATGTAGCCCGACTGCTCGAGGAGGCTGAAGGCGCTGCGCAACTGTATGTCGAAGTGGTGAAACACTTTGCAGAAGCGGAAGAGGTCGATGTTGTAGGTGTGGCCCTCGCCTGCTCCTTCTGCCACTTGGAAGAAGTTGCTGAGGTCCTGGTAGACCTTCTTGATGTATTGCCTTTCGGGGAAGGCGGTGGCGAGGCGTCGGCGGAGGTTTGCGGCGTCCTGCGGCCCCACGAGGAGCACGCACCAGGCGGGCTGTCCGTCGCGCCCGGCGCGTCCGGCTTCCTGGAAGTAAGCTTCTACGGAGTCGGGCACGTTCATGTGTACCACGGTGCGCACGTCGGGCTTGTCGATGCCCATGCCGAAGGCGTTGGTGGCCACCATGACGCGCGTGTCGCCGGTTTGCCAGGCGCGCTGGCGTGCGTCCTTGTCGGCAGAGCCCACGAGGGCATGAAAGTGGAGGGCCGAGATGCCTTGCTGGTTGAGCTGCTTGGCAAACTCCACGGTGTCTTCGCGGTTGCGGGTGTAGGCAATGGAGCTGCCGGGTATGTGGTTGAGAATGCTGCAGAGCGTTTCGAACTTGTTGGCTGTGGGGAGAACGACGTAACGCAGGTTGTGGCGCGCGAAGCTCATGCGAAACACGCGTTTCTCGCGGAAGGCGAGGCGGTTCATGATGTCGTCGGCCACGGCTGTGGTGGCGGTGGCGGTGAGTGCGAGCACGGGGGCATCGGGCATGAAGCGGCGTATGTTCGCTATCTCGAGATAGGGCGGACGGAAGTCGTAGCCCCACTGCGAAATGCAGTGCGCCTCGTCGATGGCGAGGAGCGTGATGTGCATGCGGCGCACCTTGGCACGGAAGATTTCGGTGGTGAGGCGCTCGGGCGACACGTAGAGAAATTTGTAGGCTCCGAAGACGGCGTTGTCGAGGCGGAGTGCTATTTCCTCGCGGCTCATGCCGGAATAGATGGCAGCGGCGCGTATGCCTCTTTGGCAGAGGTGCTCCACCTGGTCCTTCATGAGGGCGATGAGGGGCGACACCACGAGACACATGCCTTCGCGTGCGAGCGCGGGCACTTGAAAGGCTATGCTCTTTCCGCCTCCGGTGGGCATGAGGCCGAGGGTGTCGTGGCCCTCGCCTATGCTTCGGATGATGTCGGCCTGTATGCCGCGGAAGTCGTCGTAGCCCCAGTGTTCGCGCAGTATGCTGCGGTATTTGTCCATGAGGTCGGCGGCGGTGCACGGTGTGGGTGAAGCGTCCATTTATTGCACGTTGGTGAGCGG
Organism: Bacteroidaceae bacterium; assembly: GCA_963649665.1. Lineage (GTDB taxonomy): Bacteria > Bacteroidota > Bacteroidia > Bacteroidales > Bacteroidaceae > Alloprevotella. Next base: position 1,996 of record CAVJJO010000067.1, on the reverse strand, counting down.
GCGGATGTCGTCGATTTGGAGCTGCACCTCGCCTCGCTTGTGGGTGTTTTCTTCTATGGTGTAGCAGATGTCGAATGCGCCGCGGGTTTTGATGTAGCGTGCCTGCGAACTTTGTCCGAAGGCTATGCCGTTCATCACGTTGTTTGACTTGTTGTCGACGAGTTCGAGCTTGATGTGCTCCTGTCCGCGTCCCACCACCTTGCTGGTGCCGTAGTCGTAGACGCGGCGGGTGCAGAAGACGGGCTTGGGGTTGAGCGGTCCGAAGGGGGCGAAGCGCTTGAGCTGCTTGTAGAAGTTGAAGGTGACGTCCTTGAAGTCTATTTCGGCATCGATGTCGATGCTTGCCTGGGTCTGCGCGTCGAGGATGTGGTCGGTGACGTACTGCTCGAAGCGGCGGCTGAACTCTTCGATGTGTTCCACCTTGAGGGTGAGTCCGGCGGCGTAGGTGTGTCCGCCGAAGTTTTCGAGCAGGTCGGCGCAGCTCTGCACGGCTTTATAGACGTCGAATCCGGTGACGGAGCGTGCCGACCCCGTGGCGTAGCCTTCGCTTCGGGTGAGCACCACGGCGGGGCGGTAGTACTGCTCGGTGAGGCGCGAGGCCACGATGCCTATGACGCCTTTGTGCCACTCTTCGTTGTAGATGACTATGCTGCGGCGCTCTGCGAGGTGGGGAAGATCCTTCACCTGCTCCACTGCCTGCTCGGTCATCTGCTTATCGAGGTCCTTACGGGCTTCGTTGTAGAGGTTGATGCGTCCTGCCTTCTCGAGTGCTGCGGGGTAGTCGCGCTCAACGAGGAGCTCCACGGCTTCCTTGCCGTTCTGGATGCGTCCGGAGGCGTTGATGCGCGGGCCTATTTTGAAGATGATGTCGTTCATCGTAAGTTCGCGTCCCGAGAGTCCGCACACCTCTATGATGGCCTGGAGGCCGATGCTGGGATTGGAGTTGAGGCAGCGCAGTCCGTGGTAGGCGAGCACGCGGTTTTCGCCCGTGACGGGCACAATGTCGGAAGCGATGCTCACGGCGCAGAGGTCGAGCAGGGGGGAGAGTTTGTTGAACTCTATGCCGTTGTTGGTGGCGAATGCCTGCATGAACTTGAAGCCTACTCCGCAGCCGCTGAGGTTGGTGTCGGGGTAGCGGTTGTCGTGGCGCTTGGGATTGAGAATGGCGGCGGCGCAGGGTAGCTCGCTGTCGGGCACGTGGTGGTCGCAGATGATGAAGTCGATGCCGAGGGTGCGTGCATAGGCTATCTCTTCTATGGCTTTGATGCCGCAGTCGAGCACGATGATGAGTTTCACGCCGGTGGCGGCGGCGAAGTCTATTCCCTTACGGCTGATGCCGTAGCCTTCTTCGTAGCGGTCGGGGATGTAGTAGTCAACGTTGGAGTAGTACTGCTGGATGAATTTGTAGACGAGCGCCACGGCGGTGCATCCGTCCACATCGTAGTCGCCGAACACGAGTATGCGTTCCTTGCGCCCCATGGCGGCATTGAGCCGCTCCACAGCCACGTCCATGTCGTTCATGAGGTAGGGGTCGTGGAGTTCGGAGAGCTGGGGGCGGAAGAAGTGCTTGGCCTGCTGGGCGGAGGTGATGCCGCGGTCGATGAGCAGTTTTCCGAGAACGGGGTGGATGCCCAGTTCCTTTGCCAGCTCGCGAGCTTGTGTGGCTGCGGTGGACGAAGGAGCTACGTAGTTCCATTTGTAGTTCATCGTATATTGTCATTTTTTATTGTTTTCTTGGGGATGGAATGGGGAGGGATGCGCAACGTGGGTTGCGCTTGAGGGGAGTGGAACGTGCGGAAAAGTCGGCGTCGCACGTTTTAGCAAGTAAAGTTAGGCAAAAAGGCTGAAAGGTGCGCTACGCTTTGCCGCCTTTATGGCAAATGAGGGGATTTTTAGCGCGCGGCGGACGGAAGCGGGGTGTTTCTCTTTCGGTTTTCAGATTCAAGAACGTTCGCGCCGCATGGGGTTTGACGGCGGATGGAGCGCGGGCATTTTA
>CAVJJO010000066.1:0-15375 GCA_963649665.1 Bacteroidaceae bacterium | reverse complement strand
CAGGGCGTTGCCCTGGGCTAGGCGCAGGTTGGGCTTTCAGCCCGCCGTGGCACAGTTCCCGAATCAAAAACTGCTCAAGTTATTTTTTGACATTCACATATTATTGTGTAGAGCGTGCTTCGCTTGGGAATAACGTGTAGAGCGTGACTTTTGTATATGTCCCCCCCATGAGCGAGCGTGCTTCGCTTGGGAGTATCGTGTAGAGCGTGACATTTTGAAAACGGCCTCACGGAGGCTTTTGCATAGCTGCGCTCAAAATAGACGTGTAGAGCTGTCAAGACTGGAGTCTTGACCCCCATGCGCTTCGCCTCATGTGCTGCGCATTATATTATAGTGTAGAGCGTGATTCGCTTGGGAGTATCGTGTAGAGCTGTCAAGACTGGAGTCTTGACCTCCATGCGCTTCGCCTCATGCGCTGGCACATCAAACGCCGCCTCATAATTCGTACAGCAGGAACCTGTATAACTCTACCCCTTGCCCCAATCCCCCTCTTCCTTATCTGCATCAAAAAAGGCTGTGCACTTGCGTGCACAGCCTTTAATATGCTGTAAAAAGTCGTAGGGATAAGTTCCCTACTCCTTTACCCGAGATTACTCAGCCTTGGGTTCTTCAGCAGGAGCTTCAGCAGCGGGAGCTTCAGCCACTTCAGCGGCGGGAGCTTCAGCAGCAGCGGCCTTCTTGCTGCGGCGAGTGCGGGTAGCCTTCTTCTTGGTCTTGGCCATGTTTTCGTCGAAGTCAACGAACTCGATGAAGCACATCTCAGCAGCGTCGCTTGCACGGAAACCGGTCTTGATGATACGAGTATAACCACCGGGACGGTCAAGCACCTTGGCACGAACCTCACGGAAGAGCTCGGTAACGGCCACCTTGTCCTGAAGGTAGCTGAAGACAACGCGACGAGAGTTCATCGTGTCTTCCTTGCTCTTGGTCACGAGGGGCTCAACATACTTCTTGAGCGCCTTGGCCTTGGCGAGAGTCGTAGTGATTCTTTTGTGCTTGATCAACGAACAAGCCATGTTGGCAAGCATGGCCGAACGATGAGAAGCAGTACGGCTCAGATGGTTGAATTTTTTAGCGTGTCTCATTTTAGATTTTAATCTTTATCTAATTTGTACTTTGTGATATCGGTTCCAAACGACAGATTCAGACTATCGAGCAAATCATCAAGCTCCGTTAGCGATTTCTTACCGAAGTTGCGGAACTTGAGCAGATCGTTTTTGTTGAACTGCACCAGTTCACCGAGAGTTTCCACATTGGCAGCCTTCAAGCAGTTGAGGGCACGAACGGAAAGGCTCATGTCCACGAGCTTGGTCTTGAGGAGCTGGCGCATGTGAAGGATCTCTTCGTCGAACTCTTCGTTTTCGGTGTCCGCCTTGTCTTCCATCGTGATCTTCTCGTCGGAGAAGAGCATGAAGTGGTAGATGAGGATGCGGGCAGCCTCTTTGAGAGCGTCCTTCGGTTCGATGGAACCGTCCGTAGAAACTTCAAGCGTAAGTTTATCGTAGTCCGTCTTCTGTTCAACACGGAAGGGTTCAACGATACACTTGACGTTACGGATGGGGGTGTAAATAGAGTCGATAGCTATTTCGTGGATGTCAGAGCAGAACTGGCGGTTCTCGTCAGCGGGAACGTAGCCGCGGCCCTTATTGATCGAAACAGTTATCTGCATCGTGGCTTTAGAATCTAAGTGACAAATCACCAATTCAGGATTTAACACTTCAAATCCGTTGAGAAACTTGCTCATGTCACCAGCCTTGAACTCCGTAGAGTTAGAGATGGTGATGGTAGCCTTCTCGGCGTCGTTGTCTTCTACAGTCTTCTTGAAGCGTACTTGCTTCAAGTTGAGTATAATGTTGGTTACGTCCTCACGCACGCCTTCAATCGAGGCGAACTCATGCTCAACGCCCTCAATCTTGATGACGTTGATGGCATAGCCCTCGAGAGAGGAAAGCAGAATGCGACGCAATGCATTTCCGACAGTCGTGCCGAAACCGGGCTCCAAGGGGCGGAATTCAAACTTTCCGAACTTGGAGTCGCTTTCCAACATTATTACTTTGTCAGGTTTTTGAAATGCTAATATCGCCATGAATGTAAGGGAATTATTGATTAGTTTTTAGAGTACAACTCGACGATGAGCTGCTCCTTGATGTTCTCAGGGATGTCAGCACGTTCGGGTTTGTGAAGGAGCTTACCGCTCTTCGTGTTCTCATCCCATTCGATCCAAGGATACTTGCTGTGGTTGAAACCTGCGAGTGAATCAGCGATGACTTCGAGTGACTTTGACTTCTCGCGAACTGCAACGATCTGACCGGGCTTCACGCTGTAGGAAGCGATGCCAACGACCTTACCGTCAACGGTGATGTGCTTGTGGTTAACAAGCTGGCGAGCGGCAGCACGGGTGGGTGCGATGCCGAGGCGGTATACCACGTTGTCGAGGCGGCATTCGAGGCTCTGGAGAAGGATTTCACCAGTAATGCCTGAAGCGGAGGCAGCTTTGTCGAAGAGGTTGCGGAACTGCTTTTCGAGCACACCGTAAGTGTACTTAGCCTTCTGCTTCTCAGCGAGCATGATGCCATATTCAGAAGTCTTGCGACGGCGGTTGTTGCCGTGCTGGCCGGGAGGGAAGTTGCGCTTTGCCAACACCTTGTCAGCACCGAAGATAGCCTCACCAAATCGACGTGCGATACGAGACTTAGGGCCAATATATCTTGCCATTGTTCAGATTATTTTTTTACTGATTAAAAATTAGCGGACGTTGATTATACTCTTCTTCTCTTCGGAGGACGGCAACCGTTGTGGGGAAGCGGAGTAACGTCTACGATTTCGGTAACTGCGATACCTGCACCGTGGATGGCACGGATAGCAGATTCACGGCCGTTGCCGGGACCCTTTACATAGGCCTTTACCTTGCGGAGGCCGAGGTCGTAAGCTACTTTGGCGCAATCCTGAGCGGCCATCTGGGCAGCGTAGGGAGTGTTCTTCTTAGAACCGCGGAAGCCCATCTTGCCGGCTGAAGACCAAGAAATAATCTGACCCTCGCTGTTAGCAAGCGATACGATGATATTGTTGAAAGAGCTGTGAACGTGGAGCTGACCCATAGCGTCAACCTTCACGTTTCTCTTCTTTGCTGCAACTGTTTTCTTTGCCATATCTATTTATTATTTAGTAGCTTTCTTCTTGTTAGCAACAGTCTTCTTGCGACCCTTGCGGGTGCGGGCATTGTTCTTCGTGCTCTGGCCGCGAACGGGGAGTCCGTTGCGGTGACGGACACCACGGTAGCAACCGATGTCCATGAGGCGCTTGATGTTGAGCTGGATTTCAGAGCGGAGGTCACCCTCTACCTTGAACTCGGCTGCGATGATCTCACGGATCTTACCAGCCTGGTCGTCGGTCCAGTCCTTCACTTTTACGTCTCTGTCAATGCCGGCCTTGTCCAAGATTTTAGCCGAGCTACTACGACCTATACCGTAGATGTAGGTCAGGGCGATCTCACCTCGCTTGTTCTGAGGGAGGTCTACACCAACAATTCTTATTGCCATATAGTTGTTTTGTTTTTTTGCGGAACTTGGTTGTTAACCCTGACGCATTTTGAACTTAGGGTTCTTCTTGTTAATCACAAACAGACGGCCCTTACGACGTACAATCTTGCAGTCTGCAGAGCGCTTCTTCAATGATGCTCTAGTTTTCATATGTCTTTTTTATTTGTATCTGAACACTATTCTTCCTTTCGAAAGATCGTACGGACTCATTTCCACCTTTACTTTGTCGCCGGGAAGGATTTTGATGTAGTGCATACGCATCTTGCCGGAGATGTGAGCGGTGATTTCGTGTCCGTTCTCTAATTCTACACGGAACATGGCATTGCTCAATGCCTCAACGATTGTCCCGTCTTGTTCAATAGCTGCTTCTTTTGCCATATCAATGCTTATTGTTTTCTGCTTCTTCGATTTCCTTGAAGGATGACATGAGTTCCGGTTTGCCGTGGTGGATGGCGATGGTGTGCTCAAAGTGGGCTGAGGGACTTCCGTCGAGCGTGACCACTCCCCAGTGGTCGGGGAGCATTCGAAGCTCGTGGGAACCGAGCGTAATCATGGGCTCAATGGCAATGCAGAGGCCGTTTTTGATTTGCTTGCCCGTGCCTTGGCGTCCGTAGTTGGGCACCTGAGGATCTTCGTGCATTTCGTGTCCGATTCCGTGACCGACAAATTCGCGAACCACGCCGTAACCTTGGCTTTCGCAGTGCGACTGTACGGCATATCCGATGTCTCCAAGGCGGTGTCCGGGTAGTGCGGCTTCAATGCCTTTGTAAAGTGATTCCTTTGTAGTTTTAAGGAGTTGCTTTACTTCGGGCTTGACTTCGCCCACACAGAAGGTGTAGCAGGAGTCGCCGCAGAAACCGTCGATTAACGTTCCGCAGTCTACGGAGACGATGTCGCCGTCGCGCAGAGGTTCGTCGTTGGGGATACCGTGCACCACCACGTCGTTGACGGAGGTGCAGATGGAGGCGGGGAAGGGACCACCGTAGGGGTTGGGGAAACCTTTGAAGGTGGGCTCAGCGCCGTGGTCGCGTATAAACTGCTCAGCCAGGGTGTCCAACTGGCGGGTTGTGACACCCGGCTGAATAGTTTTAGCGATTTCGGTGAGCGTTGCGCTGACCAAGAGGTTGGCTTTGCGCAGGAGCTCTATCTCGTCATCTGTTTTCAGATAAATCATTCGTAGCGGAATTAATAGGCAGCTACCTTCGTTGAACGCGTGCGGACGTGTCCTGAGTTGAGCAATCCATCATAGTGGCGCACCAAGAGGTGGCTTTCAATCTGCTGGAGCGTGTCGAGCACCACACCTACGAGGATGAGGAGCGACGTGCCACCGAAGAACTGTGCAAACTCCTGCTTCACGCCGAAGATTCCTGCGAATGCGGGAAGGATGGCGATGATGGCGATGAAGAGCGAACCGGGCAGGGTGATGCGTGACATCACGGTGTCGAGGTAGTCGGCTGTGGGTTTGCCGGGTTTTACGCCGGGAATAAAGCCGTTGTTGCGCTTCATGTCCTCAGCCATCTGCACGGGGTTGAGCGTGATGGCTGTGTAGAAGTAGGTGAATGCTATGATCAGAATGACAAACACTAAGTTGTAAAGAACGCTCGTGTGGTCCAGGAACTGACTCATCCACCAGCTGGGACCACCTTTGGTCATTGTCTGGGCGAGAGTCAGGGGGATGAACATAATGGCCTGTGCGAAGATGATAGGCATTACGTTGGCGGCGAAGAGCTTGAGGGGGATGTACTGACGTGCACCTCCGACAGCCGTTTTGCCTTCAACTCGCTTGGCGTACTGTACGGGCACCTTGCGGGTAGCCTTTACGAGTACGATAGCGAGAGCCATGACGAAGAGGAGAGCGATGATCTCGAAGAGGAACTTGATGAGTCCGCCTCCTTCGGCACCGCTGAGTGCGGTGACAAACTCTTGCGTGATGGCTGTCGGCATGCGGGCGATGATACCAATCATGATGATGAGTGATACGCCGTTGCCGACGCCTTTGTCTGTAATGCGTTCGCCAAGCCACAGGATGAACATACTGCCTGCCGCAAGGATAATCGTAGACGACAACATGAACCAGAATCCGTCTCCGACGAGGAAGGCGCCGGACCCTGCGGTCTGGGCCTTGAGGTTGATGAGGTACGACGGAGCTTGGAAGAGCAGGATTGCTATTGTCAACCAACGCGTGTACTGATTGATTTTTCTGCGTCCGCTCTCGCCTTCACGCTGCATCTTCTGGAAGTAAGGTACAGCCATGGCAAGAAGCTGGATGACAATCGATGCCGAGATGTAGGGCATGATTCCCAACGCGAAAACAGAAGCGTTAGAGAATGCACCACCGGAGAACATGTTCAGCAAAGACATCAAGCCTTCACTCGTCTGGCTGTGCAGAGCCTGCAGGCGTGCAGGGTCAATGCCGGGAAGCACGATGAACGAGCCGAAGCGGTATATAGCAACAAAGAGGATGGTGATGAGGATTCGCGTGCGCAGATCCTCAACCCTCCAAATGTTCTTGATGGTCTCGATTATTTTTTTCATCGAAGTGGTTTAGTTAGATTTTTGTAGCGGTGCCGCCAGCAGCAGTGATGGCTGCTTCGGCAGTCTTGGAGAAGGCGTGAGCTTCAACGGCCAATTTGGCCTTGAGTTCGCCGTTACCAAGAATCTTCACCAACTGGCTTGAAGAAATGAAACCTGCAGCTACGAGTTCAGCTACGCCGATCTTCTCGAGGTTCTTGCTTTCAGCGAGAGCCTGAAGAGTAGAGAGGTTGATAGCTTTGTACTCGACGCGGTTGATGTTCTTGAAACCGAATTTGGGAAGACGACGCTGCAAAGGCATCTGACCACCTTCGAAACCGATTTTCTTGCTATAGCCAGAGCGTGCCTTGGCACCCTTGTGACCGCGCGTAGAGGTGCCTCCCTTGCCGGAGCCGGGACCGCGACCGATGCGCTTTGAAGAGTGGGTTGCGCCACAAGCAGGTTTTAATGTATGTAATTTCATAAATGATCTGTATTTTGAAAATTATTCTACGACCGTAACCAAGTGGTGAACCTTGCGGATCATTCCGCGGAGGACGGGTGAATCTTCCTTCTCCACGATGTGGTTGAGTTTGGTGAGACCCAGTGCATCGAGGGTGCGCTTCTGGTCCTTGGGAGCGTGGATGCGGCTCCGTGTCTGTTGAATCTTTATCGTTGCCATAGTTCTTTATCCTCTGAATACTTTTTCGAGCGATACGCCACGCTGCTGAGCAACGGTGCGTGCATCGCGCATTTCACTAAGTGCCAGGATGGTAGCCTTTACGAGGTTGTGGGGGTTAGAGGAGCCCTTAGACTTAGCGAGGACGTCCTTAACACCGACGCTTTCGAGCACGGCGCGCATTGCGCCGCCGGCTACGACACCGGTACCTTCAGATGCGGGGAGGATGAGAACCTCGGCACCGCCGAAGCGTGCGGCTTGCTCGTGGGGTACGGTACCTTTGAGTACGGGGACCTTAACGAGATTCTTCTTGGCTGCCTCTACGCCTTTGGCAATAGCGGCGGTAACTTCGCCGGCTTTGCCGAGGCCGTAACCGATGACTCCCTTTCCGTCGCCCACTACAACGATAGCGGCGAAGGTGAAGGTGCGACCACCTTTGGTTACTTTGACAACGCGATTGATAGCAACCAGTCTATCCTTTAACTCTTCTGTATTTACGTTTATTCTGTTTGCCATAATCTCAATTAGAATTTAAGTCCGCCTTTGCGGGCGCCGTCTGCAACTTCTTTTACTCGTCCGTGGTAGAGGTAGCCGTTACGGTCGAAGACCACTTCGGTGATACCTGCGGCGATTGCCTTAGCGGCAACAGCTTCTCCTACTTTAGCGGCCTGCTCCTTCTTGGGCATGGCTTCGAGTCCGAGTGAGGATGCTGAAACGAGTGTTGTGGAGGTTTCGTCGTTGATAACCTGAACGTAGATCTGCTTGTTGCTTCTGAAAACCGACATGCGGGGACGTGAAGCGGTTCCTGAGATCTTATTGCGAACCCGATATTTGATTTTTACGCGTCTCTGTTCTTTTTTCGTAGTCATAATCTTAGAGCTTTAAAATTACTTTGCACCAGCGGACTTACCAGACTTGCGACGGATCTGTTCGCCGATATAGAGAATACCCTTGCCCTTGTAGGGTTCAGGCTTGCGGAAAGAACGGATTTTAGCGCAAACGAGGCCAAGGAGCTGCTTGTCAGCAGACTCGAGGCTGATATACGGGTTTTTGTTTCTTTCGGACTTCGTCTCAACCTTGATTTCGGGCGGGAGCTGGAGGAAGATGCTGTGGGTGTAACCGAGTGCGAATTCAACGAGGTTTCCCTGGTTGCTTACGCGGTAACCAACACCAACGAGTTCCATTTCCTTCTTGTAGCCCTGGCTAACGCCTACGACCATGTTGTTGACGAGTGAGCGGTAGAGGCCGTGGAAAGCCTGCTTCTGCTTGTTTTCAACGGTGTCGTTGGCTTCGTCGATGGCGAAAGTGATTTCGTTGTTCTCGATTGTGACGATGATGGAAGGATCAACAGCCTGGCTGAGCTCACCCTTCGGTCCTTTTACGGACACTACATTATCCTTCAGTGTGACAGTGACACCTGAGGGGATGTTAATCGGCAATTTACCTATTCTAGACATTTTGTTCCTCCTGAATTAATATACGTAGCAAAGTACTTCACCGCCGATCTTGAGTTCGGCAGCCTCTTTGTTGGTCATTACGCCCTTAGAGGTGGAGATGATGGCGATACCGAGACCGTTGATTACGCGGGGCATTTCGCGGTAGCCGGTGTACTTACGCATACCGGGCTTAGAAACGCGCGTGAGGCTCTTGATGGCGTTCACCTTGCTCTGGGGGTTGTACTTGAGGGCGATTTTGATGGTACCCTGGGGTCCGTCTTCCTCGAACTTGTAGTTGAGGATGTAGCCCTGGTCGAAGAGGATTTTGGTGATGTCCTTCTTCAAATTTGACGCGGGCACTTCAACCACGCGGTGCTTTGCCTGGATGGCGTTGCGCAGGCGCGTCAAAAAATCTGCTATTGGATCAGTCATTGAGATTGATGTTTAATTAATCGGGACTATCCCGACAATATTAAAAATGAATTTCAGTGTGTGTGGAGTGGTAAGATTACCAGCTTGCCTTCTTAACGCCGGGGATGAGACCGTTGGAAGCCATTTCACGGAACTGGATACGTGAAAGGCCGAAGAGGCGGATGTAACCCTTGGGACGACCGGTGATTTTGCAGCGGTTGTGGAGACGGATGGGGTTAGCATTGCGGGGAATCTTCTGGAGCTTGCGAGCAGCCTCGTAAGCTTCAACGGGATCATCCGACTTGTTGACAATTTCCTTGAGCGCAGCGCGCTTTGCAGCGTACTTTGCTACGAGTTTGGCGCGCTTTACCTCGCGTGCCTTCATTGACTCTTTTGCCATAGTTTCGAATTACTTTTTAGCGTTTTTGAAGGGGAGACCGAATTCCTTGAGGAGTGCGTAGCCTTCTTCGTCGGTGGGAGCCGATGTAACGAAGGTGATGTTCATACCGAGGATGCGGTCGATGGTGTCGATGTTGATTTCAGGGAAGATGATCTGTTCCTGGATACCGAGGGTGTAGTTGCCACGGCCATCGAACTTGCTTTCGATACCCTTGAAGTCGCGGATACGGGGGAGAGCTACGCGAACGAGTTTTTCGAGGAACTCGTACATGCGTTCGCGGCGGAGTGTTACCATTACGCCGATGGGCATGTTTTTACGGAGCTTGAACTGAGCGACGTCCTTGCGGGAAACGGTAGCAACGGCTTTCTGACCGGTGATGGCAGTGAGTTCGTTGATGGCTACGTCGATGATTTTCTTGTCGGCAGTTGCCATACCGAGACCCTGGTTGATGACGATCTTCTTGAGTACGGGAATCTGCATTGAGGAAGAGTAGTTGAACTGCTTCATCAGAGCCGGCGCGATGCGCTCGGCATATTCCTTCTTAAGTTGTGCTGTATTCATTTACTTGATCTCCTCTCCTGATTTTTTAGCGTAGCGGACGAGTTTGCCGTTTTCGTTGAGCTTTCGTCCGATGCGAGTGGGCTTACCGGTCTTGGGGTCTACCACGTTCAGATTAGAAATGTGAATAGGAGCCTCCGTCTTGACGATGCCGCCCTGGGGATTCTGTGCGCTGGGCTTCTGTGCCTTGGAGACGATGTTGACACCTTCAACGATAGCACGCTGCTTGTCAACGAGGACTTTGGTGACCTTACCGGTCTGTCCTTTGCTGTTGCCGGCGTTTACATAGACGGTGTCGCCTTTTTTGATATGTAACTTGCTCATTGCTTTAGATTGCAGTGTGTTGATTAAAGTACTTCAGGTGCGAGTGAAACGACCTTCATGTTTACTGCGCGAAGTTCGCGTGCAACGGGGCCGAAGATACGGCTGCCGCGGAGTTCACCGGCGTTGTTGAGCAGTACGCAAGCGTTGTCGTCGAAGCGGATGTATGAACCGTCGGCGCGACGAATTTCCTTCTTGGTGCGTACGATGAGTGCCTTTGACACTGTACCCTTCTTGATGTCGGATGAGGGGATAACGTTCTTTACGGTGACTACGATGACATCGCCAACGGAAGCGTAGCGACGCTTTGTTCCACCGAGCACTCGGATGCAGAGAGCTTCGCGTGCGCCGGAGTTGTCGGCGACTGTCAATCTTGATTCTGTCTGTATCATAATTATTTAGCTCTTTCTACGATTTCAACAACTCTCCAGCGCTTGGTTTTGCTCAGGGGGCGGGTTTCCATGATGAGAACGGTGTCACCGACGTTGCAGTCGTTTTTCTCGTCGTGAGCGTGGTACTTTTTGGTCTTGGAGACGAATTTACCGTAAATGGGGTGCTTTTCCTTGAACTTGGCAGCAACTACGATGGTTTTGTCCATTTTGTTGCTGATGACTACACCCTGTCTTGTTTTTCTTAAGTTTCTGGCTTCCATCTGGACAATAGTTATTTGTTAAGTTCGTTTTCTCTCAACACTGTCTTGATCTTTGCGATGGTACGACGAGCGTCCTTGATCGATGCAGTATTTTCCAGAGGGGAGATGCTGTGGTTAAGCAGCATGGTGTTGTATTTAGCTACCTCGTCGGCCAGGCGCTGCTGGAGTTCAGCTGCGGGGATTTGGCGAATTTCTGAAATTTTCATGCTTAGGCGTTTTTGTCGTAATCGTGACGGACAACGAATTTGGTTGTTACCGGAAGTTTCTGAGCGGCGAGACGGAGTGCTTCCTTAGCCACTTCGAAGGGTACGCCTTCGATTTCGAAGATGATACGTCCGGGAGTGATGGGGAATACGTAACCTACGGGATCACCTTTACCCTTACCCATACGTACGTCGGCAGGCTTCTTGGTGATGGGTTTGTCGGGGAAGATTCGTATCCAGCTTTGTCCTTCGCGCTGCATATAGCGTGTCATGGCGATACGTGCTGCTTCGATTTGACGTCCGGTGAGCCAGTGTGTATCGAGGCTCTTGATTCCGAAGCTACCGAAAGCGAGCTGGTTGCCACGCTGTGCGTTACCTTTGCAACGGCCTTTTTGCGGTCTTCTGTATTTTGTTCTTTTCGGTTGTAACATGATGTTCTAGTGAAAAGTGCTGATTAGCGGTTGTTGTTTCTCTTGTTACGGAACTTGCGGCCGCCGTTGTTGCCGTTGCCGCGTGATTCCTTTTCCTGTGTGAAGTTGGGTGCGAGGTCGCGCTTTCCGTAAACTTCGCCGCGGCAGATCCATACCTTGATACCGAGGATACCTACTTTGGTGAGTGCTTCGGTCTGGCAGTAGTCGATGTCGGCGCGGAGCGTGTGGAGGGGCGTACGTCCTTCCTTGAACATTTCCTTGCGTGCCATTTCGGCTCCGTTGAGTCGTCCGCAGATTTGCACCTTGATGCCTTCAGCTCCCATGCGCATAGCGTTTGCGATGGCCATCTTGATGGCACGACGGTAGGCGATTTTGCCTTCTACCTGGCGTGCGATGCTCTTACCTACGATGTTGGCGTCGAGGTCGGGCTTCTTGATTTCGAAGATGTTGATCTGAACGTCCTTGTCGGTGATTTTCTTGAGCTCTTCCTTGAGTTTGTCTACTTCCTGACCACCCTTACCGATGATGATACCGGGACGTGAGGTGCAGACGGTGATGGTGATGAGCTTGGGTGTGCGTTCAATGACGATGCGGGAAACGGATGCCTTAGCGAGGCGTGCGTCGAGGTACTTGCGGATTTTGCTGTCTTCGAGGATGTTGTCGCCGAAGTTGCGGCCGCCGAACCAGTTAGAGTCCCAACCGCGGATGATGCCGAGACGGTTGCTAATCGGATTTACTTTTTGTCCCATATTTGCTTAGTCATTGTTTTTAGTACCCACGAAGAGGGTGACGTGGTTTGAACGTTTGCGAATTCTGTAACCTCTTCCCTGGGGTGCGGGGCGCATGCGCTTGAGCGTTACGCCTTCGTCCACGAAGATTTTGGTGATGTAGAGTTCGCCTTCTTCTGCCTTGCGGTCGTTTTTCTGTTCCCAGTTAGCGATAGCTGAGAGGAGGAGTTTTTCGACTTGCTGCGAGGCTGCTTTCTTAGAGAACTTGAGGGTACCGAGTGCGCGGTTAACTTCCATTCCTCGAACGAGGTCTACGACGTAGCGCATCTTACGGGGGGAAGAGGGCACATTTTGCAGTTTAGCAAAATACTGGGTCTTCAGGGCTTCTTTTCTTGCTTCAGCCGCTAATCTTTTTCTTGCTCCCATTATTTGGTTATGCTTTTAATTTTTTTGGATTGAAAGGGGCTGCTTACTTTTTCTTGTTACCTGCGTGGCCGCCGAACTTGCGTGTGGGTGCGAACTCACCGAGCTTGTGTCCGACCATGTTTTCAGTAACGTAAACAGGGATGAATTTGTTTCCGTTGTGAACTGCAACGGTATGTCCGACGAAGTCGGGCGATATCATTGAAGCTCTGGCCCAAGTCTTGACTACGTTTTTCTTGCCGGATTCGTTCATGGCGAGAATCTTCTTTTCGAGCGAGACTGCGATGTACGGGCCTTTTTTAAGAGAACGACTCATAAATTCTTCTTGTTTTTAGTGCTTGTTACTTTTTACGTCTTTCGATGATGTACTTGTTTGACTGCTTCTTGGGTGCACGTGTCTTGAGACCCTTAGCATACAAACCTGTACGTGAACGGGGGTGTCCACCGCTCTGGCGACCTTCACCACCACCCATCGGGTGATCGACAGGGTTCATAACAACACCACGGTTGTGGGGGCGACGGCCCATCCAGCGTGAACGACCGGCTTTACCGGATGATTCGAGTGCGTGGTCGGAGTTACCTACAGAACCTATGGTTGCCTTGCAAGCACTGAGGATTTGACGAGTTTCTCCTGAGGGGAGCTTGATGACGCAGTATTTACCTTCGCGTGAGGTGAGCTGTGCGAAGTTACCTGCTGAACGAACGAGGAGTGCGCCCTGACCGGGACGGAGCTCGATGTTGTGGATAACAGTACCCACGGGGATGTTCTGCAGGGGGAGTGCGTTGCCGACTTCGGGTGCGGCTTCGGCGCCGCTCATGAGCTGGTCGCCTACCTTCAATCCATTGGGAGCGATGATGTATCGCTTTTCGCCGTCAGCGTAGAAGAGGAGTGCGATACGAGCCGAACGGTTGGGGTCGTATTCGATGGTCTTTACGACTGCGGGTACACCGTCTTTCTCTCTTTTGAAGTCGATGAAGCGGAACTTTCTCTTGTGGCCGCCGCCGAGATAACGCATGGTCATCTTACCGGTGTTGTTGCGACCGCCGGAAACGCGCTTACCGTAAACGAGAGATTTTTCTGGTACGGATGCAGTAATTTCTTCGAACGTACCAATAATTTTGTGTCTCTGCCCCGGTGTAGTGGGCTTGAATTTACGTACTGCCATTATTTATTTAGATATTGCTGTAGAAATCGATGGTTTCGCCTTCCTTGATAGAAACGATGGCTTTCTTGTAGGCGTTGCTACGGCCGCGTACGAGTCCGGCCTTGGTGTAACGTGCCTTGTTCTTGCCGGCGTATTTCATGGTGCTGATGCCCGTAACGTTTACGCCGTAGGTGGCTTCAATTTCGGCCTTAATCTGAAGCTTGTTTGCTTCGGGACGTACGACGAAGCCGAACTTGTTCTGCTTCTCGCTGATGCCGGTCATCTTTTCAGTGACGATGGGTTTGATGATGTATGCCATTTCTTTTCGTGCTTTACTTGTTGAGTACGTTTTCGATTTGGGCAACTGCACCTTCTGTCACTACCATGACTGCAGCGTCGAGCACGCCGTAGGTGTTGATGTCGGAGGCGATGGCCACCTTAGCATTCTGGATATTGCGGGCAGACAAATATACATTTTTGTTTGCTTCTGCGGTTACCAAAAGTACTTTTTTGCCGGAAATCTTAAGATTATTTACGATTTCGACGAAGTTCTTAGTCTTGGGAGCTTCGAAATCGAAGTTTTCAACTACAACGAGTGCGTTTTCCTGAGCTTTGTAGGAAAGTGCGCTACGACGAGCGAGCTGCTTGATTTTGCGGTTGAGCTTGAAGCTGTAGTTGCGGGGACGGGGACCGAACACGCGTGCACCGCCTACGAGTACGGGTGAGTTGATGTCACCACGACGTGCACCGCCGCCACCTTTCTGGCGTCCGAGCTTGCGGGTAGAACCGCTCATTTCGCTTCTTTCCTTTGCTTTGGCCGTACCCTGGCGCTGTGCAGCGAGGTACTGCTTTACATCGAGGTAGATAGCGTGGTCGTTGGGTTCGATGCCGAAGACGCTGTCGCTGAGGGTTACCTTGCGGCCGGTGTCTTCACCTTTGATATTGAATACGCTTACTTCCATTGCTTATTTCTCGACAATTACGATTGAACCTTTGCATCCGGGAACAGAACCCTTGATAAGAAGGAGGTTGTGTTCGGGGATTACCTTTAACACTTTGAGGTTTTGCGTAGTCACGCGGTCGCCGCCCATCTGGCCGCCCATGCGCATGCCTTTGAAAACCTTTGCGGGGTAGGAGCAGGCACCGATTGAACCGGGCTTGCGGAGACGGTCGTCCTGACCGTGCGTGCTCTGACCTACACCGCCGAAGCCGTGGCGCTTCACAACGCCCTGAAAACCTTTACCTTTAGAGGTTCCGATTACGTCTACGAATTCGGCTCCTTCGAAGAGGTCTACACCGATGGTGTCGCCGAGGTTGAATTCCTGGTCAAAGCCCTTGAATTCAGCCAAGTGACGCTTGGGGGTTACGCCTGCTTTCTTGAAGTGACCCATGAGGGGTGCGGAGACGTTCTTCTCCTTTGCGTCCTGGAAGCCTACCTGAACGGCGGCGTAGCCGTCTTTCTCGACGGTCTTGATTTGCGTCACGACGCAAGGACCAACTTCGATAACAGTGCATGGCACATTCTTGCCCTCGGCACTGAATACGGATGTCATTCCGATCTTTTTTCCTAATAATCCTGGCATTTCAGTATTATGTTATGTATAAAAAAATTTTGTTTTGTGGTTCCGTAGCCCTTACTGATGTTTCAAGCTCGGGGCGGAGGGTTATTTCTAACCTGCAGCATTAAGCTGCTATAAACAAAGCAGTTATCTTGCGTTTACTACTTTCGGGGTGCAAAGTTACGAATTGTTTTGTTTGCTGCAAATGTTTTGTGAAATATTTTTTTGAGAGGGAAGTTTGAGGGGTGGGAAAACTGGCCTTGGTAATGTGTAAATAATAACTTGAGCATTTTTATTCGATAATCATGCAACGCATTCATCAAAGACGGGCTGAAAGCCCAACCTGCGCCTAGCCCAGGGCAAGCGAAGCGACACCCTG
>CAVJJO010000065.1:0-15678 GCA_963649665.1 Bacteroidaceae bacterium | reverse complement strand
CCGTGCCTTGGAATTTTTACGGCGTGCCTTGGAATTTTTACGGCGTGCCTTGGATTTTTTTCCGTATCTTGAAGAGATAGAATTACGGGAAGGCTTGACAACTCAAGCCGAAAAAATTGAGGTTCTCCCGAATTGCGAGAACGTACGTACACCGAGCATTGGTCTGAAGCGTATGGGGCGCGTTAGCAGCTGCCCATGGGGGTGACGTTTTCAAAACGTCACGCTCTACGCGTGCATATACGCGTGCATATACGCGCGCACATTATAATATATGTGTGGTATACAATGTGCGGCTTGAGAAATTATCCATGCGCCGCGCGTCGGAATCGTGCTGATTGTTGTTCGCGTGGCTACCCCTTTTGGGGTATTTCGGTGCGCTCTATGCGCATTTGCGGCAGGGCTTGATTTGCACTTCAGTGTCAAATTGCTACCTTTGCATGCAGAAGGACGGAAAGATGCGTGCGCATCTCTCCCGCTCGGCAGCGTTTCGCAAACAGCGTATGCAGCGCGCCGTAGTCCTTCGCGAACCAGGCAGCCGCGGTGAATGCATCGGCGGACAGCGGTTCTTATTATTAATAACACCATCATGTCAAGAAGAAACGTCAGAAACTGGTATGTGCCCAAAGGTCAAGAGCCTACCGAGTTCGACAAACGAATACTGAGTTTTCAGAACCGGGGCGAACTCGTGCCGACACGCAAATTGATAAAAACTCCCGAACAAATAGAAGGCATACGCCGCTCGGGCGAAGTGAACACCGGTGTGCTCGACCTCGTGGAAAAGGAAATCCATGCCGGCATGAGCACTGCCGAAATAGACAAACTCGTCTACGACTACACCATAGCCCATGGCGCCATTCCCGCTCCGCTCAACTATGAGGGCTTCCCCAAGAGCGTATGTACGAGCATCAACGAAGTGGTGTGTCACGGCATACCCTCGGAATACGAAATCCTTGAGGAGGGCGACATCATCAATGTGGACGTGAGCACCATTCTCGACGGCTATTTCAGCGACGCTTCGCGAATGTTCATCATAGGCAAG
Organism: Bacteroidaceae bacterium; assembly: GCA_963649665.1. Lineage (GTDB taxonomy): Bacteria > Bacteroidota > Bacteroidia > Bacteroidales > Bacteroidaceae > Alloprevotella. The sequence goes on along the minus strand of CAVJJO010000065.1, from coordinate 14,639 downwards.
ACCTCGCCCGAAAAGGAAAAACTCGTGCGCGTCACCAAGGAATGTCTGCAAATCGGCGCAGAAGCCGCCAAGCCCTGGGGATTTGTGGGCGACATAGGCAAGGCCATAGAAAAGCACGCCAAACGCAACGGCTACAGCGTGGTGCATGAGCTGTGCGGTCACGGCGTAGGACTAGAGTTTCACGAAGATCCCGAAGTGGACCACTACAACACCCGCCACCACGGCATGCTTCTCGTGCCCGGCATGGTGTTCACCATAGAGCCTATGATCAACATGGGCGACCGCGACGTGTTTATCGACGAAGAAGACGGATGGACCGTAGTTACGGAAGACGAACTTCCCTCCGCACAGTGGGAACACACCTTCCTCATGACAGAGCACGGACTTGAAGTGCTCACACATTAATGTAACGCAGAAACACCAATGATCACCATACTTGCCATAGAGTCGAGTTGCGACGACACCTCTGCCGCCGTCCTTCGCGACGGATACCTGCTCAGCAACGTCACCGCGAGCCAGGCCGTCCACAAAGCATACGGAGGCGTAGTTCCCGAACTCGCTTCCCGTGCCCATCAGCAAAACATCGTGCCCGTTGTGGACCAGGCCCTGAAACAGGCCGGCGTGGAAAAGGAAGAACTCTCCGCCATTGCCGTCACGCTTGGCCCCGGACTCATGGGTTCGCTTCTGGTGGGTGTGTCCTTCGCAAAGGGACTCGCCGTTTCCCTGGGTATACCCTTCATAGAAGCCAACCACCTGCAAGGCCACATCCTCGCTCATTTCATACAGACGAAGGATGATGAGCACCAACTGCCGCCTTATCCCTTCCTCTGCCTGCTCGTAAGCGGAGGCAACTCGCAAATAGTGAAGGTCAGCGCCTACAACAAACTTGAAATCCTCGGTCAGACCATCGACGATGCTGCGGGCGAAGCCATGGACAAATGTTCCAAAGTGATGGGCTTCGGTTATCCCGGCGGCCCCATCATAGACAAACTCGCCCGTCAGGGCAACCCGAAAGCCTACTCGTTCAGCAAACCCAACATTGCCGGACTCGACTATAGCTTCTCCGGACTCAAAACATCGTTCCTCTACTTCCTGCGCGACCAGCTCAAGACCGACCCCGACTTCATCGAACACCACAAGGAAGACCTCTCCGCTTCGCTTGAACGCACCATTGTGGACATCCTCATGAAAAAGCTCGACCTTGCCGTGAAGCAGACGGGCATTACCCATGTGGCACTGTCGGGCGGCGTGTCGGCCAACACTGGGCTGCGCAATGCCTTCAAAGAACGCGCCGAGAAAAAGGGTTGGGACATCTACATACCGCGCTTCAGCTACACCACCGACAATGCGGCCATGATAGCCATCACGGGCTACTTCAAATATCTCGACCAGGACTTCTGCTCCATAGACAAACCCGCCTATTCCCGCACCACGCTTTAAGCGTGCGCAGACTATTCACAATCGGAAATCAAACAAACTACATAATCTCCACATACAATGGAATTAGACCTCAAACTCGTAAGTAAAGAAATCAACGAAATTCTCTGGCGCGACTGCAAGACCCTCAGTACAGCCGAAAGCTGCACCTCCGGCCGCGTGGCAAGCGTCATCACCGCAGTACCCGGAAGCTCCAACTACTTCAAGGGCGGCCTCATAGCCTATGCCGACGAAGTGAAGGAAGGACTCCTCGGCGTGGACGCCAACGTGATAGCAGAACACACTCCCGTGTGTGAAGAAGTGGCACGTCAGATGGTCATCGGTGCCAACAAACTCTTCGGCACCGACTATGCCGTAGCCATCACCGGTTATGCAGGCCCCGGCGGCCCCGACGGCGGCAAGGCAGGCGTCATAGTAGGCACCATCTGGATTGCCGTAGGTAATGCCGAGCGCCTCGAAACCCGTATGCTCGAAGAAGACAACGGTCGCGACAAGAACCTCTCAAAGGCCACGAGCGTAGCCATGCACATGCTCCTCGACTACCTCAAGGATGAGGCTCCCACCGAAAGCGTCGAAGAACTCGCATAAACTTTGCAGCTTGAGATTTAGCCGAAAACGGCCTGAAGGGCCAGTAAGTACCTAGCCCCGGGCAACGCCCCGGCTATCGGTTTCAAGCGGATTTGCGCCCTGAAGGGGGCAAAAGCGTTACTATACATCACACGCTTTTGCCCCTTCAGGGCGCACACTGTTTAACTATGGGCATCGTCGCGCTGCCTTGAGGTGACTACTCTGGTGGGTGTAAGCGAATTTGCGTGCCCTCTTTGTGATTTGATATTTAGAAGGTTTTAAGAATGCGCGATAGTAGTGCGAAGCGCATGGGGGTCAAGACTCCTGTCTTGACAACTCTATACAATGCTTATTCAAGTTTATGGTTTGGGGAGATGATGCAACGCGCATGGGGTCAAGATTCCTGTCTTGACTGCTCTACACAATGCTTATTTAAGTTTATGGTTTAGGGAGATGATGCAACGCGCATGGGGGTCAAGACTCCTGTCTTGACTGCTCTACACGGCTATTTAAGCGCAGTATGCAAGAGCTTACGTGAGGTCTTATTTGTCAATCCATGCGCTTTGCACTAACGCTTATCCCCACCTGAGTAGCTACGCCATAGTTCCTTGCCGAACGAAATACGGCCAAATGACCGAACGAAATACGGCCAAATGGCCGAATGAATCACGGCCAAATGACCGAACGAAATACGGCCAAATGGCCGAATGAACTCCAAGTTGTAGAGGAAATGCTTGTGATTGTCAGCGATTTGTATTACTTTCGCCATCAAATCAAAGAACGGTATGAAACAATACAAACATAGAATAGTTGACTCTATCTTGGATAGAAAGCTCAAAGGTATGGGGGCTGTACTAATAGAAGGTACAAAATGGTGCGGAAAGACTACAACTGCAGAGGTGAAAGCAAAAAGCACCATATACATGAACGACCCGAAGAAGAGCAGCATGTTTATGCAACTCGCTAAGATGAGTCCTCAAACGCTCTTGGAAGGAGAAACTCCAAGGTTGATAGACGAATGGCAACTTGCACCGAGTCTTTGGGATACTATTCGTTTTGAGGTTGATCATCGCGACGACGAAGGTCAATTCATCTTAACAGGCTCAGCTGTGCCAGCCAAGACAGATGAAATATGGCATAGTGGCACAGGTCGCTTTGCCCGAATCAAAATGCGCCCTATGAGTTTGTGGGAATCGGAAGATTCTCAAGGCTTCACCAGTCTTGGCGACCTTTTCATGGGGAAAGCTACAGTTTCGATGTGTGAGGAAAAAAACATCTACGACATTGCCTACCTTGTGTGTAGAGGAGGATGGCCAAAGGCTACGTTACAAGATAAGGACATTGCCCTAGAACGCGCATACGACTACTATGACGCTGTCGTAAATATTGACATATCGAGAGTCGATGATGTTTCGCGAGATATAGAGCGTACCAAACGGCTAATGCGTTCATACGCACGTTTTCAAGGATCGCAAACTTCTATCAGCAAAATAACGCAAGACGTGAAAGCCAATGATGCCATGAGCGTGGGCGATGATACGATAGGTTCGTATATCAAGGCTTTGGAAAAGATTTTCGTCATAGAAGATATGCCTGCCTGGAATCCCAACTTGCGTTCCAAGACTGCTATCCGAACGTCTTTAACCCGATACTTTGTTGACCCTTCCATCGCAGTCGCTGCTTTAGGTGCTGGCCCTAAGGATCTAGTCAATGACCTGGAAACGTTCGGGCTGCTGTTTGAGACAATGTGCGTAAGAGACTTGCGAGTCTATGCAGACGCCCTTGGGGGAACGGTGTATCATTATCGCGACAAAAATGGATTGGAATGCGACGCCGTCGTACATCTTCGGAATGGAGATTATGGTCTCATTGAAATCAAACTGGGCGGAGACAATCTGATTGAGGAAGGTGCTTCTACGTTAAAGGAGTTGGCCTCCAAGATAGACACAACTAAGATGAAGGTGCCTTCATTTATGATGGTGCTGATAGGTATAGGTGCGTATACTTACCAACGAGAAGACGGTGTATGGGTTGTTCCTATAAGCAATCTTAAGGATTAGGCTTCAAGTTTTGGATTTAGGTAAAACGGTCCGAGGCGCAGTTGGGCTTTCAGTCCGTTTTTCCCTAAATTCGAAACTTCAGTTTAATATAATAGCAGCCAGAAAGGCCATAAAACCCTTGTAATGAGAAATATTTTTACGAAAAAGTTGCGGAGACGTTTGTGGCGCAATAAAATATTACTACCTTTGCACCCCGTAAGTGGAACCAAGCACTCGCCGGTCAATATTTAAGATACCACCCCAAGATTACGCAACCACAACTTCTGAAACCCGGCAGAGGAGCGAACAATAGGTGACACTGAAACTTTACTACACACAAGAAACAACGCGCAAGCAATGTCTAAGATTTGTCAAATTACAGGAAAGAAGGCCATGATTGGCAACAACGTTTCTCACTCGAAGCGTCGCACAAAGCGCTCGTTTGACGTAAACTTGTTCACGAAGAAATTCTACTATGTTGAACAGGACTGCTGGATCAGCCTCCGCATCAGCGCTGCTGGCCTGCGACTCATCAACAAGGTCGGCTTGGATGCTGCTCTTCAGAGCGCAGTAGCCAAGGGATATTGCGATTGGAAAAATATTAAGGTAATCGGCTAAAACAGTAGAATAAAATGGCTGGAAAGAAAGCTAAAGGCAATCGCGTTCAGGTAATCCTCGAATGCACCGAAATGAAAGAAAGTGGTCTTCCCGGAACTTCACGCTACATCACCACGAAGAACCGTAAGAACACCCCCGAGCGCTTGGAGTTGAAGAAGTACAACCCCATCCTCAAGAGAATGACCATTCACAAGGAAATCAAATAATCCACAGTAAACCATGGCAAAGAAAACAGTCGCAACGCTCCAGGAAGGTAAGACCGACGGACGTTCATACACCAAGGTTATCAAGATGGTTAAGAGCCCCAAGACTGGTGCTTACATCTTCGACGAGCAGATGGTGCCCAACGAAGCTGTTAAGGATTTCTTCAAGAACTAATCGAGAAGTTCCCACACACTTCACTTTACAGATTATCAGCGTGCAAAGGCTTATTCCGTAGCCTCGCACCGAAAGATAAATAGAGGATTTGCCCTTCGCGGTAAGTCCTCTTTTTTGTGTGGTTGTGCGTGGAAAATATCCGCGCAAGAAGCGGCTGACCCTCGCTTGCCGGTTGCACAAACGTCCCAAAAGGCACTTTTGGGACTAAAACCTGCGCACGTCTCGCCTATTTTGCGTAAGTTTGCAAAAACAAATTGGGGTAAAGTTGCCACAAAGTCAAGCATTTGCCGCTCTTCGCTTGCACAACGTGTTCAACTTTGCGTACCACGCTATCAAAACTACCACTCAACATGGGCATATTTGACATTTTCTCAAAAAAGAAAAAGAAGGAAGTACTCGACGCCGGACTCGAAAAGACCAAAGAAAACTTCTTCGGCAAACTCACCCGCGCCATTGCGGGAAAGAGCAAGGTCGACGACGAAGTGCTTGACCAACTCGAGGAAATACTCATTACCTCCGACGTAGGAACCGACACCACGGTGGAAATCATAGAGCGCATAGAAAAGCGCGTGGCCCGTGACAAGTATGTCAGCACCGGTGAACTCCACAAAATTCTCAAGGAAGAAATAGCCGAACTCCTCACCAAAAGTGGCAACGACGAATCGGAAGGTTTCAACATCACTGCCGAACGTAAGCCCTACGTCATCATGGTAGTCGGCGTGAACGGAGTGGGCAAGACTACCACCATCGGAAAGCTCGCCTATCAGTTCAAGCAAGCCGGACTTAAAGTGGTGCTCGGTGCTGCCGACACCTTCCGCGCAGCAGCCATCGAACAACTCGACATTTGGGGTAAGCGCGTAGACGTGCCCGTCATCAAGCAGCAGATGGGGAGCGATCCCGCCAGCGTGGCCTACGACACAGTCAACTCCGCCAAGGCCAACAATGCCGACGTGGTCATTATCGACACCGCCGGACGCCTCCACAACAAGGTGGGTCTCATGAACGAGTTGACCAAAATAAAGAAAGTCATGCAGAAAGTGGTCGACGGAGCGCCCGACGAAGTGCTCCTCGTGCTCGACGGAAGCACCGGACAGAACGCCTACGAGCAGGCCAAGCAGTTCATAAAGGCCACCGAAGTCACCGCACTCGCCATCACAAAACTCGACGGCACGGCAAAGGGTGGGGTGGTCATCGGCATATCAAACCAACTCAAGGTGCCCGTCAAATATATCGGACTCGGAGAGAAAATGACCGACCTCCAGCCCTTCAACAGCAAGGACTTCGTGGAAACCCTCTTCGAAGGGCAGAACATTTAATATACGACGTATCTTTGGTGCAGATTTTAGCGCCAGAACATAACAATCCCACAAGACTCATACACCCAATGCGCAACGTAGACATCATCACCATGGGGTGCTCAAAGAACCTGGTCGACTCCGAACGTCTCATGAGCCAGTTCCTTGAACACGGATTCAATGCTTTTCACAATCCCGACGAAATGCACAGCGACATAGCCGTGGTAAACACCTGCGGATTCATTGCCTCGGCAAAAGAGGAAAGCATCAACATGATTCTTGAACTTTGCGAGCTCAAGAACAACGGCGCACTGTCCCATGTTTATGTGATGGGGTGCTTGTCGGAGCGCTACATGCAGGAACTCCGGGAAGAGATTCCCGAAGTCGACAAGTTCTACGGTAAGTTCAACTGGAAGGAACTCCTCGATGACCTGAGCAGCGAATACGACGAAAGCGCTACGGCGGAGCGCGTAATCACCACGCCTCCCCACTACGCCTATATCAAGATATCCGAAGGCTGCAACCGCAAGTGCGCCTATTGTGCCATACCCATCATCACCGGACCGCATCGTAGCCGTCCCATGGAGGACATCCTCGACGAGGTGCGCGCTCTTGTGGCAAAAGGCACGAAAGAGTTTCAGGTCATTGCACAGGAACTCACCTACTACGGTGTAGACCTCTATCAAGAGCAGCGTCTGCCCGAACTCATCGAACGCATGGCGGAAATACCCGGTGTGGAATGGATTCGCCTGCATTACGCCTATCCCAACCACTTTCCCATGGATCTGCTCCGCGTGATGCGTGAGCATCCCAATGTCTGCAACTATCTCGACATTGCACTCCAGCACATCTCCGACCACATGCTTAGCCGCATGCAGCGCCACACCACGAAAGCTGAAACGCTCCAGCTTCTCAAGGCGCTCCGCGAAGAAGTGCCCGGCATCACCATACGCACCACGCTCATGGTAGGTTTTCCCGGTGAAACCGACAGCGACTTTGCCGAACTCCTCGACTTCGTCCGCGAAGCCCGTTTCGACCGCATGGGAGCCTTTGCCTATAGCGAGGAAGAAGGAACTTATGCCGCCGAACACTATGAAGACGACGTGCCTGAGGACGTGAAGGACGACCGACTCGACCGCCTTATGACCCTTCAGGAATCCATTGCTGCCACACTTTCGGAAGAGAAAGTGGGACACACGTTCCGCACCATCATTGACCGAAAGGAAGGCGAGTACTTCATTGGCCGCACCGAGTTCGACTCGCCCGAAGTGGACTGCGAAGTGCTCGTTGCCGAAACGGAAGGCGCACCTTTGCAAATAGGCGAATTCTATCAAGTAAAGATAACCGACTGCGAAGGCTTCGACCTCTTCGGAGAAGTGGTGGACTGAGGTTCGTTGCTCAGAGCCTTTTTTCCCAAGTAAAAGAACGTAGACCTTATCATCATCCTTCAATTACAACCGGTGAACAACAAGGATTTCATTACAAAGTTGGCTGCCGAAGCCAACGTCAGTCCCAAGGAAGCACAAAGGCTTGTGGGGGCAATCGCCACCTCTATCGCCGATGCGCTCGACGACGATACGTCGTTCTGCATTTCGGGATTCGGCACGTTCGAGGTGAAGAAAAAGCTCGAGCGCGTCATTGTCAATCCCTCCACCAAACAGCGCAAACTCATCCCGCCAAAACTCGTGCTTGCCTTCAAGCAGAGCAACGTGTTCAAGGAGAAAATCAACACGCAAGCGGAATAAGGGCTTCAGTGTGAAGCATACGCCGGAATCCCCGTCCTTACTCCCCCTCACAAAGAGCATTTGCAAAAAGCCTCACCCATAGACAGAAACTCCCTCCAATGAAAAAGAAGATCACACCTTCCGAACTTGCCGAACGTCTGGCATCGCAGGCGCAGATAGAGAAGTCGCAAGCCGAAAGCTTCGTAAGAAAATTCTTCGAACTTGTCGGGAACGGACTTCTTGAGGACAAGTATGTCAAAATAAAAAGTTTTGGCACGTTCAAATTGGTGTCCGTCGGTGAGCGCGAAAGCATCAACATCAACACCGGTGAGCGCTTTCAGATAAGCGGCCACACGAAGGTCTCTTTTTCGCCCGATGCTGCACTCAAGGAACTTGTGAACCAGCCATTTGCCCACTTCGAGGCAGTAGACCTCAACGACGAGACGGATACCGAAGAACTCAATACGGTTGACCTCAGCGAGCCTCTCGACTCCGACGCCGATACCATCGACGACACTGACGAGGAGGATGTGGAAGGCGCAGAAGTTGTCGAAGTTGAAGAAAGCGAAGAGCAGAAGACCGACGACGCTTCAGAGCAATCTGAACCTGTAGAGGATCAGTCCGCTCAAGAACCGGAACCCGAATTGGCAGACACGGAGATAATCAACCTTGCCGAGCCCTCAATGCCCGCTCTTCCTACTGCGGAAAGCGCTCAGGTTTCTGCGTCCCATGCAGAGGCAAGTATTGAAGCCCAATCTCAACCCACGACGGCATCTTCTGCCGATGAATCTATGGAAGAGAAAGGCGTCAAAGTTGAGGAAAAGCAAACTGTCCACGAAGAAAATGCATCCGAAGATGTGAATAGCGATGCTTTGGAAGAAGTTGAGGTAAGTTCTGCAACCGAGTCTGTTGAAGAAAATGCGTCCTCATCTTCGAGCGTTGCATTGTCATCTGCAGACGAAGAAGAAATAGAGGTGAGCACCCCGCAGCCCGTCACGACACCTTCGGGCGAAGGTTCGCAACAGGAACGCACGTCGAGCAGCATTGCCGGCTATGTCTACGAGGAAGTGCCTTCGCCCCGCAAACGCAATGCATGGAAATATGTGGCGCTCGCCTTCTGCGCCCTCGTGCTTATGGGCTTGTGCTACTTCGCTGGCTATTTCCGTGTGCTTTGTCCCGAATGCCTCTTTATAGATGTGCCCGAAGCACCGATAGCTCCCGAAAGCGAAGCACGCCCCCAGTCGCAGACGGTTCCCGCTTCGCCCGCGGCAAAAGCCGATACCGCCTCCAATGCAGCCCAGTCCGCTCCTTCCGTAAATAACGGGGAAAAGAACGGCGATGCCACACCGGCTCATCGGCAAACTGCCGGCGCTCAGGAAAATGCAGCAGCGAACCCCGACAATGGCGCCGCGGCATCGGCTCAAGCGCAGATCGCGCAAGCGTCAACCGAAAAAGCGGAACCGCAAACCGCTCCCGCAAAGCCACAAACGGTAAAACACACCGTGAAAGCCGGCGAAAATCTCACACGCATCGTCCGCCGTCACTATGGCTCCGAAGCCTATGTCAACAAAGTAGTCAAGCACAACCATCTCAAGAATGCCGACAACGTGACGGTAGGTACCGTTATCGAACTGCCACCTTTTAAGTAATCATGTAAAATACTTGCGCAATTTTGATGCGAAGCGCATGGGGGTCAAGACTCCAGTCTTGACAGATAAGCGCGAAGAATATAAGGCGAAGCCACGAAATAACAGTCCGTGATAGCGTGTTGAACAGTCAAGACTGGAGTCTTGACCTCCATGCGCTTCGCCCGCAAATACCGCTTAATAAATGCTTAAGTTGTTTTTCTGCACGTTGCTAAATGTTCTTAGCGTAAAAATAAAATGTCAACATTTGCAGTTCTTTTGTTGACGCCAGCAAACATCACTACGGCATTTATTCTGCAATAAGAGCAAGGTTCCAGAACCAACTGGGACTTTGCTCTTATTGCTTATTTGCGTGTTGGCCTCGTGCGGTACGACCGCAAAATAAAGGCCGCCTTTTCTTGCAGAAAAGTCGGCCTTTGAGATGAAACTAAAAAGTTTGTACGTTGAAATCAATAACGGAGAATTTGTCCGTTGCGTATTTTCGACTTGTTACTGAGGTTGTTCGCTTTCGTGAGTTCCGTTTCGCTGATGCCGAGTTTGGAGGCAATGGACGAAATGGTCTCGCCGCGCTTCACCTTGTAGTAGTGCGAAGCTACCATCTGGCTGCCCGCGTTTTCGTTCGAGCTGTTGCGTCCGCCAGCAGCGCTTGCATATGACGTGTTGGAATTGGTGTCCTTGCTGCTCTTGTGGAAGGTGTAGAAGTCGCAGGTGACGTCCTGTGCGGGGAAGTCGAACATCAGTTCCGGATTGATGGGCTCGCCTGCCAGGCGGGTTTCGAAGTGGAGGTGCGAACCATACGAACCGCCCGTGTTGCCGCCCAAGCCAATCGGTTCGCCCGAGCGTACTTCCTGGTCTGTGGCCACGAGCTGCTTGCTGAGGTGTCCGTAGATGGTTTCAAGTCCGTTTTTGTGGCGCAGTACGATGTAGTAGCCGTAGCCGCCGGCGTCGTAACGCGCCACGCGTACTTTTCCGTCAAAAGCCGCTACGATGGTGTCGCCCGTGTAGACTTTTATGTCGAGTCCCTTGTGCATGCGGCGGAAGGTGGGGCGGTAGCCGAAGCGCGAGGTCACCAAGCGTGAAGGGGTGGGCATGGTGAATCCGCGAAGGTCTATGCGGAAACTGTCGGGCACTTCCGAACTGCTGTAGGGGTGTGCCTTAGTGGTTACCCAGGAGGTGTAGATGTCGTCGCTGTAGTTCGCCTCTTCGTCGCGCTCCATGGCTTTTTGTATGGCGATGGAGTCTACCGCACGGAGTCGGCGGTCTACGGGAGCTTGACGCGCTATGAGGTCTTGTGCAAATGCCGTACATCCCATTCCGATAAATGCAATGCTCAGAATGGCGCGGCGCAGAAAGTGTGGCTTCATTATTTGTTTGCGGTTAAGGGGAAGAAGAAAAGTGCGGCGCTGATAGCAGTCAACTGGAGCTATCGTACGTGTGCCGACCATGACAATGCTGAACAAATCCGTTCTTCTTCCGCGTGGAGAACACCGTTGAACGTGTAGAACAAAGGCTCTCAATTACTTGTACGCCACAAATTTATGTCTTTTTGCCGAAACAACAGTTTAACACAATGTTAAAAGGAAAGAAACGAGCGCGCTTTTTATGCAGAATGGAACTTTCTGCCGACGAATTGATGCTAAATTCTTAGTTTCTTTCTTCCTTTATTTGATGTAGAAGTCAGCACACAGCGAGGCATAGGCGGCCGAACGCGAGCCGCCTGCCTCCATCAGCACCAATGAGTCGAGTGTGGGGACGCAAGCCGAACGCTTGAAGGTGAGCAACACCCGTTTGCAGGGTTTCTGCGGACGCGTCACCACGTCGGTGCGCCTGTGCAGTTGCAGGCCGTATGCCGCCGCCAGCGAAATGAAACGTGCGGCAGCCTGGGTGGGCAGCACCACGGAGAACGACGCTTCGGGACATTCGCCTTGCGGGCGCAGCAGTATGGATGTGCAGTGGATCAAGGCGGAAAAGTTCAGTCCGCCGCCCTCGGTGTGGCGTGCCGTGGCGCGTCCGGCAGAAGGCGGCAGAAGCGTCTCTTCGTGGTAGGGCGGATTGCTCACGATGGTGTCGAACTCTCCCGCGTGGCTGTGGCACCATTTCAGTAGGTCGGCATGCACCACCTCCGTACGCGACGAAAAAGGCGAAGCCGCCACGTTGCGGCGGGCGTCGGCGGCAGCCGCTTCGTCAATCTCTATGCCAGTGACCCGTGCAAGAGGGGCGCGCTGTGCCAGCATGAGCGCAATGAGTCCGCTGCCGCTGCCGATGTCGAGAATGTGTCGGGCATCGGCCACGTTGGTCCAGGCGCCCAAAAGCACGCCGTCCGTGCCGACCTTCATGGCACAGTGTGCGTCGTCTATCGTGAATTGCTTGAAAGTGAACATATTATTGCTTGGATAAGGGCGCCTGTAACGAAGCTCCCGTCTATTTCTTTTTGCAAAAGTAGAAATATAAACCGGAATAGGCTTTTGTGGCTTGTCGTGGCGGACGGAAAAGTTTTCGTACCTTCGCAATGTAAAACCATTATATATGATACGAAAACTCATCCCTCTTCTGCTCGTGTGCCTCCTTTCTCTTACGGCGTGTAGCGGAAGAAAGACCGGCACCGACGCTTCCGCTCAGGCCGACTCCCTCGCCGCCGACACGCTCGAGGCCAATTCTTCTGCCGACAGCACCCTCTACGGCACATCCACCGAAGACTTCGGCATGAGCACCTTCAGCATGGTTACCGACAAAGGCGACACGCTCGACCTTTGCCGCACGTCGGACGACGGCACTGAAGCGCAGATCTACGGCAGCGTGGAGTACAACGACCGCTATGCCTTGACTACCCGCGACAACGGCGCGTCCATCGGTGTGCTCATCAACCTTACGGAACTCGACCGCAAGGTGAAGGACTACGAAATAGTCAACGGAAAACTCATCGTGGGCGGCGACACCGTTTCACCCGCAAAATATCTCAACTAAAATATACAGACTTTTCTCCCCATTATGTTTTCAGGAATAGTAGAAGCAATGGCACGTGTGGTTGCCGTAGAGCAAGATAAGGAAAATAAGCATTTTACGCTTGAATGCCCGTTCGGCCACGAACTTCATATCGACCAAAGCGTGGCGCACAACGGCGTGTGTCTCACCGTGGTGAAGCGCGAAGGCGACCGCTACGTGGTCACTGCCATGGACGAGACGCTGAAGCGTTCGAACCTTGGTACGCTCAAGGAAGGCGACGAGGTCAACGTGGAGCGCTCCATGGTGATGAACGGACGCTTGGACGGTCACATCGTGCAGGGTCATGTGGACCAGACCGCTACTTGCCTGTCGGTGGAAGATGCCGGCGGAAGCTACGAATTTACCTTCGGCTACGAATCGGACGACGAGATGGTGTCGCGCGGCTACTTTACGGTCGACAAGGGTTCCGTGACGGTCAACGGCGTGAGCCTCACCGTGTGTGAACCCACCGCCACCACGTTCAAGGTGTGTATCATCCCCTATACTTTCGAACACACCAATTTCCACGCCATCAAGCCCGGTACGAAAGTAAACCTTGAGTTCGACATCCTCGGCAAGTACATCAGCCGCCTGGCGCAGCTTCAGCAGAAATGAAAGGCACGCTGCTCTCGCTGACTTGCGTGTTTCTCGGCGGAGGACTAGGCTCGGTGTGCCGCTATGCGGTGAGCCGTCTGCCGGTGTTTCGCCAAGCGGGTACGTACCCCTGGAGCACATTTGCGGTAAACGCGGCAGGCAGTCTGCTCATCGGCTTTCTCTCTGCGCTCCTGCTGCGTCGCGACGCGTCGTCAACACGCCTTTTCCTCGTGACGGGATTCTGCGGCGGTTTTACCACATTCTCCACGTTTTCCAATGAACTTTGTCAGCTCTTGCGTGAGCCAGCGTGGGGCACGGCGGTGATATATGCATCGGTCTCGCTGCTTTTGGGTGTTGCCATGTGCTTGGCTGGTGCCTGGCTGGCAATGCGTCTTTTTTAGGAAACACGAAAAACTCTTTGCTATGCGCAAAAAGGAACTCTACGAACGGGTGCTCGCCTATTTCAAGGCCACGATGGACGACACCGAAACCGAACTCCATTTCTCCAATCCCTTTGAACTCCTTGTGGCGGTGGTGCTATCGGCGCAATGTACCGACAAGCGCATCAACCAGGTAACGCCCGCCCTCTTCCGCGACTATCCCACGCCGGAGGCAATGGCGCTTGCCACGCCCGACGTTATCTATGAGTACATCCGCTCCGTGAGCTATCCGAACAACAAGGCGCGCCACCTTGTGGGCCTTGCCCGCATGCTCCACGAAGAGTTTGGCGGCGAAGTGCCTTCAACCCTTGAGGAACTAACCCGCTTGCCGGGGGTGGGGCGCAAGACTGCCAACGTAATCCAAGCTGTGGCATTCGGAAAGGCAGCCCTTGCCGTGGACACGCATGTGTTTCGCGTGAGTCATCGTCTGGGGCTTGTGCCGCCTTCGTGCACTACGCCATACAGCGTGGAAGTGGCCTTGAAGAAACACATACCGGAGAGTCTCGTGGCTTCGTCGCACTATTGGCTTCTGCTGCATGGGCGCTACACCTGCCTGGCGCGCAAACCCAAATGTGAGCGTTGCGGACTGACGCAGGTGTGCAAAACGTTTCTCCAGCAGAATCCGTTGGCGAAATAGGCTCGGCAACGTGGCATTTCCGCTCTTTGCGCACGGATGTACGTCGTGTGTAACTATCGCGGAATAGATGCTTTTTGGCGCAAATATTAGCTCCAGAAGCGAATAAAAAGAGTTTTCATCGGGCACAAAACGCACTTTTTCGGGAAAACGCTTGGCACTTTAGAATGAAACTCGTACTTTTGCACCGCTTTAACAGAGAAGCACGGGCGCTTAGCTCAGCTGGTTCAGAGCGTCTGCCTTACAAGCAGAGGGTCGGGGGTTCGAATCCCTCAGCGCCCACCC
>CAVJJO010000064.1:10482-16072 GCA_963649665.1 Bacteroidaceae bacterium | reverse complement strand
CTCTCTTGCAAACAGCGGGTCAATGAGGAACACTTCTGCAAATTACTCATGTCAGCCTCTAAATCGGCAAACTCACAATGGTGCACTCCCATTAGGCGCACACATCCAAAAAATCTCGACTGCTCCGGTTGCACCTTTTCGGCATATTCCGTGTCGTGGTAGTCCGTTGCAAACTTCTCAACCTCTTCCTGCGAATTGCTTTTGCACACCTCTTCATAACGAATCTTGGCCTCTGCCCTTCGAGCCAATAGCCGCTCCTCTTCCTCAATGCGAGCAATGGCTCGGCGAGCTTCGTCGGCATAGGCTTTCAATATGAATGTTTTACGCATAATGTGATTGCTTGCGATTGGTTCTATAAACTACTGCCGTGAAATTATTCGTTTTTCGGAAGGCTTTGGCCTTTTGCTATAGTTTTGGCTCAAGGGATTTCTTCAGCTTGTCAATATCGTCGGCCACATTGCGCGATTCGTTTATCAACAATTTCAAGTGGTCGAGCGCATTGTCGAGAAACTCTATCGACTTATAGGGAGAAACGTCTCGATTTTTATAGAAGGGATAATACTTCAATCCCTTGATATCACCTGTACACTTCTTCTTCATATCTCTGAGCATCGTCTCGTTTGAACCGACACTTCTTAAATTCGCGGACATCTCGTCAAACGCAGTAATTAGTTCGTTGGTGTAGGTGAGATAAGGCGATGAGCTCCCTCCTTCCAAAAAAGGTTTGTACACTTCTATGCACTGCTTGAGGTTACTGCTTTGATGATTCTTGTCCACAATGCTACAATAAGCGTCGAGCGCTTTTAACGATTCGTTGATGCGCTGCTGATTGTAGCGTATGCTAAGCGGATAGAGCAAGCACTCCTTGTAGATAATAGCGTCCAAAGAGCCCAAAACCTTGGTGAGCGAGTCGTTTGTAGCTTTTTGCAGGTTTAGTTCGTTGCCTTTTTTGTCGATTAGTTTTTTCGCATGTGTCAAACTGTCTGCAAGTTGCCGGATACGAGTCTCACCGCTCTTGGCAGTTTCTGCCTTGTGTGCATTCAGCTGTTCTACTTGGGCTTTGAGACTTTTATTCTCGTTTTCAAGATCTTTTATTTTCTCCGTAAGCACTTTCTCTACGACATCGTCTGAAGAGCTTTGCTCGGCTTGCTTTACCGTTGTTGCCGTGGAATCGTTCTTTTGAGCCATCAAACTCATTGGAAGGGTTATTCCTGCAATAAATAGGATATAAAGAAGTTTCATTGCTTGTAGCGATTTATTTTTTTAGAAGTCATAGTCTTCATCGTCGTCATCGTCATTGCTATTATCGTATCCGCTTGAATTGGCATCAGACATTTGCCCAGCAAAATAGCCCAAGGCTTCATCCTTTGCTCTTTCCATGCGCGCCAATGCAGAGCTAAGCGCAGCGTGCCGACCTAAGGATTGGTTGAACGCATTGATTTGCTGGCTTAAGCCATCGCAAGCGGCAGCAAATGACACATACGATGAATAGCGATAATAATTGCACACCGCATTGGCGCGAGCCACTAACGCATTGGCGCAAGAGTTTTTGGCTTGGTTGGGTGCAGCGTTGAGTGCCGACACAAGCGAAGTGTTGTTGCTAAGCGGTGCACGCTTGTAGCGCGCCACACCCGAGCGAACGGCTTGCGCTGCTGCCACCGAACTGCAATGTGAGGCTGAAGCCACAAGGGCTAAGGCTGCAAAGTAGTCGTTGACATTGGCGTTGATGCTGTTGAGTTGTTTCACCACATCGGTGCCACTTTCCGCTACACCCATGGCCAAGAGCCTTTGAGATTGGGTTTGCAACGCGCGCAATTGGTCGGAGTTCCAGCTTGACTGGGCGAACAAGTCGGCAGCTTGCTTATTGACGACGGGGGCGTAGCCATCGAAAAGGTACTGCATGCTGTGGGTAATCTCTTCCAGCGTGGCAGCAGGCTCACCGTCGGAGAGGATGATGGTAGCTTGCGTGGCAATGCTCGTGCTGATGCTGTCGAACGCATGCTGCGCTTCTGCGTAAGGTTTTCCTTTGATGTGGTTTTCCACATGAGCGGCAACAGTACGCTCGTAACTGGGAATGGCTATTTTAGCCTCAGCCCCTGCACCGAGAATGTGCAGGTACACTGCAACAAGCGTTACAATGCCTACCACTACAAGGAAAAGAAGGGCTATCTTTATGTATTTCTTCATTTTTCGAAAGGATTAATCAATCTTTGTTTCGTAGATCCTATTCCATACTTACTTTCTCTTGGGTTTTCTGTTTTTTTTGCGCAGAAGTGGTTGCTGAATGCGACGGGGGTAAAGGCTGATTTGCGCTCACAGATTGAGATTCAGGACGAGAGGAATCAGTTTCTATTTTTTTCAAAGCCGTTTGCAGTTCGCTGAGGTTGATTTTACCTGTGCTGCTAAGACGTTTAATTTCATCTTCAGCTTTTGTCCTCTTGCTTGGGTCTATACTGCTTAAGGTTTCCATAATCTTCGTCCAATGACCGTTTACATTCTTTACACCGAGGAAACATTCGTCCTGTGCATTCCGTATTTCGTCTATATAGCCATTCTTCAAGGCTGAAAGCAAGTTTTTGCCCTCTTCGCTCTTCAATTCTTTTTCGTCCCAAGTGTCTTGCTCTTTGAAATAGGTGCTATCGCTAGGGAGTTCTGTAAACGGGGCTACGGGATCTTGCGGTACAACGGTGCTGTCGGCTGTACTTTCTGTGTTTGTAGACTCTGCGTGTTGAAAAGGCCACACATTCCACTCCATGATTCCACATGCCGAAGCGTATAGGGCATAACCACCTATAAGCACAGCAAACACTGCGCCCAACACTTTAAGAATCATAGAGACGACGGACTCCTCTTCTTCTTTCTTCGTGAGAATCTCGATGTTATTTCCAGAAAGGTTACCCAGGCCTTTCTTTTCCCATTCCTTTGCTTGCCTCAGGGAGATGTCTTCAACTACGTTGTAGCGACTTCCGTCAATAATTACCGAAATGGAGACAGGTATTTCCTTGAAATTTACAGAGATAACCTTGCCCTTGCATAAATCACTTTTCACAGGATAAGGTTGGTAACCTTCGCATTTTAACGAGCCTTCGAAATTAAGGTCCAAGTCGTCGGGAACAAGCAACGTCTTGGTCTGAGGATTGTATTTAATTCCTTTGTCTTGGAGTTCACGGCTAAGCTTAATCTCTTTGTCAACTTTGGTTTGCAAACGAATTTTCTTATAGAATATTGCCCCAGCCGTTTTCGGGTCTTTCAGCACAACAACACCATTTATACTATCTACATCAACTGCCTTATGCGAAGAACCCACCTTATAGCTTATTTGCTCCGACTTAAGGCCGTTGCGTAGGTAAACGATTTTGACAGTCTCTCCTTCAATAGCCTCACGTGGCACGGACGGGTCGGTGTCGGGCGTATGCTGAATCGTAAATTCTCTATTGATGGGAGAAGTGACCTGCTGCATGCGGTGCCCCGTATTGACGGGCATTGCCGTGTTGGGGATCAGGAACACACGCAAGAACTTGCTGTATTCCTTTTGCGAGATGTAGGTGAGTGCCTGTTGCAGGTCGGCCTCAGTGGCGAAGGTGCGGTAAGCGGAATTGTTGCCGTCTGCAAGCGATGCGGGCATGGTGAAGGGCGTGATGTTGCATTGCGTCAGTTGTAGCGTATGCGTTTGCAGCCAGGTATCTGTCTGCGCATTGTCCCAAATGCGGTCGTCTACAAACTGCTTATAGCCTTCGCGCAGCAGTTGAACGGCTTCCTGTCCATTCATGGGACGGTTGGCACCCAAGCATACGGAAAACATGGCGTAGCCTTGGCGCGTGTCGTGCTTGTTGTTACGCTTTACGATAGAAATCCACCAACCCTCTTTCGTGCAGAAAAGCGCGAATAGGTCGGTAACGTTCACACCGATTGGGAAGGCACCGAGATCGGCACGCGGATCGCGGAAGAATTGGCGGCTTTCGGGCGAAAGGACTTGCGGATAGATATAATAGTGATCAGTTCCCTTATTGTCGAACTGTCCGTAAATATCAATGCATTTAATCATGTTGCAGAATGGATTTTAGGAGTTGAGGAATTTAAAAATCGAGCCTTTCTCTGTGGCTGATTTTGAGATAAGTCTATCGAGTACGCTGTCGGTGTTTTCGCGTTCAAAGTGGCACAGTGTTTGTGCAAACACACGTCCTACGCAGAACGGCATAATTTGGAAATCACTTACGCCCGACTTGCTGCACAGATAGCTCAACGAGTTATAGAACGAGGGCATATTGTTGCGCACATAGTCGACAGCAAACTGCTCACGTTCGTTAGGAGCGCAAGGCATGGTGTCGGCCTTGGTGACAAGCAGATAAACGCCATTCGTGCTACGGCGGATAATCTTCGCTTGGCGCAGATAGTTCATTGAGGCTTCAAGGTAGTTTATCATGGGTACGCCCTCTTCATCCCACTGCTTGTTCTCCTCGCCGTAGGCCACGATGAAAAAATGAATTTTCTTGTTCTTCTCGTTGTTCAAATACTGCTGCGCACGTTCAAGCACCATAGCAGAGGAAGCGTTCGTCTCAGGAATGTTGTTCATGCGGCGATACATCGAACGGAAAGTTTCGCCTGCCATGTCAATGAGCGTGAGCGGATGTTGCTTGTTGCGGCTATCACGGAGCGAGAGACGCATCTCTTGTATCACATCGTCGGCCGAGCCTGCCGGCAGATTGCACATGCCATTTCCTTTGAACGTGGAACATAGGCGATCCATGTAATAAGCTCCGTTACACTCCTGTTTGGTGAGAATGCCGTAGCTATTGGCAGCACTGAGAATTGCCCCCAGCGCACAGGTCTTTCCGCTCGATGGTGTTCCCCAGAAATACACCTCTGTGGTGCCGGGATCTAACGATTCGGGGGCTTCACTGGCTGGGAGTTCTACCAAAGAGGGCATTTCGCGGATAGCCTTCACTTCTTCGGGAGTGAACACTTGGTTGAGGTCGTCCCAACTCAATCGCAGATTGTTCACCTCCGTCTGTAATCGGAAAGCCGAATAGGCATTGATGTTGTTTTGCAGATTATCGATAATCTTATCGCGCCCGGCAGCCGAGTAGATAGCTTGCTGCGCTTCCTGCATGTGTTTACCCTTAGGGTGTTGCGCTAAATATCGCTGATAGGCATAGGTCTTGCCCACAAGTTGTGCGTTGCGCCAATCGGTGTCGTCGTTCAGATTGTTGATAATCTGCTTTATCTCGTCGATGTGCTTGTCAGGGTAGGTATACTGATATTGCTGCAAGGCGGCTATGGTGCCTTGTTTGCGTGCCTCGAGCCAAGGAAGGTCGTTGAGCATTTCGCGGCACTCTTGTGCATGCTGCCCGTTGGGGTAGGCACTGAGGTAATGGTTGAGCATTTCGGCCGTCATAGTCGTAGATACTTGCTGCCAAAGCTGAGTTTCAAGCGCATCGAGCTTTTGGCGGCAGTCGGCTGCGTGCTGTCCGGTGGGGTAGACCTTCAAATAGCTGCAATATGCCTCGGCGGAGTTGGCTTTTACGGCCTCGTTCCACCGTTTGTTGTCGTCTGCCGCAAGTAAACTGCGCACGGCGGACAGTTTTTCATC
>CAVJJO010000064.1:0-10472 GCA_963649665.1 Bacteroidaceae bacterium | reverse complement strand
GCCGAGGTCTTCCAAACGGCTGAATATTTCGGCTGCCGAGACCTCGCCACGAAGTATGTAGTTGGCAATGCTACGTTCGGGAATGGCGGCAATGCCGTCAAGTATTTTCTGCTTCTTCTCGTTGTCCATCGTTTATGTAAGATGAATGTAATTAAGGGAATTAGAGTTCCTAGTAGTTAGAATCCGTTTTTGTCAAAGAGATGACCATCGGAGTTGCCGCCTCCTTTTTTGCCTTTGCGGCGGAAGCCCGACATGCTTGAAGTCGCAGCTAAATCGCCCTCGGTAATCCAATAGGGGAAGAGCATAATGACGAAGCATATCAAGGCAATAATCAGAGCTACGACAGAAGGTGCTTCAAGCGAACTGTACGTTTGGATGAGCGATTCCAAACTATTGTCGAACGCCGACACCTGAAACTCGGGCACGTTCTCTTCGCCCTTGTAGCTCACTTTGGAGAGGTCGCGGTAGTTTTCCACCCAATTGTCTACACACCTGCTCACTTTGTTTACGTTGGAGGGTGTAAGGGGGTTCATCACGTTCTCGTTCTTGGCACGCTCGAGCCACTCGTGGCGCTCATTTATAACCTTTACTGCGCTGTCGGGCAAAAGGCGCGAACGAAGGCTCTGAGCCAAGTTACTGATGCGCTGCACATCGGTGTCGCCGGGAGCATTGCCCATGCAGAGTTTGTAGTCGGAGGGACGGTTTTCCTTGCCGCTCGCAATGCGCGACAAACTGCTGCGGTAGTTTGCCACTCGCTGGTCTACGTAGGCTTCATAGTCTGCATCAATGCCAATGGCTTTGTCGCATGTTGCGTTCACCATCTGCTTGATGTGGTCAGCTTCGGAAAGCACGCGCAGGAAGTTGGTGAAAGGCACGGAGCCAGCTACAAAGGCCACAAGAACAATAAGGCCGAACACCCATTGCCCCACTCTGCCGACTTTGCGCCAGCGTGTAGCCTTGCTCTTGCACATGACGAACACGCACAAAGCCACAAGCACAATAAGCCCCGAACTGAGCAAGACGGGGAGTGTTTGGTTGCCCTGCTGCCAGTATACCATACCCAAGTAGGCAATGTAGGCAAACACGAACAACACCATCAGTGAAAAAACGGTGGCGAAGTTGAAGGATGATTTCTGCATATCGTTTGGTTGTTTTTTTATTGTTTTTTGATTGGGCGTAGGGCGTAAGGACTAATTGCGTGGCAATTTGCGTTTCAGTTCCTTTATGCGCTGCTCGTATTCCTGAATCTGTTGGCGGATGGCCGCATAGTCGTCTTGTGCGGGAATGGTACCGACGGTCGGTGCGGCCTGCGCATTGCTTGGCTCGTCGTCAATCGCTACGGTTTCGTCGTCGACCTGCACTGGCATCACGTCCTGATGCGAAGGGTCAGAGAAGTCGCCCTGCTTCACTGCCGCAAGGGCTTTGTCGGCAAGCACCATCACGGGGAGCGGTCCGTTCACGGCTTGTCCCGTGCGCTGCAACACATTGCGTGCCTGCTCAAGCGTCAGGTCTTTCTTCACGCTCTTCATCAGCGCCAATACACCGCTTACTATAGGAGCTGCCATGCTTGTGCCGTCGCACGAGCGCAGCGTGCTGTTGGGGAATGCAGAAAGAATGTTCACGCCTGGGGCTGACACATCGCAGAAACCGCCATAGTTGGTGAAGTCGGCTGGAGCTATCTGCTGATTGACTGCGCCGACGGCGAGCGACATAAGGTTGCGGTTCTCGGGCGGAATAGAAGCAAGGATATTGTCGTTTCCTGCTGCAAAGACGATGAGGCTGCGTTTCTTTTCGGCAATAGAGCAAACGCGCTTCCAGAGCATTTCTAGATTCTGAAACTGATTGCGCAGTTGCTGTTGCTGTGTCACGGGCAATTGGTTGAGCCCAGGAAACGACGGGCCGACAGACACGTTGACCACGTCAGCCCCGTGATGCACGGCGTACATAATGCCGGCGATGAGAGCCGAGAGCGGACATTGCTTATTGTCGAACACTTGCACGGGCATGATGCGACACTGCGGAGCAATGCCCGACGCGCCCTTAGCCAAGTTTGCCTGACTGCCAGCTGCAAGGGCGGCGGTGTGCGTACCGTGTCCTTCGCCCACACTGAGGCGATTGTTCTGCGTGTAGACATTGTAGGCGTTGACGATGCGGCCGGTAAACATCGGGTGCGAAGCCTGAATGCCGTCGTCCACCACAGCCACCGTTACCTGCGGCGAGCCTTTCGTCACAGCCCAAGCCTGTTGGGCATGAACCGCCTTCAAGTGCCAACCGTAGCTTGCGGCATCATCGCTACTCTGACTGTGCGACATGGAGTTGAGTTCGTATATCTGCTCATCGAACACGAGGAATTTGTGGTTGGAAATGCGCTGGTTGATGGTCTGGCGTATCTGGTCGCGCTCGGAGGCTGGCACCTTTATCACAAGCATCTTCACCTCGCGGTCGTAACCAATGATGCTGTACTTTTCGTCGGGATAGGCTTTCTTAAAATCCTGTGCCAAGGCATCTACGTTGTCTTGCTCGTTTTCAATGAAGAGAAACAAGCGGTTGGCAATGACGCTGGGGGCACCGGGCTGCTCCACGATGGGCGTTTCGCCGTCTTCGTCGCCCGTAACGGGTGCTGTAACGTTGCCCTGTTCGGGCAAGCGTCCGTTGTTGAGGTCAATGGGACGAACTGTGCCGTTGTCGTCCCTTCCTATGCCGTCGGCATTCTCAATGCTGTCTGTCTGCACCACGCCGTTTACCTCTGCGTGACGGCCACGACTGGTACAACCCACGCAGGATTTAAGCAGGAAGAAGAGCAGGAGCAAAAGCAACAAAGCAGCAAGCATCCACCAAAGCCAACGCCAACGCCGCCACCAAGGCACACGCTTTTCGTATTGCGCCACATAGGTCATGTCCTCCGTCACGGGGTTGAGGCTAAAAGGCGCATTCCATCCCAAGAACTTATAGCCCTTCTTCGGCGTAATGAGCGGAGCTTGCGCCGCATCAAACGTTTCACCATGACGTACGCTAAACTCAGTTACCGCATCGGGATTGAACATGCCGTTCTCTGCCGACACGAACCTTACCGTGTGCATGGGCGGAACGGGCGGTGGAGTGGGAATCACTGGAGTTTCTTCCACGACGGCCTCAAACACAGCCTCAAACACGAGGTCGTCCGTCACCTCTGCGCCCGGTTCAAACTTGGGTGTCCATTCCACAAACTTCCAGCCATTTTCCGGTACGACTATAGGCAAGTCGGTAGCGAGTAAGGGTTCGCCGGGCTTTTTGCTTACCTGTGTCTCTAGCTCACCAGCAAGCGTACCGCCCCGACGAGCTTGAAAGCGCACTTCAAAGTCGTCGGTGCGTTCGCACACCGCCGTATAGACCACGTCGTTCTCCACCCGTTTCCCTTGCGGCGCGCAGGGTTCCCAACGTTTGAATGAATAGTGCGTGGCTGCAGCCACCTCGGGTATGTCGTGCGCGCCTTGAAGGGCATGACCATGCTTACGCATGATTTGCGTGTGTCCCACAATCTGTCCGCGCCCTTCCACTCGGTACGTCACGGTGTGCACGCGGTGTTCGCGCAAGGTATCGGTGATGGTGGTGGTCTGGTTTCGCCCACGCCTCATCTTCATGCCCCACACGGCAAGGCTCACCTCGCCGTCGTGGCAATAAGTGATGCTGTCCTTATAGTCTACGTCGAGATAGAGCAACAGACTCTTCATGAAAGCGAGTTCCTGCGGCAAATTTATCTGCGACTGTATTTGCCGCAGTTGTTCTACCCGTTGTTGACGCAGCGCGCTGTAGCGGGCATAGTCTTCGGGATTGGTTTCGGCAAGCGAAGCCAGCGTTTCGGGTTCTTCTCCCGTGTCGGGCACGTACCATTCGAGCAGTCCATGCAGCCTGTCTTCCACGGGCTGTGCCAGGAGTTGCTCGGGATCGAAGTCTTTGGCGTATTTTCTAAGCACTCGCACAAACTCGCCGTAGCGATTGTAGAACGGAGAGCCGTTGATTTCCTCCACGTTGAACTCGCCGAATAGTGTTTGGCAAACCTTTATTTTTCCTTTCACATCCATAAGTTGTCCCTTCGTTTAAGCGGTTTCAAGTATCTTGCCGAGAGCGGCGTTGGCAGCAAGGTCGTAGTCGGGCACGTCGCAAGCTTGCAGGAAGCCCAAACGCAGGCTGCGTTGCCAGCGCCACACGCTGCCAAACTGCGGAAAGGCGGAAAGCAGCTTACGGTCTTTCTGTCCGAACGAGTTGCCCGAAAGCACACGCTTCTGCTGGGCAAGGAGCGTGAGGAGTTCCAAGCCCTTGGGAGTTTCCTCGGGCGAAAGCAGCACATCACCGCCAAGGGCTTTCAGTTCCTGCCCTTTCCGTTCCATGCGGTTCTTCTCTTCGGCCGTCATGAAGTCTTGGCCAAACGAGGTGGTGAAACGGTTGAACTCCATCGTGAGGTAGTCGGCAATGATGCCCACCACAATCTCTTGGTCGATGGTTTCGAGGTAACTACGCAGTATGTTCACGAGTTTGCCGTGCACGCCAAGCATACCGTAGAGCGTCCATAAGGCGGAAGTTATGTTGGAAAGGGCCGGAAAATCGTCCTCGAAACTGCGTGCGGCTCTTTCCGTCAGCACTTTCTCGTGCCAAAGGGTTTCCACCGTAGTCAACAAGGTTTCGGCACGGTCGGCTTGCATGCGACTTTGCGAGAGGAGGTTGTCGATGTCGATGCCTTCGAGTTGTTCGGCGCACTCTTCCTCGCTGTCTACGCCCAGGTAGTCGCAGAGGCGTTGCAGGTTATCCTCGCGCGATAGCGAGGAGTCCATACCTGCCGACATGAATATGCTCGTTTCCTCGTCGGTCATGGGCAGGGCTTGTTCTTCGCCAAGGAGCTGCGAATGCACCAATTCGTAGAGTTCGGCTTCACCTACCGAAAGACTGTCCATCAGCCGTCCGAAGGCGTAGGAGTCACGGCCGATGAGGCGGTCGAGTTGAATGCACGCCGCGCCGGCTTGGCGTTTGGCTTTCTTCACTTGCTCGTCGGTATTGTCCGAGTGGTAGTAGCTTTCGAGCAGTCCGCGCACCTGTTGCGACACATTGCGAAGGTCGTTGGCAAACTTTTCGTTGCGTGCGTCGACCATTTGTGACGAGATGCGGTTCAAGCCGTCAATAATGGCTTGCGTGCCATCATGGGCGCAAGTTGCCGCCACGTCCCATGAGCGAGCAGGGTCGGCAAAGTGCTTCTGCACGAACTCATGCCGCACAAAGCTCTCACGCAAACGATCGAAGTAATCGGGATAAGTGACGGGCTGTACAGGGTTTCCCTGCTCCGGCGTACCGAGTTCGGGATTGTAGCCTTGGTAAATGGCTTTGGAATACTTGAAGTCGCGCAGCATATAGAGGTTTTGGAAGGCTGCTTGCGTGCGGCTCCACTTGTTGAACCAATGGGCGTTGTCGTCGAGCGATTTAAGTACTTCCTTTTCAAGCACAGTGGTGAAACGGCGGTTCCAGCGCGACACGAGTGCGTCTTGGTCGTCGGAACGTTCGTCGTTAAATTCCAAGTCTTTGTTGAACCACGTGCCTATAATAAAGAGGGGCGGCAGTCCGGCGCGCTGCGTAAACGTTTCGCGCTCGGCCTCGGTAGCTCCCACGTTTTGCTTTATCCACGCGTCGAGCACAAGTCCCATTGTGCTTTCGGCACTCTGGCTGTTGTTGTGGCAGAAGAGCAACGTGCTGATGCGCTTGGCGGTGGAATATTTGTTGAAGAGATACGTCACCTTGCCACGGCGCAGCACGATAGAAAGGTTTTTGCCCTCCACCAAGCGCGACTGGGCTATCTGCTCGGGACGGCGTGCGCCTGGGAAGTCGAGAATGTCGAGTTTCTTCAAAAACTCGTGTGTAGTGGCAAGTTCTTGCGGTAGGACAAAGTCGAGTTCGGCTATCAGTGCACTGAAAAATGATTTCTTCACTTCTATTTCTTTGCCTCCCTGCAGCGTGACGTGCACCGTGGGGGTGTAGTCCTTCGGGGCGTTCTCCGGCTGCGTGTTGTACATTTCGTCCAGTCGCGCCACGTCGAGCAACGAGCCTTTGCTTTTCAGCACACCGTCGAAACTGGCGTAAACGGTGCGCTCATAGCCAAGGGCGCGGTAGGTGGCAAGCAGGTCGGCGAATAGGCGCGAGATGTTTGCGTCGCAGTCCCAAAGCAGGGTAAGTGCCTCTATCTGTTGCGCCTCGCTGAAGCGCTGAATGTGAGTGAGGAGCGTCTCAAAGAGACGGCTATCGTGCAGTCGGCTGCACTTTTGCTGGATGGAGGGACTTTTGAGGTATTCTTGAATGTCGAGCACTTCGTCTTCGTCGAGCAAGGGCGTGGACGTGGCGGCGTTGCCAAGTTGGGCAACGATTTGCTCTATCCGTTCATCTATAGTGGCTGCGCTCAGGGTGTCGCACCCGTCTTGCAGCACTTGGTTGTAGTAGGCTTCGCAAAGGAGCAATACCACGTCGGCCACGGTGAGCAGTTGCACGCGCAGGTGTCCTTCGGGGCATTGTTCGTCGCGCCGCAAGGTGAAACGGGTAATTACGCCCGTAGCCTCCACCTGTGAGTTGGGCGAGGAAGGATTGATTTCGCTGATGAAATTGTAGTTCTTCTGTCCGTCGGTCACGCTGAACGGCGTGCTGGGCGTGGAGAGCAACGCACTCACGAGGTACGACTTGCCCATTTGGCTCTCTCCAAAGGCTGCGGTAGAACAGGCTTCGCTCAGTGCATATTCTATTTTCTTCAACTCGCGACGGGCATTGATGAGCTTCTTGCGATAAGCTGCTTGCTCGCTCTGCGGCACGTGGCTCTGCCAGGCCAATGCCTGGGCTATCGTTTGCTGTTGACTCTTTATTGTTGTCATAGCGTTCTGGGTTCTATATATAAAGAGGAGTAGAAATATGTGTGTGTGTGTGACGCGGCACACCCCTATTCAGCCATGCGTCCCTTGATGTTGATGTTGAATGCGCCCGAGTCGAGCCAATAGCAGTCGGCATCGTTAAGGCTCTGCACGGTCAAGGCAAAGTCGGTGGGCTGGCATTCTGTGCCGTCGCATCCCGTCACGCTGGCTATGCTGAGTTGTTCTTTGTTTTCTTGGTAGTCGGGACGTTCAAGCGTTACGGTGAGCGGCACATGCGTGAGCACGCGGTCGCAATAGTCGTTGAGCAGCTGCTGCAAACGGCTGTCGGTGAGCGGTTCGTCGGCATATTTGTGGCGCAACTTCTCGCTGATGCGCTCGTAGTTGAGGTCAATCACGTAGAACGGGCGCACGGGATAGAGCGAGAGGTCGTACTGTTTGGTGCCGATGTACGAGGGGAACGAGTTGAACGTCACTTCGCCCTGTTGGCGCTGTGGGGTGATGATACATGGGTTTTGCTGCGCCAAGGAGTCTTTCTTCACAAAATAGTCTGTGGTGGGTCCTACGCCTTGCGCCAACGCCGTGAGGTCGAGCGAAAAGCCGTTCATGCCGCCAGCCGCAGATGCCAAGTAGCCTATCATGGCCCCAACGGGCACTACACTCTTGGAGTTGGTGAGGTAGCCAAATTCGTCGGCAAAGGGATACCAGCGTCCCACGCGATGCTTGTTGAGCACTACAAGACGGTCGGGCTGTCCGCCCCAATATTTCAGGAACACGTTGCGGATGGGGGCGAGCGAGGTGGGACGGCCTGAAAGGATTACCACGTCGCACTCGTAGGCGTACATCAGCGTGGCTACGGTTTCGAGCAGGTCGTTCATGCAACGCTCTATGTGCTGCGACACGATGCGCCCGTCGTACGTCCAAGTGATTTCGCGGAGTTCAAAGCCAAATTTGCCGCTGAAGCTTTCGAGAACCTTCGTGCTGGGCGGATTGTGCTTGAACACGTCGTTGTACGTCACGTCGCGATAGCTTTCGCCGTGCGCCAGCAGGTCGAGGAAATGGCAGACAAGCGGCACGCACACTTGCAGGTTAAAGTCGCGACGCACCATGCGGTCGGAGAACGAGAGGCTGTTGTTGTCCGTTCCGAAGAACTGGTAGAGCAAGCGGCGTATGTGTTCCTCATCGTGACCGCGCTGCGCCAGTTCGCGCTCAAGAATGCCGTTGCGCCCTTGTAAAAGCACATTCTCAATAAGCACTTTCATCATGTCGTCGCCAGCCTGGTCGAACGTATCAAAGTAGACGGGTTCGGGCTTGAGTTGGGCGGGATTTTGCTCGTTGTACATGTAGCGGCATACCATGAGGTCGGTTGTACCCGCACCGATGTCGAGCGAACCTATCACCACGCTGTCGCTCGCTTGCCCATTGATTGTGCGCTGTTTACCGTAGATGCGGAAAAACTCGCTGCTATTGTTGAGGTAGGTGTCGGAGAAGAGGCCGTAGAGATAGACAAACTGCGAGCAGGTGGCCTCGTCGTAAATCCACTGCTTCTGTTCGCTGTTGGTGCGTTTCAGGTCGGGAACAATGCGTATGGGATTGTATGCCTCGCTGCCCACGGTGGCAGTGGTGTAGAGGTCGAGCACGCGTAAGGCGTTTTGCAGACATTCGTGCAGGGCACGCTGCTCGCTCACCGACATGGCGGTGGGACAAGTCAGCACCACTTTGTTGAGGCGGCGAGGCGTACTCTGCCGACCATGAAAAAGGCGGTGCTCGGTGCTGTTGATTTGCACGCGTGCCTGTGAGATGATTTCCATAAAAGCAAGCGTCATGAGCGACTTGCGCGAATAGTGCAGACCTACGCCGAAGCCTTCCTCGTCTACCGAACCGTCGTCACACAGATAGTTGCTCACACCCTCTATCACGGGCTCTTCGTTGCGGCCGCGGCGGTCGATGCGTACGCAACGCCACTCTTCGCGGCGGGCATGATTGTCCCACAAGTAACGCTTCGGACTAGAATAGGTGGAGAGTATCTCATCGCCTTCGGCGTACGACACGGTTTGGTGCATCAGCTGCTCGGCTTCTTCACCCAAACGCACTACACTAGGCCAGACAAACTGCGTGCTGCCGTACATCGTGCCACGGCCGAAGTCTACTTTCTGAAACGCCACGCGCATGTCGAACGACTGTTCGGTGCGGTTCAACGTGCCTTGAGGTGTGGTCAGACGAGTGAAGTTTTGCAGGTGAAGGGGCTTGACACGGGTAAAGTCGCCATCCTCGAAAAGCACGGCTGCCGTGCGCGAGTTGCCTATGTCGACAATCATTTCCACGTCAATCTGCTTCACGTCGCGGTCGCGCAACAGGCGCAATTCGGGCAGGGCGTTTTGCGCCGCTATCTGGCTGACGAGGAGCAGGTAGGAGGCAAGAAACTGGTATTTGTGTTCGCCCTCGCCTACCCTCACGTCGTCGATGTCGGTCACTTCATGCACGAGGTTCATCAGGTAGTTGCGCACCCACTCGTTCTTGCCCGAGCAGAAGCTGAGCATGCCTAGGGGGGCGCCGCAGAGGCGGAAGTGTTTTTCTATTTCGGAGGGAGAGACAAACGAGGGGCATTCGACATACTCGTCGGGTTCGTCGTAGATGGAATGCGTGTCAAAAGCCAACACGGCGGTGACGGTGAGTTTATTGCTGTCGGCTACGCCCTCGTGCGTCGACGGTTGAGGCAAAAGCTTGCAACGCACCCAGTTGTAGGGACCGTCTTTGAAATTGCCCATACCGTCCACTTCGAAGTAGGGCAAAGGGAGCCATTGTCCCAACAAGCGGTCGAGGGCGCAACGGCGTTTGTCGTTGAGCCGCAAGGTGAAGAACTCTTCCGTATCGGAGATGTCGCCCTCGTGCAGCACTTCAATGTTGGGGTTGGCAAGGACTTCGTTTTCGCTGACAAGCAGGTTGCCGTCACTGTCGAGGAAGCGGCACGCCACAAGGTCGGCCACACGCACCACCTTTTCGCTCTCTTTGAGCTGGAAAACAAACTCGAGATTGGTTTGCACCTCGTCCTCGTCGAACCACTCACGGAAGAACATGCGTTCGTGCGTTCCAAGGTCAAGGGTAAGCGGCTGCGAATACAACTGTATACCAGAATTGGCTATAAGGGACTGTTCCATGTTTATTGCGTTTCTTACTGTTTCAAAGCCCATGCCTTAGTGTCTTTCAAACACGGGCAATAAAGTGCAAAGAGTATTGATATGCAAAAACGCAGCACTGTGGTTTTTCACAATCCTTTGTCCATCGGGGCGCTCTCTATATAAAAGGTATTGTTATTGCCCCTTCTCGTCCAAGGGGCATCACAACGGGCAAAAATACACACGTCATGAAAAGCATTTTTCATTCCAACACTTTTGCACCACAAATATAGAACATTAGTACTACCCCCCCCTGAATATACAATCATTAACACAATATTCGTAAAAATACTTTTAAGAAGCAGTAGTTGCATGTTGGGTAATATGTAAAAAATAACTTGAGCAGTTTTTGATTAGATAAATGTGCCAACGGCGGGCTGAAAGCCCAACCTGCGCCTAGCCCAGGGCAACGCCCTGGGTAACA
>CAVJJO010000063.1:0-16127 GCA_963649665.1 Bacteroidaceae bacterium | reverse complement strand
GAGCAAAGGACTGAAAATCCTTGTGTCCCCGGTTCGATTCCTGGTGGCACCACTTCTTTAAAGTTTTGCTGAGGTGCCATAGCTCAGTTGGTAGAGCGAAGGACTGCCAATTCTTATTGACGGCCTTGTGTCCCCGATTTGACTTTCACCTCACAACAATCCACATCTTGGTGCCATAGCTCAGTTGGTAGAGCAAAGGACTGCCAAAACACATTGACGGCCTTGTGTCCCCGATTTGACTTTCAACGCATCAAACACATTAAGGTGCCATAGCTCAGTTGGTAGAGCAAAGGACTGAAAATCCTTGTGTCCCCGGTTCGATTCCTGGTGGCACCACAAAAAAGAGTTACACGATTCGTGTAGCTCTTTTTTTGTTTTAGGTATGCTCGGTGTGAGCATTGTTTGATGGGGCAAGTATTGAGTAAGCCCGATAGTTTCTTCCGTGTCGTAAAACGGAGGTCGAACACTCCTAATGATCGTGTAGAGCGTGACGTTTGGGAAACGTCACCCCCCCCCATGCGCGTTGCATTTCACCATGCGCGTAGCGTTTTTTTCATGTGCTTCGCTTTTGTGCGGTTTGAAGAAAAAGAGGAAGCGCAAGAGGGGAGTTTTGTATCATTTTGCTACATTTGCAATCGTTAATGGTGTCGCAACGTGTAGCGTTGCATTGCGGCACGCTCCAAAACGAAAAAACCAAACAGACTACTGATATGAGCAAATCTACTTCTTTGTTCTCCTTTGTCGTAGCCGCTGCCCTCACCACCGCAGCGCCGCTGACGGCACAAACGGCAAGCCGCACCGTCGGCACGAAACCTCTTGCATCGTGGAAAGCCCGCATCGGACAGCAAGTGCCCGTGGGCGGTCTCGGCGTGTGGAAGGACGGAAAGCACGCGCCCGTAGTGGCCCGCATGACGCCCACCGGCGGAAGTTTCACGAAAGCTTCGCTCACACCCCGCGCCGTGCAAACTCTCGCCGACGCACAGGACGGAACCACCACACTGCCCCAGGCGGCAGGGTGGGGCATGCTCGAAGGTCCCGACGGCAAGTCGTGGTTCTACACCCAAAGCTATACCACCAACTCCTCGGGTTACTATGCTTCGTCGACCATCACCGTGTTCGATGCCTCGCATAAAGAGATGGGTAGCATCACCGTCAACGTGCCCGACGGTCAGATTGTCAACTATATCCAGCCCTATGGCACCCTTACCAAGAAATTCTTCGACCGCGACGACAAGTCGTATGAAGTGACCGTATACGTTCATGCCATCGGCGAGAACTACACCAACCTCAACACCATCTACGTTTACCGCCTCGACGGTACGCTCGTCAGCAGCTACGATGCGAGCAGTAGCGTGCTCGTCGACGCTTCCACCAACGCCTGGACCACCTACCAGCGCATGGCGGTGCTCGACACCGACGAGGCCGACGAGAACGATAGCCTCAGCGTGAACATTCTCCGTCCTGCCTCATGGGGCTCCGAAACGGCTACGGTGGACCACACCTTCAAGCTTCACGCCGACGACACGAACTACGCTTTCGGCACCTACTTCAACGCTTACGTCACCGACGACAACTCGCCCTACTACGTCACCGCCGCCTATACCGGCGAATACGTCACGGGTTACGACAGCGACGAGAACCCCATCATCAACCCCGACGTAAAATACCGCATCACTGCCTACGACAAAAACTACGCGCAGGTGGCACAGATAGAAGTGCCCATCGTGAAACCCGAAAGCAGCTATATGCGTATGGCGGGCTTCGGCGTGCTGGGCGGTAAGGACCTCAGCAAGGGGTATTACACCAAAGACGGCGACTTCAACTTCGTGGTGACCTTCGTGGACTACATTGTTTCGTCTGACGACTACGTTTACACCTTTGAGGTCTACAACTCCAAGGGCGAACTCGTCAAGACCATTGCCGACAACGTGGACCAGTGGTCGGCGCTCAACGACGTATCCGGACAGGAAGAGCAGGTGGCCTTCTTCAAAACGGTGAATAGCGCAGTGGAAGTGCACATGGTGGACCTCCCCAGCTGTACGGAGCAGGCCGTGATACCTTCCTATATCGACGGCAACCTCATCTCCACTACGCTCAACCGTGTGCCCAGCGGCGACAGCTATCAGTACCTCATCAGCATGGGGCAGAGCGCTTCCGACGACGAGGGTAATGTCATCGCCCGCATCGGATGGTATGCCAAGGACCTCACGCCCACGAAGATGACGAGTTTTAACCTCGGACAGAACGGTGAGTACTTCACCCCTTACCTCAGCTCCGACGGACTTGATCCCTATCTCGTGAACACCGACAGTCAGCGCGAGTTCATCTACATTGCTAAGATGGCGCGCGACGACGGTTCCAATAAGGTAGACAATGTGCTTGTGGTGGCTTCCGAGGACGGAACGCCCCTCCGTACCTACCGCGGCGACGACAACATGAGCTACTACTCCGGCGCCATCACCAACTACGGCACCAGCGCACCCGAACTCTTCGTGGCTTACGCCTACTCCGACGACGAACGCTACGGACAGTATAAACTCGACTTTCACTCCCTTCCCTTCGAACGCTTCACCCAGGGCGGCGACGGTACGGCCGACAATCCCTACCTCGTGGCCACAGCCGGCGACCTCATGCAGATGCACGCTCTTCCCGCATCGGCTTGCTACCGCCTGACGGCAGACATCGACATGTCCACCGTGCCCTCCGCATGGACTCCGCTTGAAAGCTACAGCGGACAGTTCGACGGCGACGGCCACAGCATCAGCCATCTTCGCATAAGCGACACTTCCTATCGCCTCGGCTTCGTGTCGTCCATGCTCAACGGTTCCGCCATAAAGAACGTAAACTTCGTGATGCCCACCGTAGCGCTCCAAAGCCAGAACGCCTATTGCGGTGTGGTAGCTGGTGACGCGCTCGGCTCCACGTTCGACAACGTGCACGTGGCAGGTGCGAACGTCTACGAAAAGAGTGGCGAGGTTTCAGCCGCTGTGGGCGGTTTGGTAGGAGCAGCATCGCTCAACAGCGCCTTCACTTCGTGCTCGTTCAGCGACGGCGACATCGTTACGGCAGGAAGCCCAGTGGGCGGCATCGTGGCAGACCTTCGCACTTCAAGTTACGTCAAGGCCTGCGTGGCGGACAATGCCACCCTCGTCGGCGAAAGTTCCATCGGCGGTATTGCCGGATTTACGGACCGCGACGTAAATATCACCAACTGCCATGCCGACATCGATATTCTGGGAACCAACACCCTTGGCGGCATCGTGGGCGACAACAACTCTCGCGGTCTAGTGACGAACTGCTATGCTGAAGGCGTCATTCAAGCAAAGGGCGGTTCGCACACTTACGACGACGTGGTCACCAACGACATGGTCAAGGTGGGCGGCATAGTAGGTTCACTCACTCCGCTTTACACCACCACGTCTACGCCGACCTATCCCATACAGAACTGTGTGTCAGCAATCAGCGAATTCAAAGTGCCCGACTATGCCGTGACGGACAACGACTCCGCCAACACCGTGCATCGCATCGTGGGTTACACCTACGTCAACGACAATCCGAAGGCCATTGAGAACTACATCAAGGACAACTACGCTTCTGGCACCACGCTGCTCAACGGCGCACCCATGTCCTTCGCTGCCGCACCTTCCGCCATTTCCACCGACGGTGCTACGCTCGACAACGCCAACCTCACAAGCGCTTACTTCAACACCTCGCTCGGCTATGCCTACGGCTCCGTTGCCGATACGCCTTGGAAGGCTTCCGACAAGTTGCCTTTGCTCTACTTTGAGAATCAGGCACTCGCCTTGACGCTGAGCAGCAATGCGCTCTTCATCCCGGAAGAAGGCACTGCTACCCTTGTGGCTATGCTCTATGGCGTAGACAAACTTACGGACGATATCACGTTTGAAAGTTCTAACCCCGTGCTCTGCAATGTAAAGAGCGTGGAGACGAAGGGTAACTCCGCTACCGCCACCATTGAATGCCTCAACTCCGGCACTTGCACCGTCACCGCCCGCTGCGGCGACTTCACGGCAGAGTGCACCGTAATCGGTCTCTACCCCGAAGGCATCGCCACGGTTGAGGGCAACAATAGCGGCAACCTCCGCTTTGCATTCGATGCAGGCCATATCAGCTGCGACGGAGCCGCCACGCTTCGCCTCTACAGCCTCGATGGCCGTCAGCTCCGCGAAGAGAAGGGCAGCACGCTCAGCACCGCCTCGCTCACCCGCGGCACCTACATTGTAGTGGCCACTTCTGCTAAGGGCGAAAGCAAGAGCATGAAACTCTGCTTCTAACGCTCGTTACATACCAAACAAGAAAGAGACAGGAACTGAACTGCGGTTCCTGTCTCTTTTTGTAGCCTAAATAGGCCGCTCATGGGGCGAGGTTTTCAAAACCTCGCGTTCAACACGACAGTTGCTATCCAAGTTCCAGGTTTTAGCGTCTTTCGTAGAGCTGTGACGTTTACAAAACAGCCTTACGGAGGCATCTGCGGGGCTTCGCAAAAAGAAAACTTCAAAAAAATCGCCGAAAAGCTTTGCCCTTTCACTTTAATGCGCTACTTTTGCAGCCGTATTCGAGAGCGTATCTCTCATACACCTCCTTGTTTGGGGTATGGTGTAATTGGCAACACTGCAGATTCTGGTCCTGCCTTTCCTGGTTCGAGTCCGGGTACCCCAACAAACAAAGCAATCAATTGAGATGGATTCTCAATTGCCATCGACGGATGGGGTATGGTGTAATTGGCAACACTGCAGATTCTGGTCCTGCCTTTCCTGGTTCGAGTCCGGGTACCCCAACAGACAAAGTAACTGAAAAAGGTTTTTAATTTTTTCATGGTTCCCTCGCTTATATATGATATAAGCGAGGGGTTTTCTGTTGTGGCTACACGAAAAACCCCTCGCTTTGGCTTTTAGCTATTGCTTGCTTGGTAGGGTAAAAGAATAACTTGAGCATTTCCAAGTGGCATTTGCAGGCGGCATTTGCAGGCGCCCGCACATTGGAGGTCAAGGCTCCAGTCTTGACTAGTCTCACGGAGGCTTTTGCATGGCTTCGCTTGATATTCTTCGCGCTAATCTGTCAAGACGGGAGTCTTGCCCCCATGCGCTTCGCATCAAAATATTGCGTTTGTTATTTATTGCGCTCGTTTATTTTTCAAAATGCTGGTAATCCTTGCGGTTCGTCCAGTCGCCGCCCCAAGTGAATCCGGCGGCGATGAAAAGGCGGTAGCAAAGGTCGCCCTTCACAATCTTATAGTCGAAATCCTTCTCGCGGTCGAGATAAGGCTTGCCCGTGGCGGGTTCTATCACTTCCGTGCCGTCGCTAAGACGTTTGTGGTAAGGATTGTAGAGCGTGTTGATGTCCACGGCAAGTCCCTTTCCGTGCTTCGATACGGTGGTCGTGTGGGAGATGAAGCGGAAGTTGAACGATGAGGAATTGTTGTCGCGCATAGCCATCTCGTCGTCGGCGTCCCAGTAGTCAATCAAGCGCATGCGCTCTATGGGGTAATGCGCGGCATAGAGCTTGCGGAAAATGTCGAGCACGTCATCGGCCACCGCCTTGTTGAGCACCATTTCGCCGAGAAGGGTCTGTCCGCCTTTGTCGGTATGCAGGCAGGTGATGTAGCGCAGCGAGTCGCGCGGGGTGACGCAGTCGGCCTTGAACGACCGTCCCTGCATGAAGGCAAACACGGAGTCGGGAATGGAGTTGCACGAGAAAAAGGCTTCGGCGCCGCAGGCTTCAAGTACTTCTGCAGGAATGGTGTCGCCGGGTTGGAAGTCGGCGTGCGAAGGATTCTTCGGTGCGGGCACAACTGCCTCTTGGGGTTTCGTTTCAGAGGAACACGACACGGTAGCCGATACGCTCATTGCTGCAACGACGAACGAAGCGAAAAGCATAAAGGTGCGTGTGGAGAGACCTGTTATTTTGGAGAGAGAACTTGGACGCATATTGTTTAAGTTTAGCAGTAACTACTTAGGTGGGTATAAGCGTTAGTGCGCAGCGCTTTGTATACTACCCATATATTATAATATACGCGCGTATATGTACGTATAGAACGTGACGTTTTGGAAACGTCACCCCCATGGGCGGCGCTTTTCTTGCCTGTGGGGGTGAAGTATCCAAAACGTCACTGTTTTACACGACTTTGCTAAAAGTAGAACTTCGTTCCGAGCGAAAGCTTCAGTTCGCCTTCTGCGGGATGGCTCGTGCCAGGCTCAATGCCTTTCGTGAATATGGTGGCGGAAGGTTCAAGGTAAACCTCCACATTGGGCGTTATGCGCACGCCAGCCTGGATGGCTGCTTCAAGTCCGGGGGCAACCTTCGTGTCGCGACCTTCGCGGGAAGAGAAACCGAGCATGGCACCGGCAAGTCCCGTCAGACGGAAGCGTCCGGTCTGCACACCTTCGCCGCCGATGGCCGTACAGAGGTCCATCATGTAGTCGATGTGCACAGAAGTGATGTTTTCGTTTCCCTTGCCGTGGCGTTGCACCACGGTGTTGCTTGCGCCGGCACGGAAACCGCTCAAAGCGTTTACCCACTGTCCGTATGCCACGTCGCTTGCGAAGGTGAACTTACGGCGGAAGGGATCCATTTGGGTGAAGTTGCCCGTATAGCCGCCCGTGCCGATGCTTACCGAAACGAAGCGTTCTTGCTGAGGCTTTCCGTAGGAATCGCGTGCGCCGCGCTGGCGTTCGAGGCTGTAGTCGAGACCAATCATCATCTGCGGCGCCCAACGGTTGAGCTGCGAATCCTTGAAGCGCTTGGAGAGGCGGGCGGAAATCTGCGGTTCGAAAAGCAGGTGGGCATAGTTGCCGAGGCGTACCGCCATTTGGCCGCCCACGTGGAAGTCGGGCGCAAAATAGGTTTTGCCTGCTCCGCGGTCCATACCGAAGCCGAAACCGGCAAGGGCATTGACGCTTACGGCGCGATAGGGGTCGTAGCCGTAGGTCTGCGCCGTGAGGTCGGTCATGTAGTCGATGGCTGCGCCGACTTGGGCGTAACGTTGGCCTTCAACCTTGCGCTGCATTTGTGCGCCAAGGCTCAGGCGCCAGGCGGAGAGGGGAGTGAACCACTGCGTGTAGCCTATCCGGCCTACGGGCATATAGTAGTCCGACGAACGGAGATGCTTGGCAGGTGCGGCCAGACCGCCGAGCACGTAGACGGAACTGCGGAGTCCGTTGCCGTCTTCTTCGGCACGCTGCATGGCATCGGTGCGGTTGTAGCCGTTCATCTTGAACTGCACGCCGGCGGAGGCTGAAGCGATGAAGTCGACCTTCGTACTGCCGAGCGCCGTGGGCAGATAGTTCTTGCCATAGCCCTGAAGGCGGGGCTCAATGTAGATGCCGAAGAACGGATTGACGTTGAACGTACCGCGCAGCGATGCGTCCATGCCGAAGAAGAGTTTGTCGACCTGCTGGCGGTGCGAGAGTCCCGCACCGAGCGAACCGGAGAGTTCAAACGGACGTTCCGCACGATAGCCGTAGAGGGCATTGGTGAAGTTGAAAAGGTAGTCGGCTCCGAAGTCGAAATGCTTGGTTCGGATTGCTGCCTCGTGGTTGTATTCGGTCTGGGCAAATTGTGCCCAGATGCGTGCGCCGTGAAGGGGCGTGAACCATTTTCCTACGGCAGCCGTCACTTGCGGACGGACGTATTGGAAGGGATGGCTCGCGGCTTTCTTTATGACGGGCAGATTGCCTCCGACGCCCATTTCCACAAACATGTGGTCGTGCCACGACTGCTGCGTGAAATCGTCGTGGGCGCGTTCGGAAAAGTAGCTTTCGTTGTAAGTATAGGTCAGACCGGCGAGAATGGAGGCCGTGGCATCCCATTTCGACACGGAGGAAAGAGCGGGCGCGTAGTTCTCCTGGTACATGTCGATACGCGGTTCCAGCGTGAAGGCGAAACCGGGTGCGAGACGGAAGTTGCCTTGCAGGCCTCCGCCGAGTCCGAACGTGCTGTAGTGCTTTCCCGTGCCGTCGGCAGTGGCGTTCAGACTGACGCCAGCCACGCCGTTGATCCAGAACCAGCGCTTGTTGTTCACGCCGCCGAAGGCATTGTGGAGGTTGAGAAGATAGTCGAGTTGGCCGCCGAGCACGTTGGCGCGGTTTGCACCGCTCTGCTTGAGCGTGGTGGCACTCACGCCAAGACGCAGGGCGCTGAGGGGCGTGAACCATTTACCCACGTAGAACGCTACGCGTCCGCCTGTGTTCTCGGTCCAAGAGTCGGGATGTGCGTTGGCAAAGAACAGCGGGCCGCCCGCCAAACCAACGAAGAGTCCGTTTGCCCCTTTGTAGCTTTCGGATGCGCCTTTCTTGCCGTGGTTTCCGTCCTCGGCAAAGCGGTAACCGAAACCTGCGGTCACGCTTGCCACGGGGCGGTAGCCGTGCCACGTGTAGGCTTGCAAAACGTCGTCCTGCATGAGTCCGGCACGGGGTTCAATGTAGAAATAGGTGTAGGGCGAAATGGCGGCTTGTCCGCGAAGGCCGATGTGTCCTCCGAAGCCGTTTTCTGTTACACCTTTGGCTTTCGACACGGCAAAGTCGATGCCCGCCACACCGTAGACTTCAAAGGGACGCGGCGTGTAAGTGGAGCCGCGCTGTGAGAGAGCGGTGATGTTGAGCAGGTAGTCGAGTGCCACGTTGCCGTACTTGGCTTTCACACCACTTGTGTTGTAGGCTCCTCCGCTGAAGTTGAGGCGCATACCATGCTCGGGCGTAATCCAGTCGCCTATGCCGAGTTCGGCTTGCGGACCGACCTTGCCGCTTTTGCTGCCTATGAAGTTGCCACCCGCACCTGCATCGAGGAAGAGGTGGTCAAATGCGTGCTTGTCGGTGTATTGTTTGGTCACACGCGGCCGCTGCAACATGTAGTCGAGTGCGCTACCTGGCACCTGGGCTTGGGCGAGCGTGGCGGAACTGAGTGCCATGAAGCATACGGCAGCTGCGTTACGATAGGATTTCATCGGGAAAATGTAGCTTTGTTTCATTTCGTCTTATCAAGCAAGAGGTCGTTTACGTCACCGTCGATGTGCGCCATGCGTTCGAGCGACGGATCCATCTTGAATGCTTTCTCCAGTTCGTCGTAGGCTTCAACGGGCTTTTCGGCACGGTTGAGGCATACGGCACGCAGGTAGTGTGTCATGGCTTCGTCGTCGGGCAGTGCCTTGCTGGCTTCGAGCGCTTCCTTGTTGCGCTTCATGGCAAGGAGCATGACGACTTCGTTGCGTTTGCCGGTTTGGGCAATGGTCTGGTAGCTATCCTCGTAATGGCCGTTGAGTGCATTGCTCACGGCGAGGAGCAAATGGGTGCTTTCCATGTCGGGCAGAAACTGCGCGATGGAGTCGGCACGCGTGTACTGTCCGGCATTGAGAAGGGCTATCATGTGGTTGGCGTTCACGGCCACGGGAGCCTTCTGTCCGGCAAAGGGAGCGAGAAGTTCGGCGTCGGATTCCTGACGGTTGATAAGGATGGTCTGTAGGTCGTTGGCTGCTACCATGAACGAGGGATACATCTCAAGAGCCTGGCGAAGGATGGTTTCGCGGCGTTCGGCATTTTTCTCGTTGCGGTAGAGCTGGAAGAACTCAAAGCGGGAGAGCTGGCGGTAGTCCTTTTGGTAGAGTTCGTCGATTTCGGCTATGGTAAGCTGACGGAAGATGGAGTAGTTCATCACGTAGCCTACGCGGCGGAGCTGCGGAAGGTATTTGCCTTCGAGCAGGCGGGCATAGAAGGGAAGTTTGCGCATGGCCCGGCTCTGCGTGTCGATGTTGTCGTAGCGCATGGCGATGTTTTCCACTTGCTTGGCCTCGTCGTTGAGGCTATCGGCGCGCATAAGGCTTATGACGTCGGCCCAAGGAGCCACTTTGGCATTGGACGTGAATTTCATGTGGCTGCGCGTTTCTTCTGGAAGTTTGCTGCGGAGGTAGCCGATGGCAAAGTCCATACGCTTCTGTGCCAAAGTGAGGTTGGAGGAGTAGCGTCCGTCGGGCGAGGAGGTTCCGTCTATGGCGAGTGAATTCAGCGTGGCGTCCTTCTCGCGGGCAATCTGCTCGAGCTGCTTGCGGAGTTTTTCGGTCTCGGCAAGGTTGTGGGGATCGGCGGTGTCGAACTGTGCCTTGCCGATGGGGAAGCGGAGGTCTATCTGGCCTTTGCTGTCGCGAAGCTGCACTTCGGGTTTGGGGAAGTAGGCGGAGTCGGTGATTTCGTTGGCGTTGAAGGAATAGTCGAGCCAGCGCATGGGGTTGACCGTACCGCGGGCTATGATGGTGGTGTCGCGGTAGAGAATGTGCCGGTAGTCCTCAATGGCCATGTAGATGTCGCAAGTGTACTCGTCCTTCACGTTGTCCACATAGATGGAGTCGGTGTAGCCGATGATGTCGTTCGAACGTCCGCTTTCACGCGTGGAGTCGGACTTTACGGTGACGTATTTTGCCAGAGGGTCGCCGTCGGAAGCGTCCATGTCGAAATTATAGAGGCGGTCCTGCGTACGGTTGTACTCCTGTGCATCGTAGACCATGGGGCGCATCAGCTTGAGCTCTTTGCGGGTGACGTTGTTGATGACGGGCTGCACCACGAGACGCGTGTCGTGGGAGAACATCTCGCGTGGCACACGCACGCGCGTCTTAACGCAGAAATAGTTGCCCCTTACTTCTATGTCGGTGGGCTCGGGCTGCACTTTGTCGGTGATGCGCTTGACCGTGGCAACGGCTTCGCCGAGG
The DNA here is from genome assembly GCA_963649665.1 of Bacteroidaceae bacterium. Lineage (GTDB taxonomy): Bacteria > Bacteroidota > Bacteroidia > Bacteroidales > Bacteroidaceae > Alloprevotella. The sequence goes on along the minus strand of CAVJJO010000063.1, from coordinate 5,413 downwards.
AACACGTCCTCTTCCTCAAGCTCTATCTTGAGGAACGTCTGTCCCTTTACCTTTACGGTGGCAACTTTGGCGCCTACCATGCTTACGCGCAGCGTGGTGTTGGATCGTACGTTGATGGCGAAGCGTCCGTCCTCGTCGGTGGTGGCCATGAGGCGGCCGGAGGGAGCATCCACGATGTTGGCGCCGAAAAGGGGAAGGTTTTTTGCTTTGGAAACGACGGTACCGGTGACGCGGATAACGTCCTGTGCCGTGGCAAGGCATGCCGTGAGGCAAAGCAGCAACGCGGTGAGCATTGCGCGCCGCGCCGCATGGCTTGATAGTATGCTGTGATGTGTGGCCATTGCTTCTTTTATTTGATGATGTAAACGAAGGTCACACCGGCCTTGAGAGGTGTGGCCACCCATTTTGTCGTGTTGGGACCTTTGCGCTGATAGTTTTCGCTCTCGCCTTCTTTGGTCTTGTCCTCACGTACATGGAGCGCGCCGAGACCGAGGGTCGTTTCAAGACTCCAGTGGCGTCCGAGCACGAAACTGTAGCCGTAGGTGATGCCGGCACCGAAGGCGTCGCCGTTGTGGCGCGTTTTGTCGAGTTTGAGATTGTAGTGTGTGCCCATTCCCATGATGCCGACGAAATGGCCGGCCTGCGGACGGGCGCTGAACCAATAGCGCATTTCGGGTGTGAAAGCGAGCGCTTTGGTGTCGTACGATTTGAATTTCAAACGGTTGGCTGCGGCTTCGAGGTTGAGCGTAAGGTGACGGTTTAGGCGGAACTCCACGCCAAAGTTGGGCGTAGCGGTTGCCCAATAGAGCGCATTGGTCTTTACGTCCACACGTTGTGCCTGGAGCGTCGTGCTGCAAAGCAGCAATGCAGTTGCCGCCAGCACCTTTGGCCAATATCTAAGTACGTGCATATGTGGTTAATGATTATATCTTAAGTTCTATTAAGTCTGTGTGCAAAGGTATGGATTTTTCTTCATCGCAATAACCGGCTACGCATCTTTTTCAAAATATATTCTCAAAACGTTAATCTTGATGGATGTTTTCTTACACTTCGTTCATAAAGGGAAAGTTGTAGTGCACGAAAAAAAACACCTGCGCGGAAACGCAAGGCACGGGTTCGTGCTTCGCATTTCTGCGCAGGTGATGTTTTCTGGTCGTTGCTAAGCCTGCCGCTCCGTTACTTCTCGTCGTTGAGCTTAAGAGCTGTGGTGTCGGCATACTGCTTTTGCAGGCGCACGAGTTCCTTCATGAGTCGCTGGGTTTGTTTTTGCGTGCCGGGCTGGCCGTAGAGGTTGTGCATTTCGTGCGGGTCGTCGTTGAGGTTGTAGAGTTCCCACTCATTGATGTCGTTGTAGAAATGAATGAGTTTCCAACCGTCGGAAGAACGCACACCGTAGTGGCGCTTCACGCTGTGCTCTGCGGGGTATTCGTAGAAGTGGTAGTAGATGCTCTTGCGCCAGTTTTTGGGATGCTGTCCCTTGAGGAGCGGAAGGAGCGACACGCCGTCCATGTCGGCAGGCGTCTTCACTCCAGCGAGTTCGAGGAAGGTAGGAGCGTAGTCGATGTTTTGCACCATTTCCTTGATGTCGCCTTTCGTGTTGAACCCGTCGGGCAGACGCATGACGAGCGGTGTGTTGAGCGACTCTTCGTACATGAAGCGCTTGTCGAACCATCCGTGCTCGCCCATGTAGAAGCCTTGGTCGGAGGTGTAGACCACGAGGGTGTTCTCCAGGAGTCCGGCTTGCTTGAGATAGTTGAGCGTGCGACCCACGTTGTCGTCGAGCGTCTTCAGCACTTTGGCGTAGTCGCGCATGTAGCGCTGGTACTTGAACTCGGCGAGGGCGCGACCCGTGAGGTTGCGGCTGTTGAAGTCGAGAGCGAGGGAGTCGTAGAAGTAGTCATACTCGGCACGGTCCTTGGAGGAGAGACGGCCCACCATGTTGAGATAACTCTCGCTCAGGCGCGTCTTGAGTCCGGGGCGGTACATCTTCGTGTCGTACACGATGTCCATGTGGTCGTTGTTCTTAATCTCCATCTCCTGGGCTGCAGCGGCGGGACGTCCTTCGTACGTGTCGTCGAAATTGTCGGGGAGGGCGAAAGTCTTGTCCTCATACTCGCGCAGATATTTCATTTCGGGCAACCAGTCGCGGTGACAGGCTTTGTGGTGGATGAAGAGGATGAAGGGTTTGCTCTTGTCGCGCTTGTGTTCCATCCAGTCAATGGCCTTGTCCGTCACGATGTTCGTCACGTAACCCGTTTCGTGGCTCGTGGTGCCGTCCATGTTGAGGAAGTTGGGGTTGTAGTAGTCGCCCTGTGCGGGAAGTATGTTCCAGTAGTCGAAACCGGTGGGCTGGCTCACGAGGTGCCATTTGCCTATGATGGCGGTTTGGTAGCCGGCCTGCTGCATGAGTTTGGGCATGGTCTGCTGCGAACCGTCGAATATGCCGTGCTCGTTGTTGGTAAATCCGTTTTTATGGGAATGCTTACCGGTGAGCATGCAAGCGCGACTGGGACCTGAAAGCGAATTGGCCACGTAGGAGTTGACGAAGCGTACGCCGTCGTTGGCTATGCGGTCGAGGTTGGGGGTTTCAACGAAGCGGTTGTCGTAGCAGCTCATCATCTGTGCGGTGTGGTCGTCCGTCATGATGTAGACGATGTTGTAGCGCTGTTGGGCTGCCGCTGCCACGGGGAGCATGGCGAGGGTGAGTGCGGAGAGGAGTTGCGGGTGTTTCATGGGCGGGTGATGGGGTAGGGGATAGTTCGAATTTCAAATTATTATGTGGTCACGGACTGTTTTTCGTGCTTCGCCTTAAGTATCGGCCGCAAAAGAACTTGGAACTTTCTTGGCAATATTCAATAAACGCTTGAACATTTATCCAGGCGGTATTTGTGGGCGAAGCGCATGGGGGTCAAGACTCCAGTCTTGACTGAAGAGTGCGGCCTTATGGAGGTTATCCGCGGAACTTAAACGGATTAAAACGGACAAGCTCTGTTCGTGTTCCGCTTGAATTCCGATGAATATTTATTTATCCGCGGAACTTAAACGGATTTAAACGGACAAGCTCTGTTCGTGTTCCGCTTGAATTCCGATGAAAACTTATTATCTGCGGAACTTAAACGGGTAAGCTTCGTTTGTGCTTGCGCCCGCATATAATACTTGAATGCCAAGTACTTTTTTACATGTTACTTAATTCTTGACCGATTCTCTGAGATCCGTTACCTACTTGTTTCTTAATCGTTAGAAAAAAGGTCTTGCAGCTCATGTCGGTACATGCTCTGCAAGACCTTCTTGCTTTATATATAATAAGGGGCGCAAATGCTGCGTTGCGTGCGTTACTTGTCGGTGTTCGTCATGTTGTAGACGATGTCCATAATCTGCTTGCCGAGGGCGTCGGCCTCTTCCATGGTGTGTGCTTCGGAGTAGACGCGGATGATGGGCTCCGTGTTGCTCTTGCGGAGGTGTACCCACTTGTCGGCAAAGTCAATCTTCACACCGTCGATGTCCGTAACCTTCTCGTTCTTGTAGAGTTCTTTGACCTTTTGGAGAATGGCGAAGATGTCGGTAGTGGGATCGAGGTCGATGCGGTTCTTGGCAATGTAGTACTGCGGAAGCGAGTCGCGCAGTTCGGTTGCCTTCATGCCGGTCTTGGCAAGGTGGGTGAGGATGAGGGCGATACCTACGAGGGCGTCGCGGCCGGAGTGGGCAGCAGGGTAGATGACTCCGCCGTTGCCTTCACCGCCGATGACGGCGCCGGTTTCCTTCATCTTCGTCACTACGTTCACTTCGCCTACGGCGGCAGCGGTGTAGTTGCAACCGTATTTCTCCGTCACGTCGCGCAGACCGCGGGTGGAAGAAAGGTTCGAAACGGTGGGGCCAGGGGTGTGCTGGAGCACATAGTCGGCGCAAGCCACGAGGGTGTTTTCTTCGCCGAACATAGTGCCGTCTTCGCAAACGAGTGCAAGGCGGTCCACGTCGGGGTCAACCACGATGCCGAGGTCGTGACGGCCTTTGCGGAGGAGGTTGCGTATTTCGCTGAGGTTTTCCTTGAGAGGCTCGGGGTTGTGGGCGAAGTCGCCGGTGGGCTCGGTGTTGAGGCCGGTCACTTCGGTCACGCCGAGCTGGCCGAGGAGTTTGGGGAGGATGATGCCGCCCACGGAGTTAACGGTGTCGATGGCCACGGTGAAGTGGGCACGGCGTATGGCTTCGATGTCAACGAGTTCGAGCTGCTTGACCATCTCGATGTGGCGCTGGTCGTAAGAGAAGTTCTTGGTGTAGCAGCCGAGGCCGTCGACGTCGGCAAATTCGAAGTCGCAGCTGTTGGCAAGACGCACTACTTCCGAAGCTTCTGCGGGGGGAAGGAATTCGCCTTTTTCGTTGAGGAACTTCAGGGCGTTCCATTTACGGGGGTTATGGCTGGCGGTGATGATGATGCCGCCGCAAGCGCGTTCCATGGTAACGGCAAGTTCCGTGGTGGGGGTAGAGGCAAGGCCGATGTTCACCACGTCGAATCCCATGCTCATGAGCGTGCCGCAAACCACGTGGCTTACCATTTCGCCGGAGATGCGTGCGTCGCGACCGACTACCACCTTGCGGCGGAACGTGCGGCTTACCACTTTCTCGCGGAGGGAAGCGTAGGCGGAAACGGACTTTGCAATGTCCACAGGGTTGAGGGTGTCACCGGTGCGTCCGCCAATCGTACCGCGGAAGCCGGAGATAGACTTGATAAGTGTCATAGTATCTTTATGAGAGTTTGTATTTTCGTGCCACAAATTTAGTAATAACTCTTCTCATTGATTGCATTTGCCTTCTTTTTTTTAGTAACGTGTAAAAAATATCTTGAGCATTTATTCAAGCGGTGTTAGCGGGCGAAGCGCATGGGGCGAAACTCCTGTCTTGACTGCTCTACACGCAGTCACGGACTGTTTTTCGTGCTTCGCCTTCCATGGGGGTGAGGTTTTCAAAACCTCACGCTCTACACGCAGTCATGGATTGTTTTTCGTGCTTCGCTTTATCACCTTCGCGCTCGTCTGTCAAGACGGGAGTTTCGCCCCATGCGCTTCGCACTATCTCTCTAAATCTGAAACATGGATAATATATGCGTCCATTCCGATGATAAATATTATCCGCGGAACTTAAACGGAATTTAAACGGAAATGCTCCGTTTGGGTTCCGTCTAAATTCCGATGATAAATATTATCCGCGGAACTTAAACGGAATTTAAACGGAAACGCTCCGTTTGTGTTCCGTCTACATTCCGATGATAAATATTATCCGCGGAACTTAAACGGAATTTAAACGGAAATGCTCCGTTTGTGTTCCGTTTAGTAATGTGTAAAAAATAACTTGAGCAGTTTTTGATTCGAGAATCATGTAACGCATTCATCAACGACGGGCTGAACCAACGGTAAACAGT
>CAVJJO010000062.1:0-16707 GCA_963649665.1 Bacteroidaceae bacterium | reverse complement strand
TGCAAACGCCCGTTCCCGAAGGCTATACGCCTTTCTACATTAGCCATTTCGGACGGCATGGGTCACGTTGGTTGCCATCAGATGAACGCTACAAATGGGTCATGCAGCAATTTGCTGATATAGTCAATCTCACTCCACTTGGTATTGATGTTCGCCATCGACTACAAAAGATATGGGAGGATGCGCAAGGTAGAGGTGGCGACCTGACGATGCTTGGCGCAAGGCAACATGCTGAAATAGCCAGTCGCATGTATCATTCATGGCAGGAAGTGTTCCAAGGAGATGCAGTCGTTTCTGCCAGGTCAAGCATCGTGGGGCGCTGCGTCATGAGCATGACGTCGTTTCTACTCAAACTTCAGTCGCTCAATCCCGAACTGCGCATCACGGCAGAGTCTAACCGACGCTTTATGCCATACATCGCCTATTCGTCGCCAGAGGAAGATTCGCTCATAGCCCGTACGCCAAGAACCATCAAAGTGTCGCCCGACAGACTGATGTCGTCGCTGTTTGTCAATCCCGACAAGGTGGAAGAAAAGATGAACCTTTTGAGCGAGCTTCACTGCATAGCCTCCGACATGCAGAATGTGGAGATAGGCATATCGCTCTATGACATTTTCACTCCCGAAGAGATGCGTGCGGTATATGATGCAAGCAATCTCAACATGTGGACTTGCAACAGCCGCAATGCCACAAGTGGAGACATTCCCGCGCGCTCTGCCCAGTCGCTTTGGCAAAACATAGTCGAGTCTGCCGACTCTGCAATCGCTACGGGTACACCACAAGCCACACTGCGTTTCGGTCATGACACAAGCCTTTACCGTCTTTTCACGTTGCTGGGACTTTACAACGAAGAGCAACGCATGGACCGTATAATTCCCATGGCAGCAAACCTTATCATGGTGTTCTACAAGAATGAAAAGGGAACAATATTAGTGAAGTTCCTGCATAATGAACGTGAAATCCAGCTTCCTGTTGAAAGCAGTATGGCCCCCTACTATAATTGGGATGACGTGAAGAAATTCTATAATGGCATGCTTGGAAAATGAGCAATGCGGCGCAAGTTCCGCTCATAGACAAGTGATTCTATAACGCATGGGAGTGACGTTTCCAAAACGTCACTCCCTATACGATTTTTCAGCGATTTTTGTGTGGCTTCGCCTTGCGAAACTACAAGAAGGATGCAAGCTCTTCAAGAGAGGAAATGATGTGGGTCGGCAACGTTTCGTCGTATTCTTTTTCCTCCCATTCTCTTCCCTTGAACCATACTGTTTGGCAACCGATGGAGCGGGCAGGTTGGATATCTTTGGAGAAACTGTCGCCGATAGCTACCGTTTCGCAAGGTTCGCACGAAGCCTTTTCCACACCGAGCGCCCATATGTCGGGATTGGGCTTGCGAACGCCTACCACAGCGCTTTCCACTACCGCGTCGAAGAGATGGTCAATGCCGTAGGTGCGGAGTATGGTGGGGAGGTTTCCGTAGAAGTTGGAAACCATTATGAGTTTGTATTTCCTATGGAGTGCCTCAAGCGTGTGGCGTGACTGCTTTACGTGGTTGAAGGCAAAATCATCGCAATAGGTGGCGACGCTTTCTATAGCTTTGTCGCGCTCTTCGTCGGAAGCAAAGTCCAACACATCTTGTTGGGCAAGACTTTCGAATTCCAATCTTACTTTTTCCTCAAGCAAGCGCTTGAAGGTGAAGTGCGGCTGAATGACGGGATTTTTTGCCAATGCGCGTTCCGCAAAAACGTATGCCGTGCGGAAATCGGCTTCAGGCAAATGAATGCCGGCATGTCGGTAACCATCTTCAAGGACGTAGGACCAATGGCATGCTCCTGTGTCAAGTGTGCCTCCATAGTCGAAGAGCAGAGCTTTTATTTGTTGCATAGTAGGGGAAGTGAAGTCTTTTAGTTGTCGCTATAGTTGTTGTCGACAGCGTTTTGTGTGGCCGTATCGTCGCGCATGATGTTTTTGTTTCCTATTTTCACGAGGCCTACGCCGATGAAAATCCATACCAATTCACGAATGCGCGTGTAGAGCGAGGTAAGCACACCGATGCCCGGTGCGCTGAGGCCGAGAATCTTGACGATGGCTGAAAGGCCGCCTTCGCGTGCGCCAAGCTGCATGGGCAGGAAGAAGAGCAGATTGCCGATGAGCGACGAGAAAGCCAACACAAGGAGTGCGTCCCAGAAGTCAAGACATACGCCAAGGGAGAGGAGAATGAAGTAATACTCGAGCGAATTGATTACGCGTGCCACATACTCGAACAGCAGAGAGAGCCAAAAGGCACGCGGTTGGGAGCGCAGGTAGGCAATGTTGTTGTCTACCTTTCGCATGGAGTCGATGTTTTTGTCGTAGAACTTTCTCGCCCATTTCTTTACGAAGGGTACATGAAGCAAGGGGGTGAAGAGTTTTACGATGACCCCTTTCTTGTAGCACAGATTGAAAACGAAGAGCACTGCGAGAAGAAGCACGAAGTAACCGGCGAAGAGTCCCCATAGGAATGGCGTCATCTTTTCGGTGTAGGCAAAGGCGAAAACCACCACTGCCGTACTCCAAAGACATATGTGGGAAAGGATGTGCATCATGGAGTAGAGTACAACGGACGACATGGCTCTCGGCACACCGATGAAGGCACTGAGTTCCATCACGCGGTAAGGGCCGCCGCCGAAACCGAAGGGAGTGGTATAGCTAAAAGCAAAACCCGATACGGTGAGCTTGTAGGCGTGGCGGAAGGACAGGTGTTTGTCGTGTGTGCCATTGTTGACGATAATTTGGAATGCCCAGGCGTTGAAGGCATATACAAATATCCAAACGCCAATGACGGCGGGGAGGTAAAGCCCCATGAGGCGCAGGTTGCTTCCTATTTCGCTGTAGTTGACAGGAAATTTATAGAGCATCACCACGATGGCGGCAATGCCGAATAAAAGAAAGATGTTACGGAAAAGAGGTTTCAATGTATGGGATGTATCGCGTGCGGCAATCCATTCTCAATGTAGAATGTCGCTTGGCACAGGTAAGAAAAATCCGTGCTTGGCCATAAGCTAGGCACGGTGTGAAATGTATTTGTCAGTCGTTGATTTCCAACTTTTTCGTCAGTCGGGCACAGAGCGCTTCGTGGCGTGACCTCATGTAGAAGAAGAGGGCATTCATCACTACTATTTCGAACACGAAGTAGATCCATGGCTCTGCAATGAGCAGGGTGATGTAGAGCACAATGGCGCGTGTGTTGAACGTAAGGATGTTGGCATACTTTATGAGCGGAAGACTACCATTGCGGAACGTTTCTCTCAGTTCGGCGGGAATGCCGGAGGAAGCGTATTCCTTGTCGAGCAAAACTTTGAAAGCCTGAAAGCGCGGTGTCATCTTCTCCTGCGAACGCGTATAGTTGCCGTAGAAATAGAGGAACACCTTCCACACGAAGTCTTTGCTCCATGAGAGTTGCTTCCACTCATCGCGGATAGCTGCGTAGTTGTCGAGCTCGCTTCCGTTTTTTCCTTTGATGAAGAACAGGTGTATGTTGCGGTAGTAGTCGGCAAGCTGGCACTGCTTTCCGTGGAAAATGAGGCCCGATACGGCAGCCATAAGCCAAATCCATACGCCCCAGTGCGTTTCCGTAAAAGGTATAAACTTGCCTTGCAAACGCAGGCAGATGGCAGCGTAGATGGTGAAGAACCACACATCGCCGGCAAAACCGTCGAGGATGCGTCCCCATTGCGTCTTTTGGCCTGTCATTCGTGCCAGTTGCCCGTCGGCGCTGTCGTAGAGGTTCGCCCACACGAGGAGAAGGATGCCGATGACGGTCAGGCGGATGTCGTCGAAATAGAACATTACGCCAGCTGCTGCACCGAGTATGATGCTGAGAATGGTCACCACATTGGGATGTACGTGCAGACGCTTGAAGAAGAGTGCCCACAAGAGTCCGAGCGGGCGGGTGAAGTGTATGTCGAGCCACTCTTCAGTATCTTGCGACTTGAAAGTGGATTCGAGTTTGCTTTGGGATGTTTCTTGAGTCATTTATAAATCTTTTGTGTATAAGCTGCGGGGTCTCAGCCTCAACATACCTCTATCTTTTGTGAACGGTTATTTCTGCTGTTTCCTTTTCTATGCGGGCTGCAATGTGTTTTGCTGCATCTTTCCGGCACGAAGAGAAACTGGGCCAGTCGTTGAAATCAATGATGGCTATTTCGCCTTCTGCAGAAATGATGGCATCGCCTCCATAGACGGTCATGCCCGAAGCCTGGGCCGCATGTGTGGCAAACTGATGCAAAAGGACTTCGTCGAATGGGTAATGCTGAGCTTCGCCGTTATGGTGTTCCAAACCGAATTTGCTGAATCCGTTGTCGGCGGTAGGGTAGGAGTAGTGGAAAAAGTCAGTGCCTTCTACGCCGTAGAACTTCACGAGGTCTCCTTCCATGTGCCTCACGGCCAATGCACTTTCTATGCCTTTGTCGGAGAAGAGTTTCAGTGCATCGTGGAGTTGCGCTTCGTTTTCTATGAAACATACATCGGAGGCCGACTGCGCGCATGCGTCGCCACGCTTGAGCCAAAGGGGAAAACCGAGATGGCTTGCCAAAGCAACAGCTTCGGTCGATGACGGGAGAAGCGGCAAAGAGGAGGGCTGGGGAATGGATGCTTCGCGGAGCGTCTCGTAGAGTGCGCAGCGGTTGGCCTTCAGTAGGGCCGCTGCCGAGTTGATGACCTTCAGTCCGTGCGCGCTTTCTTCTTTGGCAAGAGCTTGCAGCACGTCGCTTCCCCTTGCCATGGAAAACACGAAGTCGAACTCTTCAAGGTCTACAGCCACGAAGAGGTCTTCGCTGATGACGCTCACGTCGTGGCGGCGGTTGAGACGGCTGGCTACTGCCATAAATATGGCTTCGTCGCGTCCGGTGGAGTTGGGACTGAAGCGGTGCGAACGGCTGATGCCAAGTATTTTCATGAGTGATGGTTCCTGTTTATGGACGATATGAAGCGTATTTTACGGTTAGGCCTTACTGCGGAGAAAGTCTTCAGCCTTGGTTATGTCTGAAGCGTGGTCTACGTCGAGAATCTTTGAGAAGGGATAGGCTGTGAGGTTCAGACCGTCGCTCACCAATGCGCGCTGGAAGTTGCGCATACGGCTTTGGCCGCTTTCTATGCACTTGCGGAGCGTATGGATAGCCGATGGGCGCAAGGCGTATATTCCGCCTGATATAAAGCGGTCGCCTTCGTTGGTGTCGTGAAAGCCTGTGATGCGGAGCACCTCGTCGGTACCGACGTAGAGCGGCTTTTCGTCGTCGATGTAGTCTGTGACAGCCATGCATCCGTCGCCTTGGAATTCACGGAAACGGCGGATGTAGGTGGCAAACTCGTCTTCGCGGAAAATGGTGTCAACGGTGGTGAGGCAGAACGGAGCATCGGTGAGATAAGGGCTTATCTCATAGAAACTGTGCATGGAACTTGGCGTGGACTTCACGACGAGGCGTATGTCGTTGGCCTTGCCTTCTGCCTGGAGTTGGCGGATGTGCTGTTCCGTTTGCGGATTCAGTGTGTTGACGATGACCACGATTTCTTCAGCCCCGTTGTTACGGAATATGCGGAAAAGGCGGTCTATCATGGCTTCACCGTTGATGGTCACGAGAGGCTTGGGAAGGGCAATGCCTTCTTGCTGGAGACGTGAACCCTCGCCGGCGGCGATAATGGCGAATTTCATAGGTCGCATTGTTTATATTGGGGAGGTCGCGCCGCATGCAGCGAACCTCCCTGATGAATCAGTCGTTCTCCTTTTCTTTGGAGGAGTTCTCTGTTGCGCGGTTTTGAGGCCGCGGGCCGCGTCGTTCACTGGGAAGTCCGCGTTCGTCCTCTCTGCGGTCGTGGTAGAGTTTGGGCAGCGGGTTGGCGTGCGCTTCGTTGTAGCTTTCACGATTGCGGAAAATGTCGATAGCCGAATAGATGGCTTTGCGGAACGACTGCGTTTGTGCCATGCCTTTTCCGGCTATGTCGTAGGCGGTGCCGTGGTCGGGCGAGGTGCGCACGTAGGGTAGACCGGCGGTGAAGTTTATGCCGCCCTCGGTGGTAAGCGCCTTGAAGGCAGCAAGTCCTTGGTCGTGATACATGGCAAGAATGCCGTCGAAGTGGCGGTAGAGCCCCGAGCCGAAGAAACCGTCAGCGGCATAGGGACCGTAGCATGCCAGTCCGGCTTCGGCGAGCGACTGCACAGCGGGGGCAATGCTGTCAATCTCTTCGCGGCCGATGAGTCCGTTGTCGCCGGCATGGGGGTTGAGGGCAAGGACGGCTACGCGCGGTGCGGAGATGTTGAAGTCTTGCTTGAGCGACTCAAAGAGAATGCGCACCTTTTGTTCCACGCTCTCCTGGCTGATGGCAAAACTGATTTCCGAAATGGGAAGATGTGTGGTGACGAGTGCCACGCGCATGATGTCGTTGCAGAGAATCATGAGCGGTTCCTCTCCGTAGCGGGAAAGTCGGTCGCTGAGGTATTCCGTGTGACCCACGAAGCGGAAATTGCTGCTTTGGATGTTTGCCTTGTTGATGGGGCAAGTAACGAGCGTGTCGATGAGTCCGTCCTGAAGGTCGAGCACGGCTTGCTCAAGTGCGAGGAACGCGGCATGTCCGGCTTCTGCGCTGAGCGTGCCGTAGTCCACTTTCACTTCATCGTCGGAAAGGTTCACCAGGTTGAGCTTTCCTTCTTCGGCTTCGCTTGCTGATGCAATGACGCGAAACGGTGTGTTGATGCCCAGTGCCTTGCGGTTGAAGTTCGCCACTTTGGCATGGCCGTATACGATGGGGGTGAAGAGCGTGAGCAGTTCGCTGTCGGCAAACGTGCGGAGAATGAGTTCCCACCCTACGCCGTTCGTGTCGCCCTGTGTGATGCCTACGCGCACTTTCTTGCGGGAGGGGGCGTCGTTGGGTGTGGCAGCGGATGCACTATTGTCGATGGCGTGTATTCTTTCGGGAGTTTCAATCATGGTTGGGAGTAGTTGTAGGTTGGTGTTCATTTTTCATTGCTTCCTGCTTGGCCGTTGAGAGTAGTCCGCAGGCAGCGAATATGTCTTGTCCGCGCGAGGCTCTGATGGTTGTGAAGAGTCCGTGGGCGGTGAGGTAGTCGCGGAAACGTACCATTTTCTCTTCTGTAGCCCCGTGCAGATCGGTGTCGGGGATGTCGTGGAAGCGGATGAGGTTGATGCGGCAGTCGAGGTGCTGGAGCAACTTGATCAATGCGTCGGCATGGCGCAGTGTGTCGTTGAGTCCGGCGAATACGATGTATTCAAAAGAGAGTCTGCGCTGTTTGCTCGTTTCGCGTGACGTGCCGCGAGTATCCTTCTTGCAGAAGTCGTATTGTTCGAGCAGGCGTACCACGTTTTCTATGCCAAATGCCTTTTCGGCGGGCATGAGGGCTTCGCGTCCCGACGGGATAGGGTGGTGGAGCGATATGGCGAGGTGGCAGTTGCTTTCATCGAGAAAGCGGCGCAGCCCCTTTGCCAGTCCCACGCTCGACACGGTGATTCGTTTCGGACTCCAGGCCCATGCCCAGGGCGCGGTGAGGATTTCCGTCGTGCGCAACACGTTGTCGAGGTTGTCGAACGGCTCTCCCTGCCCCATGAACACGATGTTGGTGAGCGTCTCGCGTTCGGGGAGCGAATAGATTTGGTTCAGAATGTCGGTGGCAGTAAGCGAAGCCACGTATCCCTGCCGGCCGGTCATGCAGAAGGCGCAATGCATCTTGCAGCCTACTTGCGAACTCACGCAGAGGGTGGCTCTCTCTCCGTCGGGGATGTAGACGGTTTCGATGAAATCGCCTTCAGTGGTGGCGTAGAGGTACTTTACCGTGCCGTCCACAGAGCGCTGCGCATCAATAGGCGCTGTGGCTCCTATGGTATATTCGGCTTTTAGCTTTTCGCGTGCGGCTTTTGAGACGTTGGCCATCTCGTCGATGCTCTTTACGTGCTTGCGGTAAATCCAGTCGGCCATTTGCTTGCCTACGAATGCGGGCAGCCCGAGTTTGACGGCGGTTTGCTTGAGTTCTTCGAGTGTGAGTCCTAATAGGGATTGCATGTGGTAGCTATAAATGGGGATGGGAAGGGTAGTGCCGACGTGCTGTCGGGATTCTACAATAAAAGGCTATGCCTTGACTCTATGTGCAAAACATCAGCACACGGAGCCAAGACACAGCCTAAACAGGTGTATATGTTATGGTTGACGCATTATTTGCGGTAGAGCAACCATGCGCCGGGGAATTTGCTGCTAAGTGAATTGCGCGACTGAACGGAAGAAGCCTTGTCGTCGTAAGACGATGCGATTACGCGGAACCAACCTGTCTTGCCGTTGATGGTTTCGTTGGTCTTGAGCACGCGTGAGTCGTATCCTTCGTTCTTGAGACGGCTGGCGAGGCTTTCGGCATTGGCCTGGGTCACGAAGCTGCCCACTACCACGCTGTAGGCTTTAAGGGCGCTACCGCTGATGACGCTTGTTTCGCCATTGATGGTGCGTACTTCACTGTTGTCTACGGTAGTAGTCTGTGCGGGAGTAACGGGAGTAACCGTTACGGCCTCGGTTTCGGTGGTCGTCGTGGTGGTTACTTGCTGTTCGTTTTGGGCGCCGCTGCTCTGGGCCTGCTGAGCCTTCTCCCATGCTTGGCGATATGCACTTTGCTGTGATTTACAGCTCGTGAAAAGTACTGCGCAGCCGATGCCCAGCACTACTAAAAGATTCTTTCTCATTGGATGACTTGATTACAGGGGGGTACTTGTGGTTTGTTGCGCTGCCTTGTGGACAGTTTGCATAAGTTGTGGCAAATTTACAAACTGAAATTTGGACGGGCTACGATTTGTTGGTTAAACAATATTAATAAGCGGGCTACGCGAATTGGGTAATCTTCGGGCGTTTATGCGTTTCATGCGCATGCAAACATAAACTCCGGTAACGCGCGTGCGCTTCGCTCCCATGCGTTTTGCTTCCATCTGCTATTGCCCTATCGGTGCTTTTACACCGTGCCTTGGAATTTTTACGGCGTGCCTTGGAATTTTTACGGCGTGCCTTGGAATTTTTACACCATGCCTTGGTGTAAACTCACGCTATGAATACTCTTCAGTCAAGACTGGAGTCTTGCCCCCATGCGCTTCGCATCATCTCCATAAAATAAGAAACTTGAATCACTTATACCTATATGGAAGAACTCGCTATCGCAAAAAAAAATATTTGGCGCATTGCTTGCAGTTCCATGGAAAAGACGTACATTTGGAACGTTGAAACTCAATAACAACCTCTTTAAACACCAATAGAAATGAAAGGTTTAAGCATTTTGGCCGCTTTCTTGGGCGGTGCAGCCGTAGGTGCTGCTTGTGGCATTCTCTTTGCTCCTGAAAAAGGTACCGACACTCGCGAAAAGATTGCAGAAGCAATCCGTAAGCGCGGCATTAAGTTGAACAGCAAGGAGATGGCTTCACTCGTAGACGACATCGCCGACGAACTTCAGCCTGCCAACGACTAATGTTCGGCATTCTCACCGCTATGCTCCAAATAGCCGGTGAAATTATGGCATTTTTAAAATGTGGGGATGGAATCAGACCGGACTTTTCGCTTTGCTACGCATAGTGCCCATTTGATTCCATCCTTATTGTTTTTAAATTCTGATGTGTCAGAGAGGTATTATTCGGGCACTCAGCATGGTATTATTTTAATAGCGTAAGATCGTGTATTCCTCAGATAAAAACGTTGAAAATATCGCTCAGCTTATAGCAGAAGTGCGCAACTATGTAGATTTACGTGTGCGCGACTTGCAATTGTCGTTTGTGCAAAAGGTTTCGCGTCTTTTCTCGGCATTGATATTAGGCGCCGTGTTGGCATTGCTATTGGCGGTTGCTGTCATTTTCTTCTCCTTCACATTGGTTTATGCGTTGGCTCCGCTGGTAGGCGGAGAGGCTATGGGCTATCTTGTCATCGCATTGCTCTATGTGGCTTTAGGCGTAGTAATATATATGAATCGACAACGCTGGATATTGGGACCCATATTGAATCTTATAGCCGGTTTGTTCCTTGACGATTCATCGCCTGAGAAAAAGTGATCATCTGGCATTTATTATATTAAGGCTTGCATGCACCAATAGCTTTAAGGCTATTGCGTAAAATGCCATAAGCTTGAGCTATAATTGTACATTTCTCTGTAAAACTATGCGACAATCAGAAGAACGGTATATCAGTCTGCTGACGGATTTCGGTTTTAAACGAATATTCGGGACGGTACTCAACAAAGATCTGCTTATCAATTTCTTAAACTCTCTTTTTGAGGGAGAGCAGGTAATTACCGACGTGCGTTATCTCAACAGTGAGCACGTTGGCGATGTTTACTCTGAGCGCAAGGCTATTTTTGATGTCTATTGCGAAAACGAACGCGGAGAGAAGTTTATTGTTGAAATGCAGAATGCCTTTCAGCAGTTTTTCAAGGATCGTTCATTGTTTTATGCCACCTTCCCCATTCGTGAGCAAGCTCCTAAAATCTCGGATTGGAACTTTAAACTTGAGCACGTCTACGTTGTAGCTCTGCTCAACTTCGACATGCATGAGGAGGCTTTTGCTCCGGAGAAGATTTGTCATGACATTGCCTTGCGTGACGCCGATACGCATCGAGTGTTCAATGAAAAATTGACTTTTAAGTATGTAGAGATAGCGAAATTCAACAAGACCGAAGATGAATTGGAAACGCTCTTTGACAAATGGCTTTACGTACTCCGCAATCTATCGCGCCTTGACAACCAGCCTGCGGCGTTAAAGGAAAAAGTTTTCTCCCATTTGTTCCAAGCTTCCGAATTGGCTCATTTCAGTCGTACGGAATTGCATGAATATGAAGATAGCCTTAAAGCCTATCGCGATCTCAAAAATTCTCTTGACACGGCAATTATGCAAGGAGAGGAAAAGGGAATGGAGAAAGGCTTGGAGATAGGTCGTGCTGAAGGTCGCGCTGAGGGTCGTGCAGAAGGTCGCGCAGAAGGTCGTGCAGAAGGTCGCGCTGAGGGTCGTGCAGAAGAATGTTTGAGACTTGCTAAGTCGATGTTAGACCAAGGCATTCAAGCTGAAACTGTAGCGAGGATTACTTCATTGGCAATTGATGATGTGCTTTCTCTTCTGAAGAATAAGTAATATGCAAAAAGCAACTAGTACAAAGCCTGCGGCGTTAAAGGAAAAAGTTTTCTCCCATTTGTTCCAAGCTTCCGAATTGGCTCATTTCAGTCGTACGGAATTGCATGAATATGAAGATAGCCTTAAAGCCTAGTCTTACACAGATTACGAAAGAAGTATGATAATACGATTATAATCATACTATTAAGCAAGCGATATTGTGCTTTTCAACGAGAAAGCGGCTCCATTGTAAAGCATGTAGCTAATCATAGAGCCTCTGTAAAAGGAAAGAGAGGCTTTAACGGATTTCGGGGAGTTGTCGAAGCCCTTTTAAGTGTTAATATGTGAACATATGTGCAATTTCGAGATAAACCAATGTAAATGTGAACGAAAAAGGCATACCAAAACAATAACTTTGCAGCCAGAACGTTTAATATATAAAGGACGTACTATACGAAATTGGCACTGAATCAAACCAATAAGCTCGTGTGGATTGTGAAAACTATCTACCGGGCACGCAAGATTTCCTTCGAGGAACTGAACCGCCGCTGGATGAACAATGTGGATCTGAGCGGCGGCGAGGAGATGTTGAAGCGTACCTTCCATAAATGGAAATGGAATATCTTCGACACCTTCGGCCTGTCGATTGAATGTGAGAAGGCGGCCCCTTACCGATATTACATCGCCAACGTGGACGATATGAAGAGCGGAAGCATCGAAAAATGGTTGCTCAGTACGCTGTCGGTGGGTAACTCGCTTCTGGAGAGCAAGTCTATCAAGAATAGAATAATACTTGAAGATGTGCCAAGCGGCAGAGAGTATCTGGAGCCTATCATCGATGCGATGAAGAAGAACCG
This sequence comes from Bacteroidaceae bacterium, assembly GCA_963649665.1. Lineage (GTDB taxonomy): Bacteria > Bacteroidota > Bacteroidia > Bacteroidales > Bacteroidaceae > Alloprevotella. The sequence continues at coordinate 4,741 of CAVJJO010000062.1, read as the reverse complement.
CTTCATCCACATCAACTACTTCAACTACTGGAAGGGCGATACGCATGACCACTATCTGATGCCTCTATGCGTGAAGCTGTTCCGACAGCGCTGGTATATGGTGGGGCGCAACTGGCCGGCAGGCAGGGATATTGTCTTCTGCCTTGACCGCATCCAGGACTTCCGTCTGTCGAATCATACCTTTGAATACCCCGAAGACTTCGACCCGCAGGAATACTTCAATGGTTGCATAGGCGTTATCCCCGGCGACGGCTGCGGCATTGAGAAGGTGAAACTCAAAGTCAGTGCCTCTCAGGCAAACTACCTGCGTGATCTGCCTCTGCACGAGTCGCAACAAGAGACGGAGCAGACAGATGACTACAGCATCTTTGAGCTTCAAGTCCGACCCACCTTCGATTTTCAACAGGAACTGCTTATGAATGGCGAAGACCAGGAGGTGCTCGAACCGCTATGGCTGCGCAAGGAAATGGCTAGAAAGATAAAGCGAATGTGGAATAAGTATAAGGAGGTGTAACGATGCAAGACTTTGCTGCTATAGATTTTGAGACAGCCACCAATGAGCGATCATCCGTCTGCTCTTGGGTATCGTCGTGGTGCGGGACGGTGAGATTGTGGACAAGTTCTACTCGCTCATCAAGCCAGAACCGGAGTATTACAACTACTGGTGCAGTCAGGTACATGGCCTGTGTGCAGCCGACACCGAAGATGCGCCCATCTTCCCCGATGTGTGGAAGCAGATAGAACCCAAGATAGCCGGTCTCCCGCTTGTGGTCCACAACAAGACCTTCGACGAGAGTTGTCTTAAAGCAGTATTCCGTGTCTATCAGATGGACTATCCCGACTATGAGTTCTACTGCACCTGCGTCGCCTCCCGCAGAGTCTGGAACCAAGGCAGCCACACCCTCGATGTCATTGCCGCCCGCTGTGGCTACGATTTGTCTAGCCATCACCACGCATTGGCAGATGCGGAAGCATGCGCCGCCAATGCGCTGGAAATATTATAAAACAATGATACAAGTTTCAGAACAGCAAATTAGGGATTTTTTGGAATCAGAATTTCCTGGACAGCCGTACTCTATAGGAGATGGATACTGGTTTGTTCAAGCTGGAAAATGCTTAGGTGAGGATCTGCATTTTGAATACCAAGCCGACCAGGTTCATCTGCATATCGAAGGACGCAATTGGCGTGGCATCCGTAATTACCTTTGGACCCACGTGATGGATTCACGCGTTTCCCACAGCCCTTGGTGGCGCAAGGGATGCAACTGGACGTTGCATACAAATCCCCAAACCTGGGACGAATTAAAAGAGTCGTTCAGGACTATAGCATACATTATGAATCCTCACATCGGCAAGTTTGAAAGGTTCTTGTCGCTTCCTGCTGAAACGAAAGAGACAGAGACGGTTGTGGCAGATTTTATCAAGATTGCCGATTGCCTGAAACAAAGCATGGAGATTCCAGAATACCAAAGACCCTATAGATGGAGCACCAAGAATGTTGAGCAACTTCTCAGAGACATCTTATACAGCCAGAGCAATGGCAAATTGAACTATCTTATGGGGACTGTCATTTTGCACGACGATAACCAGTCGTTCAAGATAGTGGACGGACAACAGCGCATCACAACCCTCATCTTGCTGTTGAAGCAGCTGGGATATAAGGGTGAATTGCCCGACTTGAAATACAGCCACAGTGTTTCATTCGAGAATATAAGGGCCAACCATCAGTTTATCGGTGATTGGCTGAACCTGAATGTTTCGTATCGTGAGGGTTTCCTTGATTACATTCTAACCTCATGCCAGTTTGTAGAGATCTTTGTCAAGAAACTCAACGAAGCTTTCCAAATGTTTGAGTCACAGAACGGACGAGGCAAGGAGCTGGAGGCATATAATCTGCTTAAAGCTTACCATATTCGTGCGATGTCGTCTTCAACTAAAGAAGAAAAGATTCAGTGTGACAAGCAATGGGAGGATGCGACAATGTATCTCTACAAAAACAACCGGAAAGACATTCTTCTCCAGCTCTTCAAGGAGCAACTGTATAGAACACGCCTATGGTCAAGAGGAGAAGAGGCTTATCTGTTTGGGAAAAAGCATGTTGACGAGTTTAAGGGAGTCACTTTGGACAAAGACAACGCTTTGGATTTCGCCTTTCAGAACATACTTGTCCAACAAGAAATCGCAAATCAACTTATGCGGAACATGAATCAGGGCTTGTTTAAGATAAAAGGCCGATTTACGCATGGCGATAGCGACAACATTAACCCGTTTGTCAGTATTACCCAACTTATTCTTAATGGCAGGTCATTCTTCGACTATGTGGAGACCTATGTCGAGATCTATAAACGCATCTTTATGCAGCTGGAATCCTCACAACTTGCAGAGTTTAAGCGCTTCTATAAAGAGCATTGCCTTTACAAAGGCCATGATTGGAGAAAAGGTGATGGCTACATTAGAGAAGTTTTCAAATCTTCCATCATGGCGGTCTTCGATAGGTTTGGTGAGGCAGGTGTGAATGACTTGTATAAGGATCTCTATATCTGTCTTTATAAGCACAGGCTAGAGAAAAAGCAAGTGCGCTACGAGACTATGGCGAAAGCGGATAACTCGACACGGATATTTCGGATTATACAAAATGCGAAGAGCTTGTCCGACCTGCATGCTATAAAACGAGAGGCACAGCGTACAAAGATTGATATATCCGCGAAAGTGAAATACGAGGTTAAAGAGGTATTGTCTGTATTTAAAGATTGAATTAGATATGAGCAAGTTAAATAAGAATATAGCGGAGATATGGCAGGATGATTATGTCGTCCCTCTTTATCAGCGCAATTATGCCTGGCAAGAAAGCCAGATACAGCAACTGCTTCAGGACATATACGATAACAGCAAGACGCCAGAGTCAAACTATTTCATAGGAAGTCTTGTCGTACTACAGCGTTCTGATGGCATTTATGAGGTAATCGATGGACAGCAGCGTCTCACTACTCTGCACGTCGTATGTAAAAGTCTCAACATGCTAGATGTGCCACATCTCTCGTATGACTCCCGCCCAGAAGTAGAAGAGTTTTTCAGAGGCCTCTTTGCCTCCTCATCGAGCAAGGAGTATGGTGAAGAATGCAGAAAACGTGACATCCGCAAGGTCTATCGTTTGGTCGAAGCGATAGATATCGTTGAGACAACTGACATCCATACACATCCTGGCTTCCCTGATGACAGAACGATATGCCTGTCATCTATGGATGAGAAAGAAAAGTCGCAATTCAAAGAATACTTGAACAACAATGTAATCATTGTAAGAACAGTGCTCCCCAGCGACACTGACGTTGCCGCATATTTCGAGATCATGAACAACAGGGGAGAGCAACTGCAAGAACATGAAATCGTCAAGGCGTTGATGATGAAAGAACTTGACTCTAATCAACGCACGACATTCTCTTTCATTTGGGATGCCTGTTCACAAATGAGCATTCCTGTACAACGCACGCTAAGAGAATACCGTCTTGACGGTCAATTTCCTTTGTTTGGACAAAAATATGAAAGTCTTAATGTGAACTATATTCACGAGTATAAAAATGACACTACGGAATGTAGCGCTTTGGGCATCGATGAGATTTTACTTTCATCAGACAGTCTGAAAGACAATGTCAATGATGGTATCGATACAGACATCAAGTATGAGCCAATCATTGACTTCCCCAATTTCCTTATGCACTTGTTCAAACAGGTTGACGCTGACATCCAACTTAATGCCAACTATCTCTTGGATAGCTATGATAAAATAAAATCAAGCATTAGTTCAATGGATTTCATTGAGCGTATGCTGAAAATCAGATGCCTCTTCGACCGATATGTGATCAAGAGCCAAGGAGAAGGTGAGGAAGACGAAGATCTGAAGTGGAAAATGCTGAAGCCTTACCTGTTCAGCAACAAGCAAGGGAATAGCTTAAGATTTAAGAACACATTCTCTGGCGGTTATGACGAAGCGGAAGAAAGCGAACAGGAGAATGACAGTCAAAAAAGAATTGTCATGCAGCAATCCATGCTTCAAGTGACTTTCCGCAACAAGAAATATAAGAACTGGCTGTTTGATCTTCTCACTTGGCTTTACGACAAAGATGTAGTCCATGTTGATCCAAACGAACTTTCGGCTTATCTTGATGGCTGGATACTTAATTATTATGACAATCTGGAGAAGAATACGATTCCGGCAGAAGATACGGAATGGACATTTGAGGCATTGGGCACAGACACACCCCACTTTGTGTTCAATTTGATAGACTACTTGTATTGGGTGGCACGAAAAACCGGAAGAGAAAATGTCCGCTATATCAACGAGATAGATGACTTCTATTTCGGATATTATAATTCCGTTGAACATCATCTGCCTCAATCGTATGAAGATACTGGCAATGTAAACATTGACAATATTGGTAATTTATGTCTAATCAGCAGACGAAAGAACTCCAGTCTTAACGACAAAGCCCCACTTGAAAAAGCCAAATTAGAGCCTGGACTTCAACCTAAGAGAAAAATCATGTATCGTATAACTCATGATTCAAACGGTATTTGGGGTAAAAAGCAAATCATGGAACATTGTATGGATATAAAATATCTGTTTGAATCCAGAAAAGAAATATTGTCCCGATAGATGGGAAGATTCAACTCCAAAATGCAACTACGCTAGTATAGCTTCATAAAAGCATTGCTTCGGCGTTTTGAATGCTAACTTTTTCCTCGG
>CAVJJO010000061.1:0-16824 GCA_963649665.1 Bacteroidaceae bacterium | reverse complement strand
GCCCTTTCAGGGCGCGTTGATACTCACGATGTTACCCAGGGCGTTGCCCTGGGCTAGGCGCAGGTTGGGCTTTCAGCCCGCCGTGGCACATTTCTCGAATCAAAAACTGCTCAAAACATTTTTTGAGCATCGCTTAAGAGTGTTTCAAGCCACGTTTTAATGCTCGCCAAAGCGCCTACAAATCGTAACATCCCGTACAATAGAGAAACTCTTCGTTTTACAAAGCAGTAATTACGCCACATAAAAGCGAAAAGCTTCTGCCAACGTGTATTGCGTGCGCATCGTGCGCCGTAACTTTGCTTTGGCCTACGTGCTTCGCACGGCATGTAGACCTTGAGAGAGAAGCATCTTTTTTTTTAATTCATCCTCTATATGTACAATTCCTACTTCCATGCATTGTGGAAGCGAGGGCGACTACTTGTGTTGCTCCCGCTTCTGACGTTGCTGTTCATGGCAGGTGTGGCGTTGCCGGCTCGTGCCGACAACACGCACTACAAAGACGGCGACGGCTACTACATGCTCTTTGACCATGAGGACCTCAAGTGGTTTGCAGACGAAGTGTACAACGGCAACAACAAGATTTGGGGGCCGCTTGTACAACAACGTCTACCTCTCGGCGCTCCCGGAAAAGTGTTGGCGCCCCATCGGCGGCTTGCAGCCCGGCTACACAGGGCTTTCGCACGTCTTCAAGGGAAAGTTTGACGGTAACAACAAGGTTATCTACGGACTCAAGATTCGTCCGTTCGTTGAAACGGGTCTCTTTGGCCGCACCGACAGCGCCACCATTGAGAACGTGATCATCGACGAGCCCGAGCTGCTTTGCGACAGCGTCATCTCGCTCGACACCGACAACTCCAAGATTACCCAAGGCTCGCAGATGGCCGTAGTGGTGGGCAGCGCGTTCTCCACCACCGTGCGCAACTGCCACGTACGCAACGCCGTGCTCACCCCCGTTTCGCTCCGCAACGGCACGAAGTGGTACATGGTGGGCGGCATCTGCGGTTCGGCGGCAGAAGAGAGCCTTGTGAAGAACTGCTCCATGAGCGGCTTCATCGTGAGCAACCACGAAGGCATCGGCGGCATTGTAGGCTACCTGCAGCGCTCGAAGATAGACAGTTGCCACGTCTACGGCTCTAAAATCGGCAACACCAAGATTCAGGGCACGAACGGCATTGGTGGCATTTGCGGTGTGGTAAACCGCCGCATCGCTACAGCGAGCATCACCAACTGCACCGTCACCGACAGCCTCACCCTTTATGCTACGACCGACACCGCTACCGCCGTCGGCACCGTCTACGGTGCACAGACGCTCTCCAACTCTCTTGAAGAGTTCGACGGCTACTACGAGATAAACACTCCCGCCAACCTTGTGGAATTTGCCTCCAAGGTCAACGGCGGCGAAACTTCTGCCAAAGCCCGCCTCATGGCCGACATCAACATGTCCGCCTCCGGCGAGTTCACTCCCATGGGGTCCGAGAGCAAGCCTTTCTGCGGCGTGTTCGACGGCAACGGCCACACCATAGACAGCCTCACCATCAAGAACCAGCAGTATGCCGGCTTCTTCGGCTACGTGAAGGACGGTTCCGTAAAGGACCTCACCCTCTCCAACCCCAAGCTGCTCACGCAGAGCAACAACTACCTTGGCTTCATCGTAGGTTTCCTCACGCAAAACGAGGGTCATGCCACTCCCGTGGGCTACATTGAAAACTGCCACGTGACCAACGGCCAGCTCCTGCGCAACGGCGAGGGCGAACCCTACTACATTGGCGGCATTGCCGGCAAGGCCGACATGAGCGCTGCCATAAGCTACTGTTCCTTCCAGGGCACCATCAAGGCCCACGATCAGGAAATCGGCGGCATCGTGGGTCAGCTCCACTCCGGCGCCACCGTGTCGCACAGCTTCGTGACGGGTCCCTCCATCGTGTGGGGCGACAAGTACGTGGGCGGCATCATCGGCTACCTCAAGAACAACGACACCGACGTGACCGACTGCTACGTGGACCAAAGCGCCGGCACAGTGGAAATCCACGGAGAGGAGTCGTCCACGGGTACCATTTGGGGCAAGAACGACGGCAAGGGCGAAGTGTCGCACACGAAATACACCGAGGACGGTGTGCTCTACGAACAGACCGGCCGCTACGTCAACACCGAAGAAGGCCGCGCCACGGAAACGAAGGTCATTGGTGTGACGACCCAAGGCGGCGACTACCACGTCTATGCCGACATAGGCGCCACGTACGACTACAAGACCTCCGTCATTGAACAGATGAAAGGCGCTGCCACGGTAGACTTCATCGACGTGAAGAGCAAAAAGAACGTGGCTACTGCCTGCAACTGGATCGACATTGAGATTGCCGACTACGCCTTCGACTCCTCGCTCAAGGGCCTCTACCTGCGCTACTACATGAAGGCCGGCACCGACCACACGGTCATGCTCACCCCGAAGGACGTGCGTCCGCAGGGCAAGAACATGCTCCTGTATGCCCCCGATGCGAAGATTTATGTCGACGCCGAGTACTACGACGATTTCTGCACCGACTCCCTCTGGAGTGCCTACAAGGACCGCATCGTGCCCACCACGTCGATGCGTACCGAGGACATGAGCGCCGAATACGGCGTACGCTATGCCTACGACCGCAAGCGCGACAAGCGCGGTTCGGCCATCAAACTCGACAACGGTAGCATCTTCGGCTCAAGCCAGGTGCACGTGATCGGTGCCGACTACAGCTACCTCACCAACGCCAACGAATTTACCCTCTGGATTTACCAGGACATCGGCGAGACCTACGACTACAACACCACCAAGATTTGGGCCTCAGCCTTCAAGGGCAACGAGAAGGTGAAGAAGGTGCAGTTCCAGGAAATCATGAAGACGGCCGACAGCGCAAGCGAATCGTTCCTCATTGCCGTCGGCGACTCTGCCTTCGCCAACTGCCCGAGCCTCACTACTTTCAACGTGGTGCTCTATTCCGACCGCGACAAAGACCACGTGGAATTCATCCACCCCAGCCAGATGCCCCTCGGAAAGGACGTGTTCGCCAACTCTCCCAACCTGCAGATATGGGTTCCGCGAGACTTGCTCGACGAGTTCAAGAACGACAAGGAGTACGGTTGGGGTGCCTACAAGGACATCATCCACGCTGCCGACTTCGGCTACAACGACTTCCTCGTAAAAGGCGTACGCTACTCCTACTACACCTCCAACGACGGCAAGACCCGCTACACCAACTCCAACAACGAGGAGATGAGCAACCTGATAGCCACGTGGTCTACCGACTACCGCAACTTCACGCCCTCCAAGGTGCTTGAGTTTAACAACAGTGCCAACATCAGCTACGTGTTTGCCAAGGACGTTGTGGCGTCCGACATCAAGTCGAACGATGGAGAACTGCGTCTTTACAACGACATCGGCGACTACCACAACTACAAGACCATAGCCATTTCCCCCAATGCGTTCCAAAACCAGGACTGCATTCAGAGCATCACGTTTGAGGACTGCGCCAGCACTTCGGGCAACGCCAAGACCGGCCTTTCGCTTGCCATCCCGAGCGAAAGCTTCAAGGGTTGCAAAAACCTGAAGGAGATGTCCATGTTCTACTACGTCACCGACGGAACGAACCACTACGAAGGCATCAAGCCCTCGCAGGTGTTCATCGGCGAGAACGTCTTCGACGGCGTGAGCGACGAGTTCCGCATCAGTGTGCTTCCGGACTACTACACCGACTACCTGGCCGACCCCAACTGGAGCCAATATGCCAAATACATCGTGGCTGCAGAATATCTGCCCACAGACAATAGCCCCATCACCCGCAACGGCGTGACCTACGAATATGCCTCCAAGGTGATGAACGGACTCTCCACCACGCAGAGCATCGCCATCAAGAGTTCTTGGTGGAACGCACTGATTATTGGTGTAGAGATAGCTATCACCGTAGCTACCTACAGTTCGAGCTATTGGGCTGGCGCAACGGCGGAAGCTGTACAAGCCACTACTGCTCCTACGTCAGCAGCCATGCAGGCTGCGGCTGAAGCGTATCCCTATTCTACGTTCCTTGCAGAGCATGGACTTTCTTCCGTTGTGGTAAAAGGTGTAAAAGATACTGCCCCGTTATGGGACTTCGCGATGGGAATTCAAAACCCAGCCGCCCAGCTATCTTATTACAACTTGATTCTCAACAGCTCGGGAGTACAGGCTGCAGTGGCATTGACAAAAGCCATGAAGTTCGGCGAGTGCCTCTTAGAGGGAGCACTTTACTATTCTGCAATCAACTCTACTCTTTACGGCATACAGAATGGCGTTCGCAGCAGTGCCATCAACTATGCTGCCAACCGCGTGAAGAAGAGCTACGAGCGTCCCACAACGTGGAAACTCGACGGCCAGTGGCTCTCGGTAGAGAAAATCACGAACATTCCCAAAATGTACGTGAAGTCGGTAACCGACCAGTCTACCGTGACCGTCTACAACGACGTGGGTCAAAACTCCGGCGACTACCAGACCGTGGCCATCGCCCCCGATGCGTTCCACAACAAGAAGAACCTCAAGGAAGTGAAGTTCCAGGAACGCTTCGGCGAAGGTTCCCGCTCGCTCACCGGCATGACCATTGCCCTCCCCGACTCCATGTTTGCCGGTTGCACCAATCTGCAGACGCTCAACTTTGTGCTCTATAGCACCGGCGCTCACGACAGCAACCACTGCTACCAAGGCCTCACGCCCGACAACTTCATGCCCATGGGCGACCTCTTCGCCGGCATGGACAGCGTGGCGCGTTCAAAGGTACGCATCAAGGTAGACAAGGAAGCGCTCGAAGAATTCCTCGACGACGACTACTGGGCGCAGTATAAGGATATGTACGAACCCGTCGACGTCGACATCATTTGCCAGAACACGGAATGGAGCTGCAAGTATGCCCTTGCCTACAACAAGCACACCGCACCCTTGCGCCATACCGTTTCGAACCACGACATCGACCACGTAATGATCTACGCGGCCGACAACACCCAGCTTGACGACGACCACAACGAAGGTCTGGCTGCACTCATCAACGACTACGGTCTCTACAACAACTACCAGCTCGACTACGTGCGCCACGATGCCTTCAAGGGCAACAAACTCTTGAAGACCCTCGACATGGGCGACTCCCACTCCTTCTGTGGCGACGTCTACACCGGGTTCGACGTTACGCTCGGCGACTCCGCCTTTGCCCACTGCCCCAACTTCAAGGATCTCAACCTCATCTACCAGGTTACCACAGGCTCGAACCGCATCGAATCCATTGCTCCCGAGCAGCTGACGCTCGGCCGCGGCGTGTTTGACGACTGCCCCAACCTGCGCATCAAGTTCAGCCTTGACCAGGAGGATGCCTTCCTTGCCGACACGGCTTGGGTGAAGTATAAGGACAAGTTCCGCCCCTGCTTCTTTGAAGCCAAGGAAGAGTACTTGGGAGAACAGCTCACGAAGAGTTTGCTGAAATCTTTCCGTTTCAAGACGGACTTCAACTCCGGCACCGACTTCCCCTACATCGATGGCACGAAGTGGGACGACAACCATCCGTATAAATGGACATTCGGCGGTTACGACCTGAAGTCATTTGACGAGTTCCGCGCTTTCAGCATAACGGAGATTACTCCTAATATGTTCAAAGATTGCCGTACGCTACAGAGCATCAAGCTCCCCGAGGGCTTGATTCGAATAGACCGAAATGCTTTTGAGAACTGCACCATGTTGCGTTCGCTGACAATTCCTTCGAGTGTTCTTAAGATGTCCAGTGACATTTTCAGCGGAAGCGGCATCAAGGAATTTTTCTATGAACGCACGGATACCAAAGGCTTAGCATGGTCTATAAACCAAGGCCCCGATGATGACGGATATACATTCTCTGATCTTGATTCTACCTATGTGATTTACGTTCCGGATAGTCTGGTTAATGTCTACAAGAAAGAATGGTACAGCGTGGCTGACCACATCCAAGGCATCAGCAAGCACTGCGGACTCAAGGTAGTAACGCTCACCGAACCCGGCACACTCGCCGAAAAACTCGGTCTGAAATACAACTACACGGACAACATCTTCTCGGACAACTCGCTCGAAGGCAACTACGCCCAGTACGACTCGCTGCGCATCATCGGTCCCCTGGACGGACGCGACATCGGCGTAATCCGCTACATGGGCGGCCGCGACGTGGACGACTGCGATCCTACCGTAGGCCATCTGAAGTATCTCGACCTCTACGATGCCCAACTCAAGAAGAGCAGCTACACTTACTTGCGTGACTCTTACGAGAGCAAGTGGTACAACCTCCACCTCAACAACTCCATCACCGAGGACAACTACGTGGATTCCTACATGTTCTACGGACTCGACAAACTCGAGACACTCATTCTTCCGCGTACCGCCACCCGCATGAAATACCATGCATTGCGCGGATGCAGCAACTTGAAGTATCTCGTGGTTGGCGACGACATGAACACCATCGACAACTACGTAGCCGGCGAAACGGACAGCAAGCAGTTTATGGTCATGCTCTCCGAGAAAGTTCCTGCCACCAAATACGAAGCGTTCGTCATGGAAGAGGTGCAAGGCGTCGACGGCATTTTCTCTGGCGCCACAACCGAAGAAGAACACTTCGAAGCACTCGTTCTTCCCAAGGGCTCTGAACGCGCCTATGGCTTGAACAACGGATTCAACGCCGCTGCCGACAGCATCATGACCAACTTCGAGGACAGCCGCGTGATGGAAGTGCTCAAGCAGCACCACATCTTCTCGCCGATAGACCTCATGTCCACCGCCAACATCGACGGCATCTTTGCCGGCGACACGAAGGTGCAAAAGTTCGACGAACTCTTCTACAGTTCCGTAAGCACACTTGGCGACAACTCACTCACCGGCATGACAGCGCTGGAGAAAGTCACGCTCCCCTACTCTCTGAAGAAGATTGGCGTGAATGCCTTCAAGGACTGCTCTTCACTGCGTAACATCAATGCATTCAGCTTCACCGTTCCCGAACTGGAAGAAGATGCCTTTGAAAGCCTGCCCACCGACTTCGTCATTTGGGTAAGCGAAGGCAGCGAAGAAACCTACCGCAAGGCATGGGCACAGTATAAGGACCACATCCAAGGCTACCGCGCAACAAGCAGCACGGACATCCGCGAAATCAAACTCACCAAGCCCAACACGCTTGCCGACTCGCTCAAGGCCGAATTCACCATGAGCGGAAACAAAGTGGAAGCCGTAGGCGGAAATCTCTGCGCCGTGCAGAGACTCAAAGTGAGCGGTCCCATCGGCGGAAAGGACATTGCCCTGCTCCGCTACCTCGGCGGTCGCGAGCCGGACTACAACCAGCCCGTCTACACCACCTATCTCAAGTACCTCGACCTCTACGATGCCGAACTCCGTGCCGACAACTTCTACTTCTTGCTCAAAGGCATCAACCGGCGCATAGAGAATGACAACGAAGTGCCCAAAGATATGTTCTGGAAGTGCGACCACATTGAGACTCTCATCCTGCCCCGCACAGCCACGAAGCTCAACTATGAAGCTTGCTACGACATGTCTTCGCTCAAGCGACTCGTCATCGGCGACGACGTCACCTACATCGACGACGATGCTCTCGGCGACAACCGCAGCCTCGAGGACATCATCTTCCTCTGCAAGAGCAAGCCTACGCTCGACGGCGACGCCTTCACCGATCCTCTTGAAGGCGGCGTGAGAAAGGTCAACAACATGTATGTCCGCAGCGCGTTGATAAACGACTATTCCCGTGATGAAGAGTTCACAGACCACACCAGCGGAATAAGCAACACCTTCAACGACGACGACACGTTCTGTGCCTTCGGCTCAAGGGCCATCGCCACGGAAGACGACCTTGCCGGCGTGACGAACGTCAGCGGATGGTTCACCATCTTCACGAAAATCGCGAAGCTCGACATGCTCAACCGCACCAAGGTCACTGCCATCGGCAAGGACGAGTTCCGTACGCTCAAGAACCTCCAGCAAGTAGCGTTCCCCTCAACCCTCAGCACCATCGACGATGCCGCTCTCGAGGAGAACGAAAATCTTGCTTGGGCAGACTTCAGCGCGTGCGACTCCCTCAAAACTTCCGTCGGTTCGCTCAAGCGTACCGCCAGTGCACTCGTTTACCAGCCCTCCACCGCGGCAGAGAGCCAGCTCTCCAATGTGGTTTACGGCAAGACGGGAGCATTGAAGTGTGCCGACTACTTCTTGACCGACGCCCGCGACTACAACGTGCCCAAGGCATTCACCGCCAAGAAGGTTACCTTCGGTCGCGAGTTCACGCCGAGAGCTTACGCCACCATCACGCTTCCGTTCGCTGTGAACGACGTGCCCGACAACTTCAAGTTCTACACGCTCGACACCGACAGCACCCGCAACGATTCCATCTACTTTAAGCCTGCTGCCACCGTCAGCGCCAACTTGCCCTACATGGTTCGCGCCAAGGCCAAGACGTTGGAAATCGATGCCGAAACGCTTGTACCGAGCACCAACAATCACGGCTATTCCGTAAGAGGAACAGGCTACATGATGATTGGAACGATGCAAGGCGTCAAGGGCAAGGATGCGATTGAAAGCCAACTGATTCTCTTCGATCCCTCTACCATGACGTGGAACAAGGCAACACAGTTGACCGACTCGCTGCTTCGCTTCACCGCCTATGCCCAGGTGACGAACAACACGGCTGCCACTACCGACATCCATAGCCGGTTCTCCGACTGCCTCTACCGTTACTACATCGGTTCCACCGCTCACGACCTCTATGGCGACAACACCGCCGACGACCCGCTCTTCTGCGGAAAGGTAGTGCTTGAGGAAGGCAAGGATTTCCGCACCGACGCGCCCTTCACGGCGCAGCGTGCCACCTATAGCCGTTCTTCGCAGAACCAGTGGTCTACGCTCTGTCTGCCTTATGCCTTCAGCGCTGCCGACAACACCACGTGCGACTACTACGAGATCAACGAAAAGCAGGACACTGCCCTCGTTCTCACCCGTCTTGAAGGCGACGTAGAAGCCGGCACGCCGGTGCTCGTGCGCCGCAACGACAACTACGACCACTTCACCGTAGACGCCTACGACACGCAGGTGGCCTTGGCTCCGCTTTCCACCGCCGGCGACAACACGGCACACCTTGAAGGAACATTCAAGCAGACGGAAGTAGGCAAGGGTGCCTACATCATTGCCAACGACCGCTTCTGGCTCGTGGACAACCTCGTCGGCAATAAGGACGTGAAGGTAGGCAGCAAGCCCTTCCGCGCTTATCTCAGCGGTGTGACGGGAACAAAAGCCGCCAGCTTCGGCCTCATTGAGGACAGCACCGTAAGCGGCATTGACCCGATAGAAATGCTCACCGACGAGACGGCAGAATACTACGACCTCAACGGCCGCCGCATTCCCTCGCTCCAGAAGGGCGTAAACATCGTGAAGCGTGGCACGAAGACCACGAAAGTGATCATCAAGTAAAAAGTACGACTACACACAATGAAACGTAAACCGTATATCAAACCCGCGCTCCTCACCCTTCGACTCGAAGCCTCGGAAACGATTTGCCTCAATTCCAGCGGACACCAAGACTGGCATACGCAAATAGGCGGCGGTGATGAAGAAGAGAGCATTTTGGGTGGCAGCACCGGAGACTCCGGCAGTTCGGGTGGAGGCTCTCTTCCCGATGCTGGCTCCGACGGCTTCATCTGGATTGATTGACACGCATTCCCGTCCCCCGGACGCTCGGCGTCCGGCACATCACATTTAATCAGCAAGGCTGCATCACGGCTCTTCCTTGGAGCCGAAGACGCAGCCTTGCTGCGTTTTTGGCCAAGTATTATGACCTTTCCGCTTGCTATTCACATTGCCATCGTCGGACTTTCCGTATATTTGCTTTGAATTTTGGAAACCGTAGCCTCAAACGGCACTCTCAACCGCACTCTAACCCCTTCCGCCTTATGGACAACAATCAAGAAAAAACCTTTCGTCTGAAAGGACTTCTCACCCTTGCCGGCTCGCTGATAGCCGTCGTGGCACTGCTGGTGTATTTCCTTCCGCGCGAAACGAAGTTCGGATACGAATTCGAGCAAGGACGCCCATGGCGCTACAATTCCCTCATAGCTCCCTACGACTTTCCCGTCTATAAAACCACTGCCGAAGTGGAAGCCGAGCGCGACAGTGCACTGCGCAGTTTCCAACCTTTCTACTTGGAAAACCCGCAAGTGCAAAGCGTGGCGTTGGGCAACTTTGCCAATGACGTGGCCAACGGCAACTACCACGGCGTGAAGCCGGCGTGCCTGCGCCACGTGCAGGCTTTGCTGACGAAAGTCTACGAAGCCGGCATCATCGATTCCGAAAAGCTTTCGCAAATGGCACAAAGCCGCACCACCGCCATTCGCGTGGTGGAAGGCACGGAAGCCAAGACGAAGCAACTCGGCGAACTATTCTCCATCCGTTCCGCCTACGAATACATCGTCAACGCCGACACGCTCAGTTTCCCCCGCGAAATGGTAGCGCGCTGCAATCTCAACAAATACCTTGAACCGAACCTTACGGAGGACGCCGAAAAAACGCGCACCGCCCGCGAGGATGTTCTCTCAGCCGTTTCGCCCGCTTCTGGCCTCGTGCAGAGCGGACAGCGCATCATAGACCGCGGCGAAATCGTTTCGGCCGACCAGTTCAAGATTCTCACGTCCTTCCAGCGGGAATACGACGAGCGCAACGACTCTACCGACAGCGCACGCCTCGTCATCGTGGGACAAATGCTCTTTGTGGCCTGCGTGCTGCTCTGCTTCGTAGTCTACCTCAAGCTCTTCCGCCGGCAATACCTGGAGTCGCCCCACAGCCTGCTGCTCCTTTCCACGCTTATTGCCATCTTCCCGCTCGTCACTTACTTGATGATAGACCAGAAGTTCTTCAACGTCTACATTGTGCCCTATGCTATGGTTGCCATCTTCGTGCGCATCTTCATGGACTCCCGCACGGCGTTCATGGCGCTGATATGTTCTGTGACGCTCTCCTCGCTGGCGCTCCACAGCAACTATGAGTTTCTTGTGGTGGAAATAGTGGCCGGCATGACAGCCATCTGCGCTCTCAACGAACTTACCGAGCGTGCGCAACTCCTCAAGGTGGCATTGCTCGTGGTGCTTACAAGTTGGCTTGTGACCTTTGGCTACGACCTCTCGCAAGGTATAGACATGGCACACCTCGACCGCTCCGTCTATTTCTACCTTGCCGTCAACGGCGTGATTCTTCTCTTCGCCTATCCCCTGCTCTACCTTTTGGAAAAACTCTTCGGTTTCACCTCCAGCGTGACGCTTGTGGAACTGTGCAACACGAACAATGCCATCATGCGCCGCATGTCGAAAGTGGCACAGGGCACGTTCGTCCACTCCATGCAGGTGGCCAACCTTGCCGCCGAGGTGGCCGACAAGATAGGCGCGAGTCCGCAGCTCGTGCGCACCGGCGCGCTCTACCACGACATAGGAAAAACGCTAAACCCAGCCTTCTTCACCGAGAACCAAACCGGCATGAATCCCCACGACGACCTCCCCGAAGAGCGTTCGGCACAAATCATCATCAGCCACGTCACCGAGGGACTCCGCCTTGCCGACAAATACCATCTGCCTAAAGTAATCCGCGAGTTTATCAGCACCCACCACGGACGTTCGTGCGTGAAATATTTCTACATCCAGTGGATGAACAAGCACCAGGGCGAGAAGCCCGACGAGAAGCTCTTCACCTATCCCGGGCCGAACCCTTTCACGCGTGAGCAGGCCATACTCATGATGTGCGATGCCGTGGAGGCTTCGTCGCGTTCGCTCAAGGAATACACCGAAGAGAACATCCGCGAACTGGTGAACCGCATCATCGACGCACAAGTGGCCGACGGACGTTTTGAGGAGTGCCCCATCACGTTCCGCGACATCACCGAAGCCAAACGCGTGCTGGTGGAAAGCCTCAAGACCATCTACCACACCCGCATAGCCTATCCCGAACTCAAGTCCACCAACCAGGGAGCCACCATACAGCCCCGTCGCCCCTACTTCTTCGGCAACGGACGTAAAAGAAAGTAACACCTGGGGGACATACACTTCTTAAAATGAACACCAACGAAACCATACGCGTAAAAGGTGCCAAGGTGAACAACCTGAAAAACGTGAGCCTCGACATACCGCGCGGTAAATTCATCGTACTCACTGGCCTCAGCGGTTCCGGCAAATCGTCGCTGGCTTTCGACACGCTCTACGCCGAAGGCCAGCGCCGCTACGTGGAAAGCCTCTCTGCCTATGCCCGGCAGTTTCTCGGCCGCATGAACAAGCCCGAGTGCGACTACATAAAAGGCCTTCCGCCCGCCATAGCCATAGAGCAGAAGGTGACGAGCCGCAACCCGCGTTCCACCGTGGGCACGAGCACCGAAATCTACGAATATCTCCGTCTGCTCTTTGCCCGCATCGGGCACACCTTCTCGCCCGTAAGCGGAG
The DNA here is from genome assembly GCA_963649665.1 of Bacteroidaceae bacterium. Classification (GTDB taxonomy): domain Bacteria; phylum Bacteroidota; class Bacteroidia; order Bacteroidales; family Bacteroidaceae; genus Alloprevotella. The sequence continues at coordinate 4,347 of CAVJJO010000061.1, read as the reverse complement.
AGGAAGTGAAGCGCCACACCGTGGACGACATTGTGGAAGCCGCCCTCCACTACTCCACCGGCACACGCTTCACCGTGCTCGCCCCCTTCCGTCTGCGTGCCGACCGCACGTGGCGCGAGCAGTTTGAAGTGTACATGCAGCAGGGCCTTTCGCGTCTCGACCTTTCGGGCGACGCCGTGCGCATGGAAGACTTCCTTGCCGACCATCCCTTTGTCGACGCAAAGGCCGACGAAGCCATCCTCCATGGCGAACTTCAAGGTGCCTACCTTCTCATAGACCGCCTTTCCGTAAGCCACGAGAAGGACACCCTCACGCGCTTGGCCGACTCGGTGGAAACGGCGCTCTTCGAAGGCAACGGCGAGTGTTCGCTCCGCTTCTATCCCGCACGCATCGTCCACACGTTCAACACGCGCTTCGAAGCCGACGGCATGACCTTCCGCGAACCCGACGACCAGATGTTTTCCTTCAACTCCCCCCTCGGTGCCTGCGAGTGTTGCGAAGGTTTCGGCCGCGTGGTGGGCATTGACGAACACCTTGTGGTGCCCGATTCGTCGAAGAGCGTCTACGACGGCGCCGTCATGTGCTGGCGCGGAGAAAAGATGGGCATGTGGAAGGACGAATTCATCCGCCGCAACTCGCCGAAAGGTTTCCCCATCTACGAACCCTACTTCAAGCTCACGCGCAAGCAGAAGGACATGCTTTGGCACGGCGATGCGCAGGAACAGGGCCGCTTGGAAGAGGACCAGGTGACCATCGACGCTTTCTTCCGTATGCTGGAGCGCAACCAGTACAAGATTCAGTACCGCGTGATGCTCGCGCGCTACCGCGGAAAGACCGAATGTCCCGTGTGCCACGGTTCGCGTCTCAAGCCCGAAGCCGAATACGTGAAAGTGGGCGGACGCAGCATCACCGAACTCGTGCGGATGCCCGTAAAGGAACTCCTTCCTTTCTTTGAGAACCTGCAGCTCTCGGAGCACGACGCTGCCGTGGCGAAACGTCTGCTCACGGAGATACGTTCGCGCCTGCGCTTCCTTTCCGAGGTGGGGCTTGACTACCTCACCCTCGACCGCCTCTCCAATTCCCTTTCGGGCGGCGAGAGCCAACGCATCAACCTCGCCACCTCGCTCGGTGCCTCACTCGTAGGTTCGCTCTACATACTCGACGAACCCAGCATCGGTCTCCACTCGCGCGATACCGACCGGCTCATTCATGTGCTCAAAGAACTGCGCGACTTGGGCAACACCGTCATCGTGGTGGAGCACGACGAGGAAATCATGCGCGCGGCCGACTACATCATCGACATCGGTCCCGAAGCAGGCCGTCTGGGCGGCGAAGTGGTGTTTCAAGGCACGCTTGCCGACGCCGAAAGCGCCACGCCCGACAACGCCGACTCCACCTTCCGCTCCCACACGCTCAACTACCTGCTCGGAAAGGAACACATACCCGTGCCTGCTTCGCGCCGCGCCTGGAACCGCAGCATAAAGCTCATCGGCGCACGCGCCAACAACCTCAAAGGCGTCGACGCAGAGTTTCCCCTCAACGTGATGACCGTGGTGACCGGTGTGAGCGGCTCCGGAAAGTCCACACTCGTGCGCGACGTGTTTTTCCGTGCCCTGAAGCGCGAGAAGGACGAAGTGACGGAGCGCCCGGGCGAGTACATCCGTCTCGAAGGCGACCTCGATGCCGTGCGCGCCGTGGAGTTTGTGGACCAGAACCCCATAGGCCGCTCCTCGCGTTCCAATCCCGTGACCTACGTGAAGGCTTACGACGAGATACGCAAACTCATGGCGGCGCAGCCGCTTGCGCACCAGATGGAATTCACCCCCGCATTCTTCTCCTTCAACGCCGACGGCGGACGCTGCGAAGAGTGCAAAGGCGACGGCACGGTGCGCGTGGAGATGCAGTTCATGGCCGACCTCGTGCTCCCCTGCGAAGCCTGCGGAGGCAAACGCTTCAAGCGCGAAATTCTCGACGTTGCCTTCCACGGCGCCAACATCTACGACATTCTCGAGATGACCGTGAACCAAGCCATCGAGTTCTTCTCCGAACACGGGCAAACGAAAATCGTGCAGCGCCTGCGTCCGCTTCAAGAAGTGGGCTTGGGCTACATCAAGCTCGGGCAGAGCAGTTCCACGCTCTCCGGCGGCGAGAACCAGCGCGTGAAGCTCGCCTACTATCTGAGCCAGGAAAAGTCCGTGCCCACGCTCTTCATTTTCGACGAACCCACCACAGGCCTCCACTTCCACGACATCAACCGCCTGCTCCACGCTTTCAACGCGCTCATCGAACGCGGTCACACGCTCGTGATCATAGAGCACAACATGGACGTGGTGAAATGTGCCGACCACGTCATCGACCTCGGTCCCGAAGGCGGACGCGAAGGCGGCTGCATCGTGGCGGCGGGCACGCCGGAAGCCATCGTGGCCCAGGGAAAGGGCTACACCGCCAAGTATCTTAAGGAGAAACTCCAATAACATCCCAAAAACGTTGATACATACGCGTTTACCTGCCTCGCGGCGGGTAAGCGCGTATATTTTTGCCCTTGAAAGCCGCGCCGTTGCCAAGCAAAGGGAGCAAAAGCAGCGTTTAAATTATTAAAAAACTTATAGAAATTAGATTTATGCAAGGATAGAGAGCAAAATGCCCTATCTTTGCGGCAACATCAAAAGCTAAACCGCCATGCGCAAACTCACCGTAGAGGACCTCAACCGCATAGACGTCGACACGTTCCGCCGTTCAGAAAAGCTCCCTCTCATCATGGTGCTCGACAACGTGCGCTCGCTCCACAACGTGGGCAGCGTGCTCCGCACCGCCGATGCCTTCCGCATAGAAGCCGTCTACATGTGCGGCATCACCGCCACACCGCCCTCCGTGGAAATCCACAAAACGGCACTCGGCGCGGAGGACTCCGTCTCTTGGCGCTACTTCGCCGACACGCTCGAAGCCGTGCAGCAGCTGCGAGGGGAAGGCTACGTGGTGCTCGCCGTGGAGCAAGTGGAAGGCAGCCTCAAGCTCGGACAGTTTGCCTTCGACCCCAGCCGCCGCTATGCCCTGGTCATGGGCAACGAGGTGAAAGGCGTGCGCCAGGACGTGGTCGACGCTGCCGACCAGGCACTCGAAATTGCCCAATACGGCACAAAGCACTCCATGAACGTCAGCGTCACGGCTGGCATAGTCATGTGGGAAGTGGAGCGCCAGCTTAAGGAAGCGCTCCAAGGCGCTGCAGCCAATTGAACGCAACACACATCTCTTTATATAAGGCGCCGCACTTCGCCTTGCACTTTTTCTCTCTATTGCTCCACAGAAGGCAATAGTCCCCTCCCCGACACACAGACAACTAAACTATACACTTTTCTTTCAGCACTTATGAAGTACCGTATGATTGCCCTCGATCTCGACGGCACCCTCACCAACTCCAACAAGGACGTTACTCCCTACACGCGCGAAACACTCATCGCCGCCATGGAGCAGGGAGCCATCGTAGTGCTCGCCTCGGGCCGTCCCACCTACGGCATCGAACCCGTGGCAGACTGCCTGGAGATGAACCGCCGCGGCGGTTACGTGCTTTCCTACAACGGTGGAAAAATCGTGGACTGGCGCACTAAAGAAGAACTCTACGCCAAGCACCTCCCCCACGACGTGCTTCCCATTCTCCACAACTATGCCCGCACACACGGCCATGCCCTCATCGGCTACAGCGGACTCGACATTCTCACCGAGATGCCCGACGACCCCTACGTGGCAGAAGAAGCGCGCATCAACCGCATGAACATCCGTCGCGTGGACAACCTTCTCGAAGCGCTTCCCAGCGACCCCACAAAACTTCTCATGACGGGCGAACCCACGCTCATGCTGAAAGCCGAAGAAGAACTGCTCGACCTCGTAGGCGACCGCATGGACCTCTTCCGCTCCGCCCCCTTCTTCATAGAACTCGTGCCGAAAGGCATCGACAAAGCCCTCTCGCTCCAGCGCCTCCTCTCGCAGCTCCGCCTCACGCAGCGCGACCTCATCGCTTTCGGCGACGGCTACAACGACCTCTCCATGATTCGCTTTGCCGGCATGGGCGTAGCCATGGGCAATGCCGCCGCCGAAGTGCGCGCAGCGGCCAACCACATCACCGCCTCCAACGACGAAGACGGCGTGGCGCAGGCGCTCGCCGTGCTTCAGTAAGCGCCTTTAGTGAATGTCAAAAAATAACTTGAGCAGTTTTTGATTCGAGAAATGTGCCACGGCGGGCTGAAAGCCCAACCTGCGCCTAGCCCAGGGCAACGCCCTGGGTAACATCGTGAGTATCAACGCGCCCTGAAAGGGCAAAAGCGTTTATATCATATGGTTTCCTGTCGAATC
>CAVJJO010000060.1:0-16881 GCA_963649665.1 Bacteroidaceae bacterium | reverse complement strand
ACTGTTTACCGTTGGTTCAGCCCGTCGTTGATGAATGCGTTACATGATTCTCGAATCAAAAACTGCTCAAGTTATTTTTTACACATTACTAAGTTGCCGTGTAGAGCAGTCAAGACTGGAGTCTTGACCTCCATGCGCTTCGCCTCCATGCGCTTCGCCTCCATGCGCTTCGCCTCCATGCGCTTCGCCTCCATGCGCTTCGCCTCCATGCGCTTCGCCTCCATGCGCTTCGCCTCCATGCGCTTCGCCCCCATGCGCTTCGCCTCCATGCGCTTCGCTTTCTAAATAGCTAAACATTTCTCCCCTCCATCCCATGCATTTCCTTCCCTTCTCGCTCCGTGTGGTGCCGCGCACGCTGAAGTTCAAGCAGCCCGCCGGCACCTCGCGCGGTGTATACCTTGAACGCCGGGTGTGGTACATCGTCATGACCTCCACCGACCCGCAGATACGCTTCACCGGACTTGGCGAATGCGCTCCGCTCCACGACCTCAGTTGCGACTACGACGAACACTACGAAGAGCGCTTGCGCGAAGTGTGCGCCGAAGTGGAACGCACGCAGAACCTCGACTCCCGCAAGCTCCGCCATCTGCCCTCCATGCTCTTCGGACTCGAAACCGCGTTTCGTTCCGCGGCAGGTTCGCTCTCCGGCGACTACCTGCGCCTCTATCCCTCCGACTTCACGCGCGGCAAGCGCGGCATACCCATCAACGGACTCGTGTGGATGGGCAGTTTCAGCGAGATGTGTCAACGCATGGAAGAAAAGCTCGACAAGGGCTTCCGCTGCGTAAAACTCAAGATAGGCGCCATCGACTTCGAAAGCGAACTCGAACTCCTTCGCCGCCTGCGTAACCGCTACGGCAAGCAGACCATAGAGCTCCGCGTCGACGCCAACGGCGGTTTCTCGCCCGAAGAAGCCCCCAAACGCCTTGAACAACTTGCCGCCTTCGACATCCACAGCATAGAGCAACCCATACGCCAGGGACAGTGGGAAGCCATGGCGCGCCTTTGCGCCGACAGCCCCATACCCATAGCCCTCGACGAGGAACTCATAGGCGTGAACGACCCCAAACGCAAAGTGGAACTCCTCGAAACCATCCGCCCGCAGTACGTAGTGCTCAAACCCTCGCTCCACGGCGCGCTCACGGGAGCCGCCGAATGGATGACGCTCGCAAGGGAGCGCGGCATAGGTTCGTGGGTTACTTCCGCCTTGGAGTCGAACGTAGGGCTCAACGCCATTGCCCAATGGTGCGCCGCCATCGACCCCGAAACCACCTTCCCCCAGGGACTTGGCACGGGGCAGCTCTTCGTGGAAAACTTCGACAAAGCCCCCCTCTGCATCGAAGGCGACTGCCTGTGGTACGGACAGCCCGAGCAGCGCCAGTTCCTTCGTGAGATAGACGACTTCAAAGCGCGCTGGCAGACCCCTTCGCCCACCATCGCCGTGCAGACTTCGGGAAGCACCGGAGCGCCCAAGAAGATGGAGGTGGAGAAAGTGCGCATGTGGGACAGTGCCCTCACCACCCTCGGCGCACTCGGCCTCACGGAAGGTAACACGGCATTGCTCTGCATGCCCATTAAATACATTGCCGGACAAATGATGCTTGTGCGTTCCTTTGCCGGCTCACTGCAGCTCCTTCCCGTAGCCCCCACGTCGCGCCCCTTCGCCTCGCTGCACCACGCCCCCGACTTTGCCGCCATCACCCCCATGCAGGCCTTCGAGTCGCTGCGCCATGCGCACGACCGTTCCGTCATGCGCCGCACGCTCTGCCTCATCATTGGCGGCGGAGCCATCTCGCCCGAACTCGAAAGCCAGTTGCAGCGTTTCCCCAACCCCGTCTACTCCACCTACGGCATGACCGAAACGCTTTCCCACATCGCCCTGCGCCGCCTCAACGGCCCGTGCGCCACCGATGCCTACCGCCCGCTCGACGGCGTGGAAGTTTCGCTCTCCGACGAGGGCACGCTTGCCATCTACGCTCCCAGGGTGTGCGCAGAACGCCTCGTGACGAACGACTTGGCGGAGATATTGCCCGACGGCTCGTTTCGCATACTTGGCCGCCGTGACAACGTGGTATGCTCAGGCGGCATAAAGCTCCACCTCGAAACGCTCGAAACGAAACTCTCCTCCGCCCTCCGCGTGCCCTTCCTCCTCACCGCCGTAGGCGACGAACGTTTGGGCGAAGCCCTCACCCTCCTCTACGAGGCTGAGGCCGACATGGAAGAGGAACTGAACGGCATTTGCCGCACGGCGCTCGGCCGCTACGAAGTGCCCCGCCACTTCTTCCGCACCGCGCGTTTGCCGCAGACAGAAACCGGCAAGCCTGCCCGCGCCGAAGCACGCCGCTTGGCAGAACAACTCAACGAACACTCATCAAGAAACTAAAGACGACAGATAAATGGTATCAGCAGACGGACTCACCGTGGAATTCGGCGGCACGACGTTGTTCAGCGACGTGTCTTTCGTAATCAACGAAAAGGACCGCATCGCCCTCATGGGAAAGAACGGTGCGGGAAAGAGCACACTCCTTAAAATACTCGCCGGCGTGCGCACACCCACACGCGGCCAGGTGTCGGCACCGAAAGACACGGTAATCGCCTACCTTCCCCAGCACCTCATGACAGAGGACGGACGCACCGTCTTCGAAGAAACCTCGCAGGCTTTTGCCCATCTCCACGAGATGGAAGCCCACATTGCCGAACTCAACAACCAGCTCGCCGAACGCACCGACTACGAGAGCGACTCCTACATGGCGCTCATAGAAGAGGTGGCCACGTTGAGCGAAAAGTTCTACGCCATAGACATGACCCACTTCGAGGAAGACGTGGAGAAAACGCTCCTCGGCTTGGGCTTCGAACGCTCCGACTTCTCGCGGCAGACCAGCGAGTTCTCCGGCGGATGGCGCATGCGCATAGAATTGGCGAAGATGCTCCTCCAGAATCCCGACGTGCTGCTCCTCGACGAGCCCACCAACCACCTCGACATAGAGAGCATAGGTTGGCTCGAGGATTTCCTCATCAACAATGGTAAGGCGGTAGTGGTCATCAGCCACGACCGTAAGTTTGTCGACAACATCACCACGCGCACCATAGAGGTGACCATGGGCCGCATCTACGACTACAAGGTCAACTACTCCCAGTATCTCCAGCTTCGCGCCGAACGCCGCGAGCAGCAGATGAAGCAGTGGGAAGAACAGCAGAAGATGATTCAGGAAACGAAGGACTTCATAGAACGCTTCAAAGGCACTTACTCCAAGACGTTCCAGGTGCAGAGCCGCGTGAAGATGCTCGAGAAGCTTGAACTCGTGGAAGTGGACGAAGAAGACACCTCGCGCCTGCGCCTGAAGTTCCCGCCCGCTCCCCGCAGCGGACAGTATCCCGTCACGATGGACGGGGTGGGCAAGGCTTTCGGCGACAAACGCATCTTTTCCGGCGTGAGCCTTACGGTGGAGCGCGGCGACAAGGTGGCTTTCGTGGGACGCAACGGCGAGGGTAAGTCCACACTCGTGAAGTGCATCATGCAGCAGCTCGAACACGAAGGGACGCTGACTCTCGGCCACAACGTGCAGATTGGCTACTTTGCCCAGAACCAGGCTTCCATGCTCGACGGCGAACTCACCGTTTACCAGACCATCGACGACGTGGCAAAGGGCGAGGTGCGCAACAAGATACGCGACCTCCTCGGCGCATTCATGTTTGGCGGAGAAGCTTCCACGAAGAAGGTGAAGGTGCTCTCCGGTGGCGAACGCACACGCCTGGCATTGCTCAAACTCTTGCTCGAACCCGTGAATCTGCTTATCCTCGACGAACCTACCAACCACCTCGACCTCCGTACGAAGGACGTGCTCAAACAGGCGTTGGCGGACTTCGACGGCACGCTCATCTGCGTGAGCCACGACCGCGACTTCCTCGACGGACTCGTCACGAAAGTCTATGAGTTCGGCCACGGACGTGTGCGCGAACACCTCTGCGGCATCTACGAATTCCTTCAGAACAAGAAGATGGAGGAACTCAGCGAACTCGAACGCAAGTAAAGCACACAGGGTTTATTCAAGCCGGGCTGAAAGCCCAAAAGCACCTAGCCCAGGGCAACGCCCTGGGCTAGGATTACCAACGATATTGCGCCCTAAAAGGGCAAAAGCGTTTCAAGGACATTAAACGCTTTTGCCCTTTCAGGGCGCATTCTCATCGCTTTTATTACCCAGAGCGTTGTCCTGGGCTAGGCGCTGTTGGGCTTCAGTCCGTTACCGTTTAAATTAAATACTTCAGTTCTTTACTTTTATACTGCGAAAGCCTATCGCAGCGAAACTTCCAGCAGCTGCGCGTTTCCTTCTTCGTGTGCCGAAAGCCAGTCGGGGAGCATCTCGTGCAAGTCGGCCAAGGAGGGGGCGTAGTGGTAGTCGAGATGGAACGTTTCCGCAATGCCGCAGGCGATGTAATGCGCTTCGCCGGCTGAAATGAAATCTCTTGCCGCCGGTGAAGCGGAGAGTCCGGGAAGGCGGTCGAAGATGGCGCCGTGGCCGTCGTTGAGCAATAGGATGCGTAGGTTCGACGGAAGGCGTGTGTTCCACAGCGCATTCACGTCGTAGAAGAAACTCAAGTCGCCGATGACCACGATGCTCAGTCCCCACATCTTTAAGGCGTAGCCCACCGCAGTGGACAGACTGCCTTCTATGCCGTTCGTCCCGCGGTTGCAGTAGATGGGCCAGGTGCCCGAGGCGAACACCAGGCCGGCTGCGCGCACCGAAGAGCTGTTGGCGAGGTGGAGCGTATAGGGCACGTCGTAGACCTTCTCAAGTTCTTGGCGCAGTGCGGCGAGTGCGCCGACGGGCGTGAGGGTTTGGCGGTCTATCGCGGCGCGTTCCTTCTCCCATAAAGCGTCGAGGTGCTTCGCTGCCTGTTCCACCGCCGCATTGTGGCGGGGTAGCCGGTCGGCGAGTTGTGCCAAAACGGGCTGAAGCGGACTTTCCACCCAAGTGGAGAGATGGCAGAACGTGTCGCAGAGTTCGTAGTCCTCGCCAATGCGCACCACGCGGCAACCGCTTCCTCGCAGCAACGATTTGAAACGCTTGTGCACGAAATTGCCGCCGCCTTGCACCACGACGTCGGGCATCATGCCTTCCTCCGCACTCTCCAACGCATCGAAGGCATGGAGGCGGTGGTTGCCGGGCACGTCCGAGATGACTTCGGGAAGCACGAGCATTTGGCCGTCTTCCGCAAGGCGTTCTACCTCGGTGCGGATGTCGCCCGCTTCGTATTGCCCGAGAAGGAGCACGGGAAGGCGCGCTTCCGCTATGGCACTCACCACCTCTTCGGGAAGAGGCGCTTGCGCTTTGCGGCACACTTTCTCGACGACCCGTTCCTGGGGAAGCCGCGGTGTGGTGAAGCTGAACATGGGTTCGGCTATGCTCACGTTGATATGTGCCGGACGCCCGCCTTTGTCGTGAAGCGAGAGAAGCGCCGTGTTGATGAGGCGGTTGTTGGTCCAGCGCTCTTCCTCATTATTAATAGGTGCAATCTGCGCCGTAGGGCAATAGGGGAGGAGCGCACCGTTTTGCGGAAGCGTCTGTCCGTCCATTTGTCCTATCCAAGCTTGCGGACGGTCTGCCGAAACTACAAGAAGGGGAATGTGGCGGTAATAGGCTTCTGCCACTGCAGGGATGCAGCCCAAAAGAGCCGAACCCGACGTGACGCACACTGCCGTAGCTTTCTGTGTGGCAAGCGCGATGCCAAGGGCCACGAAAGCCGCGCTGCGTTCGTCCGTCACGGGATGGAGCGCAAAAGCCTTTTCGCCGGCAGCGTGCAGATTGTGAACAATGGTGGCATTGCGCGAACCGGGACATACCACGACATCATGGATGCCGTGGGCAATGAGCAGGGCGGTGAGCTGATTTACTTGAGGAGTGTCGCAGAACATAAAAGGAAAAAGGTGTACACGTTTGCTAGGGTGTAGCGGCATATTTACGAAGAATAGCGGCAGCAGCGCAGCATGGGCTGCATCTTGCGGCAAGTCTCTTCCCACTCTTCTTCCTCCGTGCTTTCGGGCATGATGCCGCCGCCGGCGTAGAGCGTAGCCGTGTGGGAAGTGAATTCCATGCAGCGTAGCGACACGTAGAGGCGCGTTTCGCCGCGGAGTTCCAGCGGGCCGCTGAAGCCGGCATAGTAACGGCGCGGCTCGCGTTCGGCTTCCTCGATCACGCGCCGTGCTTCTTCGCGCGGCATGCCGCAAACGGCGGGGGTGGGGTGGAGGCGCTTGAGCAAGCCGGACATGGCCGACGGGGACGATAGCGTGAAACGGAAACGGGTGCAAAGGTGCTGCAGCTTGCCCGTGACGAGCGAGAACGTGGGCGACTGCTCAATGTGGTCGGCGCAGGCAGCGAGTTGCTCGCCTATGAAATCTGCCACGATGGCTTGTTCGGCAATGTTCTTCTCGCTCCATGCGTTTTCCGCGCCTTCGCAGTGGGGCATGGTGCCGGCGAGAGCCACGCTGCCCCAAGTGTGGTTGCTTTTCTCCAAGAGCGGTTCGGGAGTGGCTACGAGCCAGCGTCCCGTTTGCTCGGTGCGCCACATGGCCACAAAGCAGTTCGGATTGTCCTGGCAGGCTTTAAAGAAAAGATGCTCGGGCGAGCGAAGTGCTTCGCCTTGCCAACGCACATTCAAGCGGCGCGAGAGCACCACTTTGTCCACCTCTCCGCGAAGCAGGCTATGGTGTGCCGTGCAGAAAGCGTCGGCATAGCGTGCGCGCTGCGTTTCGGCGTCGTCGCTCGTGGAGTGCGGTGCGGCGTTTGCCGTCACTTCAAGCGGCAGTTCGTAGTAGGCTTCGTCGGGTTCAATAAGCACCACGGGCGTTTCTGCCGTGGCGGAAAAGGGCACAATGAGGTAGCCGCCGCAAGCCGGCACCTCGTCGAGCGAAAGAAAAGTCCGGGGCTGTGAGCGTTGGACGAGGCGGGTGTATGTGGCGGAATGCGGAGCGCGGAACATCACTTCCGCAGCGTCTCCTTTAAACGAGAGGGTTGGGGATGGGGAGGACAATGGCGATGGACTTTCGGTCACTTCTCTTCCTCCGTTTTTTCTTCGGCTTTGGCCTGGTTCCATATTTCGTCCATCGCGGCAAGCGTCATGTCGGTGAGCTGACGGCCTTGCTTCAAGGTGTGCGCTTCGAGGTAGTTGAAGCGGCGGATGAACTTCTGGTTGGTGTGCTCAAGCGCGTTGTCGGGATTGATTTTGAAGAGGCGGGCGGCATTGATGAGGCTGAACATCACGTCGCCGAATTCGGCTTCGGCTTTCGCCTTGTCCATGTGTTCCACTTCGGCTTCGAATTCGCTGATTTCTTCCTTCACTTTGTCCCACACCTGCGAGCGGTCTTCCCAGTCGAAGCCCACGTTGCGTGCCTTGTCCTGTATGCGGTAGGCCTTGATGAGCGAAGGCAGAGCGGCCGGCACGCCAGAGAGTACGGACTTGTTGCCGTCCTTCTCCTTCTGCTTGATGAGTTCCCACTGCTGGCTTACTTGCTGGGCAGTTTCCACATGATTGGAGTCCTCGCCCTTGGGAGGGTAGACGTGGGGGTGACGGAAAATGAGCTTGTCGCAAAGCTGGTTGCACACGTCGGCAATGTCGAAGTCGTTCGTCTCGGAACCAATCTTCGCGTAGAAGCAGACGTGGAGTAGCACGTCGCCCAGTTCCTTGCAGATGTTCTTCGTGTCGCCGCGCATCAGCGCGTCGCACAGTTCGTAAGTCTCTTCTATGGTGTTCGGACGCAGACTCTCGTTCGTTTGCTTGCGGTCCCACGGGCATTTTACCCGCAGCGTGTCGAGCACGTCAAGCAAACGGCCAAAAGCCGCCAGTTGTTCTTCGCGTGTATGCATAGTTTTAAATATACGATATTTTATACGTGCAAAAGTACACCTTTCTCCCGAAAGCAGTACTTTTGCCTTATGGAAAAGTTTGAAGTACACATACTGGGGTGCGGCAGCGCTTTGCCCACGTTGCGCCATTGGCCTTCGGCACAGCTCGTCAACGTGCGCGAAAAGCTCTTTCTCATAGACTGCGGAGAGGGCACGCAGGTGCAGTTTCGCCGTTCGCGGCAGAAGTTCACGCGTCTCTCCCACATCTTCATCTCGCATCTCCACGGCGACCATATCTTCGGATTGATAGGGCTCCTGTCCACGTTCTCTTTGGCGGGGCGCACGTCGCCCATGCATATCTATGCTCATGCCGAACTGGAAACATTGTTGCGCCCGCAACTCGACTTCTTCTGCAAGGGCATAGCCTACGACGTGGTGTTTCACCATCTGCCCACCGGCGCTAGTTCGCATCTCGTTTTTGAGGACCGCTCGGTGGAGGTGTATACCGTGCCGCTCAGGCACCGTGTGCCGGCTTGCGGCTTCATCTTCCGCGAAAAGCCCGTTCTGCCCCATATCCGTCGCGACATGATAGACTTTCTCCACATTCCCTACTACGCTATCAATTCCATCAAGGAGGGAGCGGGATGGACTACCGAAGATGGTGACTTCTATCCCAACGAGCGCCTGGTGCTTCCCGCCGACAAGCCGCGTGCCTATGCCTACCTTTCCGATACGGCTTATGTGCCCGAAAATGCGGAGTACGTGCGCGGCGTGGACGTGCTCTACCACGAAGCCACATTTGGCAAGGAGTTTTTGGCCCGCGCCAATGAAACGCAACACTCTACTGCCGAGCAGGCGGCGCTCATGGCGAGCAAGGCAGAAGCGAAACGTCTCGTAATCGGTCATTTCTCCTCGCGTTATCTGAGCGAGGAAGGTTTGCTCCGAGAAGCGCGCGCAGTGTTCCCTGCCACGGAATTGGCAAAAGAAGGTCTCGTAATAAACGTTTGAATTCCAAATAGTAACCAAACACACATGATATGCAAAACATGAATCTTCCTGCCGACATCCGTTACGTGGGTGCCGACGACAACGACCTCGACCTCTTTGAAGGCCAGTACATCATACCCCACGGCATTTCCTACAACTCTTATGTGATAATGGACGAAAAGGTGGCCGTGCTTGACACCATCGACGCCCGCTGCACCGACGAATGGCTCGCCAATCTTAAGCGCGAACTCGGCGACCGCCAGCCCGACTACATCGTGGTGAGCCACATGGAACCCGACCATTCGGCCAACGTGAAACGCTTGCTCGACATGGCGCCACAGGCCAAGGTGGTGTGTACGGCAAAGGCCAGCCAACTCATTGCGCGCTTCTTCGGCGTGGAACTTCCCGCAGAGCGCACTCTCCTGGTGAAGGACGGCGACACGCTTTCCTTGGGTAAACACACGCTGCAGTTCTTTACCGCCCCCATGGTGCATTGGCCCGAGGTGATGATGGAGTACGAACAGACGGAGAAGATACTCTTTGCCGCCGATGCCTTCGGAAAGTTTGGCGCACTCTCCTACGACGATCCCGACGGATGGGCTTGCGAGGCACGCCGCTACTATTTCAACATAGTGGGAAAATATGGTGCGCAGGTGCAGGCTGTGCTAAAGAAACTTTCCGGCCTGGACATCCGTACGATATGTCCCCTTCACGGACCGGTGCTCTCGGGTGACCTCACTCCCTATCTTTCGCTCTACGACACTTGGAGCGCCTATCGTCCCGAAACGGAGGGTGTGTTCATCGCCTACTGCTCCCTCCACGGCAACACGGAAGAAGCTGCGCTCAAGTTGGCAGAAATGCTGAAAGGCAAGGGCGTGAAAGTGAGCGTGAGCGATTTGCGCCGCGACGACATGGCTGAGGCCATAGAAGATGCTTTCCGCTACGACCGCCTCGTGCTTGCCGCTCCCACCTACGATGCCGGTGTAATGCCCGTGATGGACGATTTCCTTCAGCACTTGAAGATGAAGAACTTCCAAAACCGCAAGGTGGCGTTCATAGAGAACGGTTCGTGGGCTCCCATAGCCGCCAAGAAGATGCTCGAGGCTATGGAGAGCATGAAGGCCATCACCTTCGTGGCCCCCGTAGTCACGGTGGAGTCAACAGTGAAAGCGTCCACCATAGAAGCTTTGGCGCAGCTCGCAGAAGCGCTTGCGGAATAAGTAAGCGCACAATAAACAACTTGAACAACAAATGTTCAAGTTGTTTTTGCACGTTGCTAAAACCGAAAAGAAGGGGTTTCTTGTAGAACTGCCCATAACCAAAAGAAACCGAACAATATCCGCATTCCTCAGTTCCCGTTTATCGGTCTAGAGAATGCGGCGTTTGTTCGGTTTCTTGCGCTTTGTGTTTCTTATTTGGGATGGTTGGTCAAAAAGAAAGGACGAAAGCGGAAGTGTAAGCAAAATGTTCGTAATTTTACGATTGCTAAGAAACAATGTCTTGAAGGCAACAACAATAATACCTATATATAATGTATACATTCATCATTAGCCTGTGTCTCCTTATCATAGGCTATTTCGTTTACGGACGTTATCTTGAACACGTGTTCGGCCCCGACGACCGTCCCACGCCTGCCATTGCCAAGGCCGATGGCGTAGACTATGTGAAGATGCCTTATTGGAAAATCTTCACCATTCAGTTTCTCAATATAGCTGGCACCGGCCCCATCTTCGGTGCGGTGATGGGAGCGAAGTTCGGTCCCGTGGCTTATCTTTGGATTGTGTTCGGCTGCATCTTTGCCGGTGCCATGCACGACTACCTTTCGGGTATGCTCTCCATGCGCAACAACGGCCTCGACCTTCCCTCGCTTATCCAAAAGTTCCTCGGCAAGTTTGCCGCTTCTGCGCTCTTGGTTTTTGCCGTGATACTCATGCTCATGGTGGGCGCCGTGTTTGTCTACAGCCCCTCCGAAATCCTCAGTCAGATTTGGGGCTCAAAGATGATGTGGATGGTAATCATCTTCGTTTATTATCTCATAGCCACCATGCTGCCCATCGACAAAGTGATAGGAAAAATATATCCCCTCTTCTCCCTCTCGCTCCTTTTCATGACGGTGTCGCTCATTATCATGCTCTTCGTGAAGTTTCCCAACATACCGGAACTTTGGAACAGCTTCGGTAACGTGGGCAAGGAACTGCACCCCGAAAGTTTCACGGAAGACATATTCCCCGCGCTCTGCATCACCATTGCCTGCGGTGCCATAAGCGGATTCCATGCTACGCAAAGTCCGATGATGGCGCGCTGCATCGCTTCCGAGCGCAAGGCTCGCCCCATCTTCTACGGAGCGATGATTACGGAAGGACTCGTGGCTGTGGTTTGGGCCACCATCGGCATGTGGTTCTTCTACAACAGTCCGCAACCGGGCTACGAAACGCTGGCTGGCGCTGAGGCTACGGGCTACGCCACTTCGGCTCCACTCATTGTGAACCTCGTATGTAAGGATTGGCTCGGCACGTTCGGCGGCATTCTCGCCTTGCTCGGTGTGGCAGCCCTTCCAATTACCACGGGCGACACCTCGCTCCGTTCGGCACGTATGATTATCGCCCAAGCTGTCCACTTGGACCAGCGTCCGCGTCTCAACCGCCTTTACGTTTGCCTTCCTGTGTTTGCCGTCACCTTCGGCATGCTCGTGTGGCAGATAACGAATCCCAACGGTTTCAACACGCTTTGGTGCTATGTGGGGTGGGCCAATCAAGCACTTTCGGTATTTACCCTTTGGGCCATCACCATTTATCTTACGCAGCAGCACAAGCCGTTCATCATTTCGCTTATCCCAGCATTGTTTATGACCATGGTGTGCACCACGTTCCTTCTTATAGCCGACATTACCTTCGGGCTTCCCGCTCCTGTGGGCTTCGGCGTAGCCACGTTCGTAGTGGTAGCGAGCACCCTTTGGTTTGCGTTCAAATATCGCGACATACGCAATAATGAGCGTTTGATGGATTAAGGGAAGTACCTTTAGATAGAAAGCAGGAGATAAGCACCTAACTCAGGTGTTTATCTCCTGCTTCGTTTTTTTTGTAGCTTTCCTATTGCGATAGGTAGAGCGTTATCCGACAACGCTGAAGATGCGAATCTCCGGGGCGGCCTGGAAGTAAGGCGACAAGCCGGTGACTACGTCGTTCTTGAACATTTCCGACTCCAGATAAGCGGCGGCATGCTCTGCGCTGTCGAATCCGTGAAGCACTTGCACGTCTTCGTCGCGCACAAGCAAAGTCTTTGTCAATGCGCCCTCAATGGTGCTGAGGAACGGCTCGCGATAGTCGAAGTACACTTTAGCTGCGCTTTGGCGGTCGTTCTCGTTGATCTTCATTGTGATCTGAAGATAAGCATTTACTTTTTCCATATTCTTAATCGTTTGTTTTTTTAATGGTTTTGTTTTACGTCTGCAAAGCTAAGGTTCGATGTAAAGAATAACTTGCGCTTCGCCAACAAAAACACTTGGATAAATGCGCAAGTTGTTTTCTGTGTATTGCCAACAAAAGAAACCGCTGACTATCGTTAGATAATCAGCGGTTTGTGCTTTCTGTAGCGCCTACGGGAATCGAACCCGTATACCATGCGTGAGAGGCATGTATCCTAACCATTAGATGAAAGCGCCAAGTGCGGAAGCTGGGGGATTCGAACCCCCGGTACGGTTAAACCCGTACGTCAGTTTAGCAAACTGGTGGTTTCAGCCACTCACCCAAACTTCCTTACTTTTCAGTAGCGTTGTTTCTCAAACGCAGTGCAAAGGTACTGCTTTTTCTTTAACCTCCAAGCCTTCGTGCCACTTTTTTTGCTTTTTCTCTCGTTTTTCTTTTTTCGGCTCCTTTTACGGGCTGACGATTTTGGTAGAAAACGCGCTTCCTTTTCAACGTTTCTTTATACTTTTGCCATGTCATATTAAAGAAACATGAAAAAGAACCTACTCATTTCTCTCCTCGCATTCCTTCCTGCGGCCGTGTCGGTAGCAGCACCTGCAGACGACAACGACAAAGACTTGCTCTCCGCAGCCGACTACGAAACGGAAGGCTACACCTTCACCGCCAAGCCCAAGACGAAGGCTTTGGCGCAGATGCAACCCTCCATTAAGTTTGGCGGCTTCATCATGGGCAAATATTCCATCAACGACCGCCGCGGCACAGCCACCAACGGAGGCTTCGATTTGCGCTTCATCCGTCTTTATGCCGACGGCCACGTCTATCGCGACTTCTACTATAAACTCCAAATGGAAGTCAACGATGCCCCTGGCGAGAACAAGGGACCGCGTGTGCTCGATGCCTTCGTAGAATGGCAGAAATATACCTTCTTCCGTGTGAAGTTGGGACAATTCAAGCGCTCCTTCGGTTTCGAAAACCCCATGAGTCCGCTTGCTATAGGCATGGGAAACTATTCCCAGGCTTCCTTGAAACTGGCCTCCATTAACGACCGAAACGGTGAAGGCTCCTATAACAAGAGCTCCGGTCGCGACCTTGGCGTTCAGATACAGGGCGACTTCCTTTCCGCTCCCGACGGCCACAACTGGGTGCACTATCAAGTGGGCTTGTTCAATGGTCAGGGCATTAACCATGCCGACAAGGATCATCATAAAGACCTTATCGGCGGACTTTGGTTCTCGCCCGTCAAGGACCTTTGCATCGGCGGTTTCGGATGGAACGGTAAGTACACCAACGAGAAATACACCGGTGCTGCCAATACGCTTAAAAGCGTGAAGCGCGTTCGGTGGGGCGCAGGCCTTAAATATGAAAGCGACTGGACCGTTCGCGGCGAATATATGAGTTCCGTGGGCGGCGTGGTCACCGATGCCTCTGCCCCCGACCGTTCCGACGCTTGGTATGCAACGGTAGGTGTGCCCGTGGTGAAAGGGCTTAAGGTGTTCGGGCGCTACGATTGCTACCGCAACGACCGCCATTCGTGGAACTCCCTTTGCACCAACTACGGCATTTCCGGGAACTACTCTTTGGGTAAGAACCTTATATTCCAGCTCAACTACACCTTTACTGACGACCGTTCCGCCCGCCACGCCGCCGTTCCTTCCGACTCCCGCTACAACACGGTAGACGTGCAGGTCACGGCACGCTTCTAAACGGGCTCGGCATGATGCCTTCCACACCAAGGCACGGTGTAAAAATTCCAAAGCACGCCGTAAAAATTCCAAGGCACGGTGTAAAAATTCCAAGGCACGGTGTAAAGACTCCGATAGGCACACGGGAAAAAGGGGCGAAGCGCATGGGGTCAAGACTCCCGTCTTGATTGCTCTTTCGCGGCCACACTGTGGCTTCTACGTAGCTTCGCTTTATAATCTTCGTGCTCTTCTGTCAAGACTGGAGTCTTGACCTCCATGCGCTTCGCCCCCATGCGCTTCGCCACGGATTACCGCTCTTTGCGTGTACGCGCACAAACGTTATTGTATGCACCTTCGCGCGCATGAAGTACATCATATTTAAGGTTGCATAATACGTTTGTAATGCAAAACACAAATAGCACTCAATGTGCAACGTGCCTTAAAAAGTGCGAAACTAGCGATAAGGCATTTCATTTCGCTAGCCTTTCAAAAGGGATTCGTTAACTTTGCGCCCTAAACAACATGAAATTTTACGTTCCCACATATCTTCGCTTCGCAATTCTCGCACTGCTCAGTCTTTGCGTGCTGCCTTTGTGTGCCCATACCGCTCCTGCCGATAGTGCAGCGCTCTATGCATCGGCCGACACCTTGAGGGTGGGGGAGGTGACCGACAGCCTTTCGGCTGCTTCGCAGAAATCGCGCAGCGGCTTGTGGATCAAACTCGTGGACTACTTCCGTAACTCCAACAAGCAGAGTTCGAACAAGAAGATAGACTTCGGCTTCATACCCGGACCAAACTATTCCGGTACCACCGGGCTCGGACTTGGTTTGCTCGGCACGGCTACCTATTCTGCCGACCGCTCCGACTCCACTTTGGCGCGCTCCAATGCAGCCATCTATTCCAACATGACCACGGGTGGCTTCTTCCTCATCGGTTTGCGTGGCAACCACATCTTCCCCCACGACCGTTATCGTCTCGACTATAAACTCAACCTTTCCACCTTCAGCACCAGTTTTTGGGGAATAGGTTATGACATGGCCGACGACGACAACAACAAAACCGATTACAGGCGCAATCGCATCAATGCCATGGCGCGATTTATGTTTCGCCTTGCTCCGAACACCTATTTCGGTCCATTTGTAAACTACCGCGTCATTGCCGCCCGCGATGTAAAGGACGACGCAGTGCATCTGTGGGAAGGTCAGGACAAGACCATTCATTCCTATACCGCCGGTCTGTCCTTTACCTACGACTCGCGCGACTTTATGCTCAATGCATCGCGCGGCGTATTCCTGCAAGTGGACCAGACGTTTACTCCCCGTTGCTTTGGCAACGGCGACTACAATTTCTCCTCCACCGAAGTGACGTTCTCTGCCTACCGCAAGCTGTGGCGCGGAGCCATCCTTGCCGGCGAGTTGCACGGAATGTTCAACTACGGACACACCCCTTGGGCGTTGCTCGCGGAAGTGGGAACGAACGACCGCATGCGCGGCTACTACGAAGGGCGTTACCGCGATAAAAACCTTATGGAAGGTCAGGTGGAACTCCGCCAGCACATCAAGGGACGCAACGGCGTGGCGGCCTGGGTGGGCATGGCCAACGTCTTCCCCGACTTCGACCACGTGGCTTGGCGCCGCACCCTCCCCAATGCCGGCGTAGGTTACCGATGGGAATTCAAGAAACGCATCAACATCCGCATCGACTACGGTTTCACCCGCAACGGCGGCGGATTCATCTTCAATATCAACGAGGCATTCTAATCGAAGCCTCTCTTTGCACCGATTATGAATTTCAAAACCATATCACTCTCACTCATGGGAGCCATGCTCAGCTTGGCACCCATGAAAGCCATTCCCTATTCTCCGGAATATCTCCAGTCGGAAGACAACGACGGAGGCTCTACGCAGTACATTCGTTACGGTAACTTCGACCAGTGGCTCGTTCGCAAAGTAAAGGAAAGCGGCGTCATCGGCGGCGACACCAAAACGCTCTACTGCATAGCCCCCAACGGCACGTGGAACAACAACAACGCCTACCATGGTTCGGGCGGTTCACCTTGGGCCACGTCAAACGTCATGGCGAAAGTGTCGGGTATCACGAAAACCAACGTCAGCGTTTACCGTGAAGCGCGCGCCGGACACGGCTATTGCGCCAAGCTCGTCACCCACCTCGAAGAGTGCAAGGTGCTCGGTATTATCAACATCAAAGTGCTTGCTGCCGGTTCCATCTATCTTGGACAGACGCAGGAACCCATCACCGACACCAAGAATCCTATGGCAAAACTCAACGCCGGCATTCGTTTTACGAAGCGTCCGAAGGCCATCATGTTCGACTATAAGGTACACCTCTCGGGCGAAGCCAACCGCATCAAGCAGACCGGATTCGGCGGAGCTTCCACCGTGGCAGGAAAGGACTACCCCGACTGCATCCTCTACCTTCAGAAACGTTGGGAAGATGCCAAGGGTAACATCTATGCCAAGCGCGTAGGCACCATGGTACACCGCTTTACGAGCAGCACCGATTGGAAAAACAATCAAAGTTTCACCATCTACTACGGCGACATCCGTAAGCAGTCTGTCTACAATTCCGCTTGGGCGCTCACCTCGGGCGACTTGACCAAATATGCCAAGAACTCCAAGGGGCAGATGGTGCCCGTGAAGGAAGTGGGATGGGGCTCAGCCACCGACGTACCCACCCACATCGTGCTCCAGTTCGACTCCAGCCACGGCGGCGCTTACATCGGTAGCGTAGGCAACACCCTCTGGCTCGACAACGTACGACTCGTGTACTAAACACAAAAAAAGACACTTGCGCAGATTATTAATGGATGATGTTCCCCAATTGGTAATCTGCGCAAACTTTTTAGGCGCTTAGTAATGTGTAAAAAATAACTTGAGCATTTTTATTCGATAATCATGCAACGCATTCATCAACGACGGGCTGAA
>CAVJJO010000059.1:0-17392 GCA_963649665.1 Bacteroidaceae bacterium | reverse complement strand
TTGGGCTTTCAGCCCGTCGTTGGCACTGATTACCGTTGGTTCAGCCCGTCGTTGATGAATGCGTTGTATGATTCACGAAAAAACTGCTCAAGTTATTTTTTACACATTACTTAAACGCAAATATTTATAGGCGTTTGCATGGCCGTGTAGAGCGTGACGTTTTGGAAACGTCACCCCCATGGATGGCGAGAACGTCGCCTTATGAATAAACGCAAAAAAGTCCGCACGTTGCCGTGCGGACTTTTCGGTGAAAACTGCGGTGAAACCGCTTATTTTTTGAGGAAATCGTCGAAGTAGCGGGTGATGCGCTCGTGGAGGTGCACCATGTCGTGGCCCATCATGTTGTGGCCGTCGCCGGGGTAGACGAAGTAGTCGGGCTGGGTGCCGGCATCCTCGCAGGCGCGGAGGAAGGAAAGGTTGTGCTGGAGCACGCAGGTGGGGTCGTTGTAGCCCACGATAATCTGCAGGCGACCTTTCAGGTTCTTTGCCTTCGGGAGGAGCGACGAGGAAGCGTAGCCCTCGGGATTCTCCTGCGGAGAGTCCATGTAGCGCTCGCCGTACATCACTTCGTAGTACTTCCAGTCGATAACCGGGCCGCCCGCTACGCCCACTTTGAACGTTTCGGGGTAAGAGCACATGAGGTTCGTGGTCATGTAGCCGCCGTAGCTCCATCCGTGCACACCGATGCGGTCGGCGTCGACATAGGGGAGCGATTTAAGGAACTTCACGCCTTCCATTTGGTCCGCCATCTCAAGGTCGCCGAGGTGGCGGTGTGTGCAGCTTTCGAAGTTGAAGCCGCGGTATTCCGAGCCGCGGTTGTCCACGATGAAGAGCAGGTAGCCGCGCTGCGCCATGTAGATTTCCCACGGGCGGCTCTGGTAGTGCCAGGAAGCCTCCACGTTGTGGGCGTGCGGTCCGCCGTAGACGTAAACCACGGTGGGATATTTCTTCGCGGGGTCGAAATCCACCGGTTTCACCATGCGGTAGTAGAGGTCTGTGGTGCCGTCGGCGGCCTTGATGGTGCCCGAGGTTATTTCCGGCACGTTGTAGTCCGTCCAGGGGTCGCCGTCCTCGTGGAGCGCCGTCACCGCTTTGGCGGAAGTGCTCACGAGGTCGTACTCGCGGAACTTCTTCGGCGACGACCAGCGGTCGCAGAGGAAAGTGCCCGAGGGCGAGAGCGAAGCGTAGTGCGTGCCTTCGCCGTTGTCGAGCGCCGTGACGCGTGCAGTGGCCACATTCACGCTGAAGTGGCTGTGCTGGATGGCGTTGTTCTGGTTGCTTTTGTAGACGATGCTCTTCGTTTTTGCGTTGAAACCGAGCATTTCTATCACTTCAAACTCTCCTTTCGTCAGCTGCTTGAGTTGGCGTCCCGTGGTGTCGAAGAGGTAGAGGTGGTTCCAGCCGTCGCGGCGCGACTCCATGACGAACTTCGTGTCGTCCCACGGAAGGAAGCGAATGGGGTTCATCGGTTCCACGTAGCGAGCGTTGGTCTCCGTGTAGAGCACCTCTTTGCGGGCGCCCGTGGCGGCGTCGTAGCTCACGAGTTCAGCCTTGTCCTGCGTGCGGGGCAGTTCGAACATGTAGATGGTCTTCTCGTCGGGACTCCATGCAATGTTCGTGAAGTAGCGGTCGGTGGGGTCGCCTGCCTGAAGGTAGATGGTCTTTCCCGTGGCGGGATTGAACACGCCCACCGTCACCTTGTGGCTCGTCATGCCTGCCATGGGGTATTTCTCGGGCGCAAGAGCTGCCACACGTTCGGAGA
The DNA here is from genome assembly GCA_963649665.1 of Bacteroidaceae bacterium. Lineage (GTDB taxonomy): Bacteria > Bacteroidota > Bacteroidia > Bacteroidales > Bacteroidaceae > Alloprevotella. The sequence continues at coordinate 15,630 of CAVJJO010000059.1, read as the reverse complement.
TGTCGACGAGCGGATAGTCCGTCACCATGCTCTGATCCATGCGGTAGAAGGCGAGGAGGTCGCCTTTCGGACTCCAGAACGTGCCTTTGTGAATGCCGAACTCATCGCGGTGAACGCTCATGCCGTACTGCACTTCGCGTGTGCCGTCGGTGCTCACCTGATGGTCGTTGCCGTCGGCGGTGCGCACGTAGAGGTTCCAGTCCTTCACGTAAGCGAGGCTTTTCGACGTGGCGGAGAATTCAGCGTGCTGTGCGCCCTCTACGTTGGGCATGCTCCAGACCACCTTTTTCTGCTTCCAGTCGTAGAGGAAACGCAGTTTGGAAGTGGAGAGCAGCGCCTGCGGCTGGGCAGCATAGGGGAAGGAAGCGTAGAGCAGACTGTAAACCTTGCCCACGGCAGCCGTGTCGATGGCAGCGTTGACGGCGTCGGTGGTGAAGAGCACGGCGTCCTTCGTTTTGCGTCCTTTCTCGTCGGTGAGTGTGCGTACGTCGTCGACGTTGAGCTTGAGGAGACGTTCGCCCCAGAAGGCAGTGCCGTAGTAACGGGGCATGATGTTGGCGTAGTTCGTTCCTCCCCACATGAGGTCTTCGAGGGAGAACGCTTTCTTGCTTTGTGCCATAGCGGTAGAGCCTATAAGCAGCGCGAGGGCTGCCGATATGATGTGCTTGATGTGCATGGAAGAGTTTCTTTTGGGAATGGATGATATGCTTTGGCGGGGCTTGCTTTTTTTAGAAGAGCGTGAGGTGAAGCGCATGGGGCGCAGCTCATGGGGGCGAAGCGCATGGAGGTCAAGACTCCAGTCTTGACTGATTTTAGCGTGGCTGTGCCTTGAACTTGCCGTGTAGAGCAGTCAAGACTGGAGTCTTGACCCCCATGCGCTTCGCCTCATGCGCTTCGCCTTATAACTTTCTTTTGTTAATCTTCAAAGCCGGGACGGCCGAACTTGCCGCGTTTCTTGAAGTCGCCGCCTTTGCCTTTGAAGTCGCCTTTCTTCTTGAAACCGCCTTTGCCTTTGAAGTCGCCTTTGCCTTTAAAGTCGCCGCCTTTGCCTTTGAAGTCGCCGCCTTTGCGGAAGCCGTCCTTCTTGTGGAAAGGCTTGCGCTCTCCCGACTTGTCGGAGCGGCCGCCTTCGCGGGGAGCGAATTCGCTGCGCTGGAAGCGCTGGTGCATTTGGTGCAACAAGCGGTACTGGTCGTCTATCTCCTCGTCGTCGCGACGGTCGTCGCCGTTGGACGTGATGCGCTGCTTGAAGTCGTCGCGGTTGGCGCGGAAACGGCGGTGGTCGCTCATGAGCCGACGCTCCTCATCCGTCTTCACCTTGCCGCCCTTGGCGCGGAAATTCTCCAGTTTTCCTTCGAACATCTGGTATTTGCGGAAGTCGCAGTCGATGGAACCGTTGAGAATCTGCACTTTGAAACTCGGACGGAGGCCGATGTTCTCGAACAGTTCCTCCTTCGACGAAATCACCCATGCTTCGCCGCCGGGGAACTCGTGCTTCAGCACCTGACCGATGGCCTTGTAGAGACTGATGAGGTCGGGAGGCGTAAGGCGCTCACCGTAAGGCGGATTTGTCACGATGATGGCCTTCTCTTCCGGCTTCGTGAATTTGCGGAAATCCTGCTGACGCACCTCTACGATGGACGCCACGCCGGCACTCTTCACGTTGGCGGTGGCGGCTTCCACGGCGGGAATGTTGATGTCGTAGCCGTAAATCTTGTGGGCGAACTCGCGTTCCTCCGAGTCGTCGTTGTAGATTTCGTCGAGCAAGTCGCGGTCGAAATCCTTCCAGCGCTCGAAACCGAATTCCTTGCGGAACACGCCCGGATAGATGTTGCGTGCCATGAGCGCCGCTTCCACGAGGAACGTGCCCGAACCGCAGAACGGGTCGATGAAGTCGCAGTCGGCATTCCAGCCGGTGAGTTTGATGAGACCCGCGGCGAGCACCTCGTTGATGGGCGCTTCCACGGTGGCTGTGCGGTAGCCGCGCTGGTGGAGGCTTTCGCCAGAGGAGTCGAGCGAGAGCGTGCACTGCTCGTCGGCAATGTGTATGTTGAGTTTAACGTCGGGGTTCGTGATGCGTATGTTCGGACGGTTGCCGGTGGTTTCGCGGAAATAGTCCACGATGGCGTCCTTCACCTTGTAGGCCACAAACTTGGAATGGCGGAATTCGTTGGAGAAGACCACGGAGTCTACGGCGAAAGTGGTGTTGAGGTCGAGGTAGCGGCTCCAGTCTATGGCGCGCACGGCGTTGTAGACCTCGTCGGCGTCGGTAGCCTTGAAGTGCTTGATGGGCTTGAGAATGCGCACGGCGGTGCGCAGGCAGAAGTTTGCGCGGTACATCATGCGCTTGTCGCCTGTGAACGACACCATACGTCGGCCTATTTGCACATCGTTGGCGCCGAGTTCGGTGAGTTCTTGTGCCAACACCTCTTCAAGTCCTTGAAAGGTTTTGGCAATGAGTTCGAATTCTTCCATTGAATAGTTTGTGGAGTTGTGGTTCAGTAGAAAAAAGAGCGGCTTTTTGCTTTCGGTGGAAAAAGCCGCACACTTGCTTTGCAAAGTTATGAAATTATTTTGACTATTCTTTGGCAATGCGTTTTTGTGGGGCATAATAAAGGAAACGCGCACGCGTGTGCGCGACGTGCGTGCGCGTAAGAATAATAATGTGCAAATGAATGCGAAAAACTTTCCTTGGGCCCAAAACGTTGGGCCTTGGGGAAATTTGAATTTGCTGCCTTGGAGTTTTTACGGGATACTGATGGAGACGTGGGGGCATCATAGCCTATCTCTAAATTGTACGGCAGGCATTCCGCGCATGGGGGTGACGTTTTCAAAACGTCACGCTCTACACGGCATTGTTTCGCTTAATACGGCGGTGTAGAGTGCAAAGTTCTTGTAGAACGTGAGGTTTTGAAAACCTCACCCCCATGCGCGGCGGCAAACATCAGTTTGGAAATTGCGCGAGTTATCTTTAATTTGCTTATCTTTGACCCATTCTTAATCACTACAACCCCCAATAAGCATGAATCTTAAATCAAAAATTGCCGCTTCCATCGCGTTTTTGGCCTTTATGGCCCCTGCGGGCTTGCATGCCCAGATGGCAGACTTCCACGTGGTGCCCATGCCCCAAAAGGTCGTTGCCACGCAAGGTGGTGCGTTTCAGTTGTCGCCCAAAACCCTCATCTGCTACCCCTCCAACAACAAAGCCCTCAAGCGCGAGGCAGAGTTCTTGGCCGACTACATCCATGAAACCACTGGCTTGACTCTCGGCATCACCAACATGCCCGCCCAGCGCAACTGCATCCGTCTCACCGCTTCGCTCAAGCACAGCAATCCCGAAGCCTACATGCTCCGTGCCAACAGCGACATCATACTCATTGACGGCGCCTCGTCCGCCGGCGTGTTCTACGGCGTGCAGACCCTCCGTAAGTCGCTTCCCACAGGAGCCTGCGGCGAACGCGGCATCACCGTGCCCGCCACCGAAGTGACCGACGCACCCCGCTTCTCCTACCGCGGTGCCCACCTCGACGTGTCGCGCCACTTCGTGGGCGTCGACTCCGTGCGCCGTTTCATCGACATGCTCGCGCTCCACAACATCAACCGCTTTCACTGGCACCTCACCGACGACCAGGGATGGCGCATTGAGATAAAGAAATATCCCAAGCTCACCACCATCGGCTCACAGCGCGACGAAACCGTGATAGGCCACAACACCGGTCGCTACGACGGCATTCCCTACGGCGGCTTCTACACCCAGAAGCAGATAAAGGAAATCGTGAAATATGCCGCTGAGCGCCACATCACCATCGTGCCCGAAATAGACATGCCCGGCCACATGCAGGCTGCCCTCACCGCCTATCCCGAACTCGGATGCACGGGCGGGCCGTACAAGGTGTGGACCATGTGGGGCGTGTCGGACAATGTGCTCTGCGCCGGCAACGACAAAACCCTCAAGTTCATCGACGACGTGCTCGACGAAGTGGTGAAACTCTTCCCCTCGCAGTATATTCACGTGGGCGGCGACGAATGTCCGAAAACCGTGTGGAAGACCTGCCCCAAGTGTCAGGCACGCATCAAAGCCAACGGGCTTGAAGCCGACGGCAAGCACTCCGCGGAAGAACGTCTGCAAAGCTACGTGATTCGTCATGCCGAAGAGCACCTCACGAAACTCGGCCGCAGCATGATCGGTTGGGACGAGATACTCGAAGGCGGACTTGCGCCGAACGCTTCCGTCATGTCGTGGCGCGGCGAGGCAGGCGGCATCGAAGCTGCCAAGCAGAACCACGACGTGGTGATGACGCCCAACACCTATCTCTACTTCGACTACTACCAGAGCGCCGACACGAAGAACGAGCCCGAGGCCATCGGCGGTTATCTCCCTATAGAACGCGTGTACAGCTACGAGCCCATGCCCAAAAGCCTCACCGCAGCACAGCAGAAACACATCATCGGCGTGCAGGCCAACTGCTGGACGGAGTATATGCCCACCTATCGCCAGATTGAGTACATGGAACTTCCGCGTATGGCCGCCCTCAGCGAAGTGCAGTGGAGCAAGCCCGAGAACAAGGACTACGACAAGTTCCTCGAACGCCTCCCGCGCCTCATCGACATCTACAACGTGAAGGGCTACAACTATGCACGCACCATCTACAACGTGCACATGACCCTCTCGCAGGACACCACGCGCCATGCCATCATGGCCGAACTCACCACCTTCGACAATGCCCCCGTCCACTATACGCTCGACGGCAGCGAACCTACCACCGCTTCGCCCCGCTACACGGCACCCATCGCCATCGACAAGACGTGCAAACTCCGCGCTGCCTCGTTCCGCGGCAACACGAAGACTCCCGAAGTGGGCGAATCGTTTCGTTTCAACAAAGCCACGGCATGTCCCATCCGTCTGCTCGAACCCTCCAATCCCTCCTACACCTATGCTGGAGCGCAGCTCCTCGTGGACGGACTTGAAGGCGAAACGAAGAACTACCGCACCGGACGCTGGATAGGCTTTGCTGGCCACGACCTCGACGCCGTGATAGACCTCGGCAAGCCCACCGCTTTCTCTACCGTCAACTTCAACGTGTGCATCGAAACGGGCGACTGGATTTTCGGTCCCCGCAAGATTGAAGTGCTCACCTCCGACAACGGCACCGACTTCACCACCGTCTACTCCAAGGACGAAGCCAGCGTGGAGAAAGGATTCCCCGGCATGGTGCTCGGCAAGTGCGCCATGTTCGACAGCGTCACCGCACGCTACGTGCGCCTTCGCGTCGCCTCAGAGCACGCTATGCCCGAATGGCACGGCGGCCACGGCAATCCCGGTTTCCTCTTCGTGGACGAGATCAGCGTGAAGTAAGAATTTAGTGTAGACCAAATAATGATTTGGTGCTTTCTTATGGTCAAGAATTAGCGAATGGAAGAATTTTTCTTTCATGGAATGAGTAATACATTCTTCCCGTAATTCTATCTTTTCAAGATGTTAGAGAAATTCTTTCATTCTCCAATTCTTGGCCTATCACATCTAAAACGAAAAGTGACCCTATGCAGCTGCATAGGGTCACTTTTTGTTTCGCTATTGTTCTTTACTCTTATTCTGCTGCTTCCACCAACACGTCGCCAAGGCCTTTCTGTAAGCCCTTGCCCGTGACGGTGAGGCGCGAGATGCCGGCGCGGCGCGTGGACTGCACGATGACGGTGAGCTGCCCGTGGAAGGCGTGCATCTCCTGGCTCTGGAACGACTCGAGCGAGGTGGGGTCGCCGTTCGCCGCCGCACGGAACGTGCCCTCGCCCGAAACCTTGAAGCGCAGCAGGCCGTTGTAGTTCGGACAAAGATTACCGTTCTCGTCCACCACGTTCACCGTCCAGTAGTAAAGGTCCTTGCCGTCTGCCTTCAGGCATTCGCCGTCGCGCCCCATAACCTCAATGTGGTGCGGACGGCCCGCGGTACACTTATAAGTAGGAAACTCCATGCGCTTTCCCGTAGAGTCGATGCCCACTACCTTCAGCTCGCCCGGCTCGTAGCGCACGCTGTCCCACATCAGGCGGTAACGTTCCTGCGTGGTGCGTGCCTCGTCGCGCGACTTCTTGCTTCGTATGCCCTGGCTCTTGCCGTTGACGTAGAGTTCGGCGGCAGGGAGCGAAGTGTAGACATACACCGGCGTTATCTTCCCTTCGCGGCCTGGCCATGTCCAGTGAGGAAGGATGTGGACGGTGGGGTAGGAGCGTTTCAACCATTGGCTCTCGTAAAGGAACGCGCGGTCTTTTGGGAGCGAAGCCAGGTCGAAAATGCCGAACACCGAAGAATGGTTCGGCCAGGCGTCCGTGTCGTAAGGCGAAGGTTCGCCGAGATAGTCGAAGCCCGTCCACACAAACTGCCCCAAGGTCCAGGGATAGTCGTCCGCCAGGGCGAAGTCCTCATCCGGCAGGTTCGACCATGCGCAGTACTCCATGTCGTACGACGACGACTGATGGTCAGCATCAATGTGCGGCGCCTCTTTCTTTACGGGGATATGATACACACCGCGCGAACTCACCGTGGAAGCCGTTTCCGAACCCAGCACATAGCCCTGCGGCAAACGTTCGTAAGCCTCAGTGTAGAGATGCGTGCGGTAGTTGAGGCCCGGAATGTCCATGGTGGCGGCAAAACCGTTGTCAAGCGCGCGGCTCACCTGGTCCATGCCGCACGTCACGGGACGCGTGGCGTCCTCGCGGTGGCAGATGTCCTGCAAGTAAGCCGCCGTCTTGTATCCATTCTTAGCCGACTGCGACGGCACTTCGTTGCCAATGCTCCACATCACCACGGAAGGATTGTTGCGGTAGTGGCGCACCATGTTCTGAAGGTCGCGTTCAGCCCAATCCTTGAAGAAGCGGTGGTAGCCGTTGGCACATTTCGCCACGTCCCATTCGTCGAAAGCCTCCACCACGAGCATGAAGCCTATCTCGTCGCAGAGTTTCACCAACTCGGGCGCCGGCATGTTGTGCGTAGTGCGCACGGCATCGCAGCCAATCTCCTTGAGCAGACGCAACTGATGGCGTATGGCGCTCTCGTTCACGGCGGCGCCGAGCGGACCGAGGTCGTGGTGCAGACACACGCCCTTGAACTTGCGCGCCTCGCCGTTGAGGAAGAAACCCTTGTCGGCCACAAACTCTATGCTTCGCACACCGAAGGAAGTTTCGTAAGTGTCCTGCAGACGCCCTGCCGCATAAATGCGCGTCACAGCCTTATATATATAAGGAGTCTCGGGCGACCAGAGATGTGGGCGGTCTATGGTGAAATGCTGCTCTACCGGACTGCCGTGGAGAATGCGTGTGCGGCGTTCGTGACACGCCACTTCGCGCCCCTCGGCATCGAGCACGCGCGTTTCCACGCGCAGCAAGGCCGTGTCGGCATTCTCTACGGTGGTAAGCAAACGCACGGAGGCGTAGGTCGAATCCACGTGCGGCGTGGTCAACTGCGTGCCCCATACCGGAACGTGGATCTTTTCCGTCTCCACGAGATGCACGTTGCGGTAAAGTCCCGCGCCGGGATACCAGCGGCTCGACTCGGGCTTGTTTTCCAGCCGCACGGCAAGCACGTTGTCCGTGCCGTCGGCGTGAACGAGATCCGTCACGTCGCAGTAGAACGAATTGTAGCCGTAAGGCCAGAAGGCAGCCTTCTCACCGTTGACGTAAACCTGCGCTTCGCTCATTGCGCCGTCGAAAACAAGCGTGGTGCGCATGCCCGGCGTGGCCTTGAACGAGCGGCGGTACCAGCCGACGCCCACATAGGGCAGTCCGCCCGTGCGCCCCGTCTTCACGGAAGCCTTCTTTTCGAAATTCTGCGTAACGGCCACGCTCTGAAGGTCGTTCTCCCGAGCGAAAGGCCCATAGATTGCCCAATCGTGCGGCACGGAAACGTGCTGCCACTTGCGGTCGTTGTAGTCCGCCGCCTGCGCGCCCTCCGCCTCGCCGCGATGGAACGCCCATCCCTCGTCGAGCAACGTTTCCGTGCGCTGCGCTGAGGCTGAAGGCGCAGCAAACAGGGCGGCGGTAAAAAGAAATAGGGGAAAAATGTGTTTCATGAGTGAAATGAACTGATGCGCGCAGAAGCCGTCCGCCTTTGGCGCGGGCGTTTCGGCGCAAGCCGTTTGTTTTCGTTTGTTGTTTATTGCAAAAGTACGGAAAAGAATCCGCGCACGTCCCACATGTAGCCAAATTAGCCCTAACACCTTGCATAATAGAAGTTCGCAGCGCCTTTTTAAGAGCAAAATGTACGAAAGTGTACATGCGGTAAAGTGCCAAATTCATACATTAAAGCGGGTAGTCTGCCTATTTTATTTGGAAAAGCCTAATAACTTACATACTTTTGCAACGTGATAACTTTCAGATGTCCTCCCCAAACATCCAAAGTCCTATGAACTCAAACAAAAGAACAAAACACCTGCTCATTGCTGCCGCTGCCCTCCTCGCTCCGAGTTATGCTTCGGCACAAGACGTAGTGCGCATACATCGGACTGACGGGGTAACGCTGCTCACCGACATCACGTCGACCGACAGCATTGACTTCAGCAAAGATGGTCTTACTGCCTACTTCCACCTCGGCACCACGAAAGGTGAAGTGCCCGTGGAGCAGATAGACAGCATCACTTTTGGTCCGCAGCAAGAAGAAATCAGCGTGAGCTACGCCGACGGCAAAGCCAGCGTGGTGAATCCCTATGCTTTCCGCGGACTCGACATCAGCGTGGACAGCAACGCAAAGGTAACCGCCGTGTCCGCCCTTACCACAGAGCTTACTTATCGTTTGACCGGTAGCGGAACGGGCGCCTTTAAGTTGTACAGTCCCAACAAGCAGATTCTCGTGCTCGACAATGTGTCCATCACCGGAGCTGACGGACCTGCCATCAATATCCAAAGCAAGAAAAAGACTGCCGTGCAGCTCGCTGACGGCACCACCAATACGCTCGCCGATGCGGCAACTTATGCCGACGCCGGCGAAGAAGACCAGAAAGGAACGTTCTTTAGCGAAGGCCAGCTCGTGTTTGAAGGAAACGGAGCCCTTTCCGTGAAAGGCAACACGAAGCACGCAATTTGTTCCGACGACTACGTGCGCATTAAGAGCGGCGACGTCACCGTTACGGCAGCAGCCAACGACGGCATCCACGCCAAAGATTATTTCCAGATGGACGGCGGCACGCTCAAGGTTAGCGCCACTACTGGCGACTGCGTAGATGCTGGCGAAGGCTATGTGGAAATCAACGGCGGTACGCTCAATCTCACCGCTTCCACGGCAGATACGAAAGCTTTGAAGTGCGACTCTACGCTTGCCGTTACCGGTGGCACGTTCACCGTGACGCTTACCGGCAACCAGACCAAAGGTCTAAAGAGCGGCGGCAACATGACGCTCTCCGGTGGCTCACTCACCTTTAAATGCTTGGGTGCTGCCGTAGTGGCAGACAACGACGTGAGCTACTGCACCGCAGTAAAGTGCGACTCTCTGCTTACGCTTAGCGGCGCAGACATCAACATCACCCACACGGGCGCAGGCGGTAAGGGCATTTCGTCCGACGGAAACCTCACCATGACGGGCGGCAGCGTAAAAGTCACGCTCTCCGGCGCAGGCGGCACGTATACCAACACGTCCAACGAAAGCGACACCTATTGCTCCACAGGCATGAAAGCCAACGGAGAACTCTTTATACAAGACGGAACGATAAACATCACGGCTTCCGGCACAGGCGGAAAGTGTATTTCAGCCGACGGCGTGTCGACCTTTGGCGACGACGAGCACTGCCCCGTAATCACCGTAGCAACCACAGGCTCCAAGATTAGTTCTTCAAGCGGTGGCGGCGGCTGGTGGAGCGGCACCACGGAAACTTCTGACGACTTCAGCGAAACGCCCAACGTGCTTGCCGGTCCTGGCGGCGGTGGCGGTCCTGGCGGAGGCGGCGGCCCCGGTGGCGGAGGCGGCGGCAATCCTGGCGGAGGCGGCGGTCCTGGCGATCAGTCCAGTGGCGGCGGCAATCCGAAAGCCATCCGTTGCGAAAGCAACATCGTGGTCAACAACGGAAACTTCACTATCAGCACGAAAGCCGATGGCGGTGAAGGTATGGAAAGCAAGAACATACTCACCATCAATGGCGGTACGTTTGAATGCAACACCTACGACGATTGCTTCAACGCTTCCAAATCCATCGTCATCAACGGCGGCAACATCTACGCTTACGCTTCCAACAACGACGGCATCGACTCCAACGGAACGCTTACCATCAACGGGGGCTTCATCGTTTCGAGCGGTACGTCGGCTCCTGAAGAAGGTTTCGACTGCGACCAGAACACGTTCGCCATCAACGGCGGTACGCTCGTAGGTTTCGGCGGCAGTACGTCCACTCCTACAAGTTCTGCTTCCTCGCAATGTTCCGTAGTATGGTCGCGCGCCACAGCGACGAACGGCCTTGTCTACACCGTGTGCGATGCTTCTGGCAACCAGGTGATGAGTTTCACCGTGCCCCGCGCTTATGGTTCGGCTACCATCCTCTTCAGTTCTCCCAACTTGAAGCAGTCTACGAGCTACACCATCTACTCGGGCGGTACGCTCAGCGGCGGAACCACCTTCCACGGACTTACTGAAGGCGCCACCTATACGAAGGGAACGCAGAGTAAAACTTTTACGCTCTCTTCAAAAGTTGGTTCCATTTGACAATGTCAAAATAAATTGCTAATTTAGCAACGTCTTACTCCTAGTAGGGCGCATTACAAAGAGCACAAACGAAAATAGATAAAAGGTAATAGTGTTTTTTAGGTAAATGACGAAGAAATAGCATCCGCCGTGAGGCGTGTGCTATTTCGCTTTTTATGCGGCTAGCAGTTTGGAACTGAGGAAATCCGCGCGTTCGCTTTGCTTTGCCAAAAGCGTTTGTGCAAACCCTAGTTCAAAAGAAATATCCCCATGCATTTGCGCGCTTTATAAGGGCGCAGGTGCATGGGGATATTTCTTTGCCGTTGCTTCTTGTAGGGGGCTACCATTCGTTTCTTTCCACCACTTTCTTGTCCTCCACGTGCCAGATGCGGAGGTTAGGGACGTGTGGAAACTGGTGTTCGTCGTGGCTTACCACCACAATGGCGCTTTCTTTTGCTTGTTCCTGAAGATGCGCGTAGAGTTCTGCGCGCGACGCTTCGTCGAGGTGCGTTTCGGGTTCGTCGAGGAGCAGGAGGTCGGGGCGCGACACGAAGGCGCGTGCCAGGAGCGTGCGTTGCCATTGTCCGCCGCTGAGGTCGGAGATGGGGCGCTGGGCGAGATGTTCGAGTTGGAAGGTGCGCAGTGTGTCCTGCACGCGTTTGCGGTGCTCGGAGGAGAAGCGCTGCCAAAGGCGCTTGCGGTTGGAGAGTCCGGAAAGCACGATGTCCTCTACCGTGGTGGGGAACTGGCGGTCGATGTGGCGGTATTGTGGCAGATAGCCTATGGCGATGCCTTTGCGGCGCTCGATGGTGCCGCAGGTGGGCTGCAGCAATCCCGCCACGAGTCGCAGCAAGGTGGTCTTGCCGCCTCCGTTGGGGCCTGTGAGCACGATGAAATCGCGCTTTTTCACGTATTCGTCGATGTGGCAGAGCACATGGCGTTCGCCGTAGCTAAGGCAAACGTTGTGGATGTGCATCAGTTCTTCGGGGGAGAGGTCATTCATGTTGGAGCGCTTTGGCAATGGTACGTATCTGATGGCACACGTCGTAGGCGAGCGGGTTGATGTCCACTACGCGCAGCCCTGCCGTTTCGGCAATGCGCCGTGCGCCTTCGCCTGCATGTTCTGCCGAGATGAAGCAGACCTTTGCTCCCGTTTCCTTGCAGTCTGCCACGAGCGTCTGCATGCGGCTGACGGAAGGCTCTTTGCCGTCGGACTCTACGGCCATTTGTCGCAGTCCATATTGTCGGGCAAAATAGCCGAGGGCGGGGTGGTAGATGAGGAAGGTGCGGCAAGTGAGTGGCTTGAGTGTGGCGGAGAGTTCGCCGTCGAGTGCATTGAGTTTTGCCTCAAAACGTGCGAGGTTCAAGCGGAAAGTGTCTGCGTGTGCCGAATCGAGTTGCGAGAGCGCTTCGCAGGCGTTGCGGGCGTAGATGCGGAGGTTGTCGGTAGACATCCAGGTGTGGGGGTCGTAGTCGGAGTGTGTGCCGTGGTGTGAGTCGGCATCGGCAATCGGCGTGATGCCTTCTTCCAGACTGACGAGACGTGCGTCGGGCGTGGCGCTCAGCATTTTCGGCAGACTCGTCTGCTCAAAACCGAGACTTCCGGCACGGAACACGAGACGGCTGTCGCTCAGTTCCATCATCTGCCGCGGCGTGGGTTCGTAGGTCTCGGGACTTGCCCCTTGCGGCATGATGGTCTGCACCTCGTAGAGGCTGCCGCAAATGTTTTCCACCACATAGCGCAGCGGTTCTATGGTCACCGTGAGCACGGGGCGGGAGAGTACGGGTTTGCGCTTGCAGCCAGTGGCAGCAAGGCAAAGGAGTACCACGGCACAAAGCGTGGCGGCAAAGACAGAAAGGTGTTTGTGGGGAATGTTCATTGATGACATATATATAAGGTGTGCTTGTGGATTACGCTGCCATGTAGAGGCGGAGCAATATCCAGTAGCGCACGAATTTTCCCGTGGCCATGGCGGCTAAGGCATAAACGAGTTTCACGCGAAGGAAGCCCATGGCAACGGTGATGACGCTTCCGAGAATGGGAATCCAGGCGATGAGTCCTGCCCACGCTCCGTAGTTGCGCACCCAGCGCTTGCCTTTTTCAAGTTTTTCGGGACTTACCTTTGTCCATCGCGTGATCCACTCTTCGCGTCCCAAACTTCCCACGCCGTAGTTGAAGAGCGAGCCCAGCGTGTTGCCGGCTGTGGCCCAGAGCACTATCTCGTCGGGCGGGGCGCCTGCGGCTAGCAGGCCGAGCAGTACTACTTCGGAACTGAAGGGCAGTACGCTTCCTGCCAAGAAGGCGGAAACGAACATGCCTACGTTGCCGTAGGAGATGAGATATTGTATGAAAGCGTCCATAAGTGCGTTGTCGGGTTGTGGGGAGGAGGGGAAACTACCAAAGCGTCACGCCGAGGAGCGGGCGCAGCGTTTGCAGGTGTGCCAGCGGGCCGTAGAAGCAGAGGTGGTTGAACACGCCGAGGGCAATGAAAAGCAGCACGGAGAGGTTGAACCAAAGGTCGAAGAAACGTCCGCGGCCGAAGGCATAGTAGTGCGCTATGAAGGCGGCGCTGTTTACGGCGAAGAGGCGCAGCTGCGTTTCGAAATGCGAGGGGAGCAGCACCATGCCCGCGAGCAGACACACTTCCTGCGTGACGAGCACGTAGAAAAGCATGCGGGTGCGAATTTTGTCGTTGTAGGCCGTGTGGAAAAAATGTACGAGCGCGACGACAACGATGAATATGAGAAACGCTGCCGTGACGAGCTGCGGTAGTGTGAGCTGCGAGTAGTCGGGTAGGGAAGGGCTGAACCAGTCGAGCAGATAAAGGAACGCCGTGTCGAGATGGTTGTGCCACACGGCGTAGGCTGCATAGAACCAATAGGGCACGAAAAGCCCGAAAAGTCCTGCCATGAACGTGCGCCAGGTGAAACTCCGCAGTTGGAATATCATGCTGAAGTAGAAAGCCGCGAGCAGCACCAGCATGGGCGGAAACAGCAGGCTTCCTATGCCGCTGAAGAGGAAGGCGTGGAACACGTAGCCCTCCGCCCGCACTTTTTGGTAAGAGGCGAACAGCAGCAGATAGCTCGCCACGTAGCAGAGCGACGGCACCATGCCGACGGTCCACGTGTGGAGCGCCGGGCAGGCGAGCATGAGCGTGAGGTAGCTTACGCTCATCAGGCGCGACCGCACGCGGAGGAGGGCGTAGCGGTTGTTGAGTTCCATGACGGAATAGGCCGTGAGGGCAGTCATGCCCAGTCCGGCCCAAAGCCTCCAGTCGTTAAGGCCGGGAGCCATCCACACCACGAGGGTTAAAACAGCCATCACGGGCAGAGTGAAGCTGCCCGTGACGACGTTGGAACGGAAACTGTGGCTGTACATGTTCTTCAGCTCCGCTCTTAGAGATCCTGGCCGATGTCGCGGCGGAAGTATTTCTTTTCGAACTTGATTTGTTCGGCGCCCTTCATGGACTGTGCAAGCGCTTCAGCCTTGTTCTTTCCGTAGGAGCTTACGGCGATGACGCGGCCGCCGGCGGTAACCAGACGGCCGTCCTTGAGGGCGGTGCCGGCATGGAACACCACGCTGCCTTCCACCTCTGCGCCTTCAATGGGGAAACCCTTGTCGTAGTTCTGCGGATAACCGCCCGAAACGCACATGACGCACACGGCGGCACGTTCGTCGAATTCCACGCTGCGCTTGTCGAGGTCGCCCTTTGCCACCCCGTCGAAGAGGTCCACAATGTCGCTCTTGAGGCGGAGCATCACGGTTTCCGTTTCGGGGTCGCCCATGCGGCAGTTGTATTCTATTACCTTCGGCTGTCCGTCGCAGTTGATGAGGCCGAAGAAGATGAAACCCTTGTAGTCGATGCCTTCGGCGCGGAGTCCGTCCACGGTGGGGCGAACAATCTCGTTCTCCACCTTTGCCATCCATTCCTTCGTGGCGAACGGAACGGGCGAAACGGAGCCCATGCCGCCCGTGTTGAGTCCGGTGTCGCCTTCGCCGATGCGCTTGTAGTCCTTCGCTTCGGGCAGGAGCTGGTAGTGCGTGCCGTCGGTGAGTACAAACACGGAGCACTCTATGCCGCTGAGGAATTCTTCAATCACCACACGGCTTGAGGCGTTGCCAAACATTCCGCCGAGCATGTCGCGGAGTTCGCTCTTCGCTTCTTCAAGCGTGGGCACGATGAGCACGCCCTTTCCGGCGCAGAGGCCGTCGGCCTTCAGCACGTAAGGCGCTTGGAGCGTTTCGAGGAAACGGCAACCTTCCTCCACCTGCGTGCCGTCGAACGTGGTGTAAGCGGCGGTGGGAATGTGGTGGCGCTTCATGAAGCCTTTGGCGAAGTCCTTTGAACCTTCGAGCACGGCGCCGGCCTTCGACGGACCTATCACGGGGATGTCCTTCACGTCGTCGCACGTCTTGAAATAGTCGTAGATGCCTTTTACCAGCGGGTCTTCGGGGCCTACTACCACCATGTCTACGCCGTGGCCTTTAACGAACTGGGCAATGCCGTCGAAGTCGTCGGCCTTAAGGTCTACATTGGTGCCTACGTTTGCCGTGCCGGCATTACCGGGGGCGATGTAGAGGGTGTCGATACGTGGACTTTGTGCAATTTTCCATGCCAGCGCGTGCTCACGGCCGCCGCTGCCCAAAAGCAAGAGTTTCATAGGGGAAAAACAAAAAGGGGTTTAGTGCCGGAAAACGTAAGGCCCGTGCGGGCTTTCCGGCGTGTGTTTGTTTATAGCCACAAAAGTACGAAAATCGCGCCGTGCGCCGTGTATGTGTTTTGCGTTTTTTGCAATTTATCCCGTGCTCGAAGGCGAACTGTCGTTTGCCGTGGCTTTTGGGTAGCCGTTTGGGCGAAGTGCAGCCGCCTATGGAGGTGACGTTTTCAAAACGTCATGCTCTACGCGGCGATTTTAGGGTGGTTCTATAAATTACCACCGTTCAATATACAAATTCGCCCAAGTGGCGTTTTGTC
>CAVJJO010000058.1:0-17578 GCA_963649665.1 Bacteroidaceae bacterium | reverse complement strand
TTTTTCTTCGCTCGCCTTGCACTACTTTGCTTCGCCAAGATAGGCGGCGGCTCGGAAGAAAAAGAAAAACCTCCGGCTTTCCTTTTTTCTTCGCTCGCCTTGCACTACTTTGCTTCGCCAAGATAGGCGGCGGCTCGGGAGAAAAAAGAAAAACCTCCGGCTTTCCTTTTTTCTTCGCTCGCCTTGCACTATCTTTGCACCACAACCAAAAGCATACACAAACAAATGGAAAAAATCATCAACGACCAGAATTTTGCAGAGCTTGAAGCAGCAGGCCTCCCCTACGTGTTGGACTTCTCCGCCACTTGGTGCGGCCCCTGCAAGAAACTTGCCCCCACTATAAAGGAACTCGCCGAAGAATACGACGGCAAAGTAAACGTAGGCATGTGCGACGTTGACGAATGCGACGAACTCACCGCCAAGTTCGGCATCCGCAATGTGCCCACCGTACTTTTCATCAAAAACGGCGAAGTAGTCAACAAGCACGTCGGCGCAGCACCCAAAAAAGAACTGCAGCCCCTCTTCGAAGCACTGCTCTAAAGCCCCCAACATACCCATCATTCTTAAAGTCACAGCAATGGCCTCAATAGACGACGAACTCCTTCAGGACGCACAAGACGATGCACGCGCCATCGCCTACATCCATTCCCATCTGCCGCAAGAGCTACAGGAACGCTTCGACGAAGACACGCTCTACTATTTTCTCGACCTCACCATAGAATACTACGTAGAAAGCGGAATACTCGACACACCCGCCGACAGCGACGGATGCATTGAAATAGACGAAGAAGCCATCGCCGACTACCTCGCAAAGAAAGCCAAAAAGGAAAAGATGGGAAACTTCACCGCAGAAGAACTTCTCTTCTTCGTACAAGCCCAAATGGACTACGAAGACGAATTCGGCGAAGAATAAACAACAGGCAACGCACCACACCGGCCAGACAAGAAAGCAAGAGAAAAGCCTTCTGTCTGGCCGTTTTTTATGCCCTTTCCATAGGCAAGCGCCACAAAATAAGCCACAAAACAACCAAAAACACTTTACAACATTTGCCAAATCGCTGAAAAGTAGTACTTTTGCACGCCGATTATTATCTGGCGGCCCCAAAACCGCCAACTCCGCAGCTTAATAGTCGCGCCTGATTCATTGGCCAAGACGCGATGGTTAGGTAAACGCTACGGAGAAAGATAAACATTAGTAGTTACACACATTTTCAAAAACAAACAAAAGTGGACACTTTAAGTTACAAGACCATTTCTGCTAACAAAGAGACCGCTCAGAAGGAATGGGTCGTAGTAGACGCTACTGACCAGGTTCTGGGTCGCCTCTGCACCAAGGTTGCCAAACTGCTTCGCGGCAAGTACAAGCCCAACTTCACTCCGCACGTAGACTGTGGCGACAACGTTATCATCATCAATGCCGACAAGGTACGCCTCACCGGCAAGAAGTGGACCGATCGCGTATACCTCACCTATACCGGCTACCCCGGCGGTCAGCGCGAACACACTCCCGCTTCCATCATGGCAAAGCCCAATGGTGCCGACAAGCTCCTCCATCGCGTAGTTAAGGGCATGCTTCCCAAGAATCGTCTTGGCGCCAAGCTCCTCACCAACCTCTACGTATACGAAGGTACAGAGCACAAGCACGAGGCTCAGTCACCCAAGGCAATTGATATTAACCTCCTCAAATAAGCTTAGCAGTAATGGAAATGATTAATGCATTAGGCCGTCGCAAAAGCGCCATCGCCCGCATCTTCCTTACCGAAGGTACTGGCAAAATAACCATTAACAAGAGAGACCTCACCGAGTACTTCCCCTCTCCCATCCTGCAGTTTGTCGTAAAGCAGCCCCTCACCCTTCTCGACGTGGCTGAGAAGTACGACATCAAGGTAAACCTCTGCGGTGGCGGTTTCACCGGACAGAGCCAGGCTCTCCGCCTCGCCATTGCCCGCGCACTCGTGAAGATCAACGCCGACGACAAGAAGGCTCTTCGCGCAGAAGGCTTCATGACACGCGATCCGCGTGCCGTTGAACGTAAGAAACCGGGTCGTCCCAAGGCTCGCCGTCGCTTCCAGTTCAGCAAACGTTAATTCTCGGCCGTTGCTGCTGGATAAACGTTTAGTATCTAAACCGGCAGGACTCGCCCTGCATTGCGCATAAATCAAGCGACTACCCGCCGGCTGGTTGACGCCTTGGTTCCTCAAAACTGGAAGGAACAACAAGCAAGGCTCACAACAACTCACAAGAAAGTAAACGAACAAAAAACAAACACTAGAAATGTCTAGAACATCATTCGACACCCTTCTCGAAGCTGGTTGCCACTTCGGTCACCTCAAACGCAAGTGGAACCCCGCCATGGCTCCCTACATCTTCATGGAGCGCAACGGCATCCACATCATCGACCTCCACAAGACTGTGGCCAAAATCGACGAAAGCGCTGAAGCACTCAAGGCAATCGCCAAGCAGGGTAAGCGTGTCCTCTTCGTAGCTACTAAGAAGCAAGCAAAGCAGGTCGTTGCCGACAAGGCTTCGTCCGTAAACATGCCTTTCGTAACGGAACGCTGGCCGGGCGGTATGCTCACCAACTTCCCCACCATCCGTAAGGCTGTGAAGAAAATGGCCAATATCGACAAGTTGATGAACGACGGAACTTACTCCAACCTCTCCAAGCGCGAAATCCTCCAGATCACTCGCCAGCGTGCCAAGTTGGAAAAGAACCTCGGTTCCATCGCTGACCTCACCCGCCTCCCGGCTGCCCTCTTCGTCATCGACGTATGCAAGGAGCACATCGCCGTGAAGGAAGCTCAGCGCCTCGGTATCCCCGTATTCGGTATCGTCGACACCAACTCTGACCCCAACTCAGTTGACTACGTCATCCCCGCCAACGACGACTCCAACAAGAGCATCGAAGTTATTCTCGACGCACTCTGCGGCGCTATCGCAGAAGGCATTGAAGAACGCAAGGCTGAAAAGGTTGACACTGAAGCTGCCGGCGAAGGCGAAGCAAAGCCTCGCAACAAGCGCACTTCCAAAGCTCGCGTAGAGAAGGAAGAAGCTCCCGCCGCTACCGAAGCTGCCGCTGAGTAATCAGTCACACACGAGAGTTCTTGGCTTTTAGTTCAACGTAGACGTTCAATGCCCCATTATCCAACATTTGAATAACAGGAAAGTGAACCACACGGGATTAAAAGCCCGGAACTCTTCTCGTTTTAAGAACCACAACAGAATTCATCTTACACGGGTGCAGTACATTTAACGATGCACCCACAAACAATTCCACAACAATGGGAGTAGGATTAGAAGATATCAAGAAACTCCGCGCCATGACCGGCGCTGGTCTCGGCGACTGCAAGAAAGCACTTGCCGAATCTAACGGCAACATCGAAGAAGCCATCGAAATCATCCGCAAGAAGGGTCAGGCCGTAGCTGCCAAGCGCTCCGACCGCGAAGCTGCCGAAGGTGCCGTACTCGTAAAGAAGGAAAACGGCTTTGCTGCCATCATCGCCCTCAAGTGCGAGACCGACTTCGTAGCAAAGAACGCCGACTTCATCAAGCTCGCCCAGGACATCCTTGACGCAGCCGTTGCCGCCAAGTGCAAGAGCCTCGACGAAGTGAAGGCTCTCCCCATGGGCGCACACACCGTAGCCGATGCAGTGACCGACCGCAGCGGTATCACCGGTGAAAAGATGGAACTCGACGGCTACTGCTTCCTCGAAGGCGACAACGTATCCGTTTACGACCACATGGGCCGCCACATGCTCTGCACCATGGTTCAGACCAACAAGGAAGCTGAAGAGCAGGCTCACAACGTGGCCATGCAGGTAGCTGCCATGAACCCCGTTGCCCTCAACGAGGCCAGCGTTCCCGAAGAAGTGAAGGCTGAAGAGCTCAAGGTTGCCATCGAAAAGACCAAGGAAGAACAGGTGAAGAAGGCCGTTGAAGCTGCCCTCAAGAAGGCTGGCTACAACCTCTACATCGCTGAAAGCGAAGAACACCTCGAAGAAGGCATCCGCAAGGGCAACATCACTGCTGAAGACGCCGACAAGATCCGCGAGCTCAAGAAGACCGTAGGTGAAGAAAAGGCTGCAAACCTCCCCGAGCAGATGGTACAGAACATCGCCAATGGACGTATGAACAAGTTCTACAAGGAATCTTGCCTCCTCAACCAGGAATACATCCAGGACAGCAAGATGTCTGTAGCCGAGTACCTCAAGTCTACCGACAAGGAACTCACCGTGGTTGCTTTCAAGCGTTTCACGCTCCGCGCTGAATAATAGGAAGCCCTAAGGCTAACTCACACATACAAGGACATGTACTGCACACAACGTGCGGCACATGTCCTTTTTTCGTACAAATATTGGAGCGCAAAAGCAGGTTTTTCACCGCTGTGCGCACACGTCTGCAAAAAAAAGCCTACCTTCGCAAAGGATGGAGCAACGTTCATCCGCTACAAAAAGAAAAACGAAGAACAATCTAATCCCAACAAAGCAATGAAAAAGTACAATTTCGGTGCGGGACCGTCCATTCTCCCGCAAGAAGCAATGAAAGCAACGGCCGACGCCTGCATCGAATTCGATGGCATGGGACTCTCTCTCATGGAAATCAGCCACCGCACCAAGCAGTTCCAAGCCGTCATGGACGAAGCGCAAGCCTTGTTCAAAGAATTGCTCAACATCCCCGAAGGATATTCCGTTCTCTTCCTCGGAGGCGGCGCCAGCATGGAATTCTGCATGGTACCCTTCAACCTTCTCGAAAAGAAAGCCGCCTACCTCAACACCGGCGTTTGGGCGAAGAAAGCCATGAAGGAAGCCAAACTCTTCGGCGAAGTAGTAGAAGTAGCCTCTTCCGCCGATGCCAACTACAGCTTCATCCCCAAGGACTATACCGTACCCGCCGATGCCGATTACTTCCACGTAACGACGAACAACACCATCTACGGTACGGAACTTCATACCGACCTCGACAGCCCCGTCCCCATGGTAGCCGACATGTCGAGCGACATCTTCTCCCGTCCCATTGACGTAAGCAAATACAACCTCATCTACGGCGGTGCCCAGAAGAACCTGTCCATGGCAGGTGTAACGTTCGTCATCGTGAAAGACGAATGCCTCGGCCACGTAAGCCGCGCCATCCCCACTATGCTTGACTACCGCACCCACGTAGACAAAGGCTCCATGTTCAACACCCCGCCCGTTGTGCCCATCTATTGCGCACTGCAGACACTCCGCTGGATCAAAGCCCAAGGCGGTGTAAAGGAAATGGAACGCCGTGCCCACGAGCGCGCCGACTTGCTCTATGCAGAAATAGACCGCAATCCGCTCTTCAAGGGAACTGCCGTCAAGGAAGACCGTTCACTCATGAACATCTGCTTTGTAATGGCCGACGAGTACAAAGAGCTTGAAGCTGAGTTCCTTGAATTTGCCACAAGCAAAGGTTGCCACGGCATCAAGGGGCACCGCTCCGTTGGCGGTTTCCGTGCATCATGCTACAATGCCATGCCCCTCGAAGGCGTACAGACACTCGTGGCTTGCATGCAGGAGTTTGAGAAAGCACACAAATAAGAATATGAAGCTACTCTAAAACGTCAAGACATGAAAGTATTGATTGCAACGGAGAAGCCCTTCGCACCGGTAGCCGTAAACGGCATTAAGGAAATCGTTTCCGAAGCCGGATACGAATTGGCGCTCCTTGAAAAATACACCGAACGGCAAGAACTGCTCGACGCCGTAAAAGACGTAGATGCACTCATCATCCGCTCCGATAAGGTAGACGCTGAAGTCATGGATGCCGCACCGCTGCTCAAAGTGGTGGTACGCGCAGGTGCTGGTTACGACAACGTGGACCTCGAAGCCGCAACTGCCCACAACATCGTGGTAATGAACACCCCGGGACAGAACGCCAATGCTGTGGCAGAACTCGTCATCGGCATGTTGCTCTACACCATCCGCAACCGTTTCAACGGAACGTCGGGAACGGAACTGATGGGAAAGAAAATCGGTTTGATGGCCTTCGGCGCCGTAGCGCAGAACGTGGCACGCATCGCCCATGGTTTGGGCATGGACATCTCGGCTTACTCGCCCATGGGACGTCCGCAGAAAATCATCGATGCCGGCTATCACGTACACGAAGAACTTTCCGACCTTTTTAAGTACAACAACATAGTCAGTCTCCACATCCCCTCCACTCCGCAGACCCGCGGAAGCATCGGCTACGATTTGGTTTCAAGCATGCGCAAGGACGCCATTCTGGTCAACACAGCCCGACAGGATGTCATCGACGAAGAAGGCCTTCTTCGTGCCATGACGGAACGTACCGACCTCCGTTACGTGACCGACCTGAAGCTCAAGGACCACGACCATGCCGTAGACCTCCTTGGCGACCGCTATTTGTTCACTCCCAAAAAGATGGGTGCGCAGACCAAAGAGGCCAATATCAATGCCGGTCTCGCTGCAGCCCGCCAAATCGTGGAGTTCTTCCAAAACGGCGACAAGCGTTTCCAAGTCAACAAATAACAAGACTTTTGTACGCACAAGCCCATTATAAGGCCTGATTTATGAAATGCGAATTTGGAAATATGAGAACAGAAGGTATGTAGCGCTACAAAGCAAAAACTGCAGCTTTCGCCATTCTGCGTGCCCTCCACACAACTCATATTACCAAATTCGCATTTTCTCTTTTCAAAGAACAAACTGACGCATTTTACGTAAACATCCCTTCCTAACCTCAAAACCCGAATTCCATGCCCAAGATAAGACCATTCAAAGGACTGCGTCCGCCCAAAGCCCTGGTAGAAAAGATAGAAAGCCGCCCCTACGACGTGCTTTCTTCCGAAGAAGCACGCGCCGAGGCCGGCGACAACGAAATGTCGCTCTACCACATCATCAAACCGGAAATAAACTTTGAGCCTGAAACCAGCGAGTACGACCCGCGCGTTTACGAAAGCGGCGCTGAGCAGTTCCGTAAGTTTCAGAGCAACTATTGGCTCATACAGGACAAGAGTGACTGCTACTACCTCTATGCCCAAACTATGAACGGCAAAACGCAATATGGATGGGTGGTATGCGCCAGCGTTGCCGACTACATGCAAGGCGTTATCAAGAAGCACGAACTCACCCGTTCCGACAAGGAAGAAGACCGCATGAAGCACGTGCGTTCTACGCAGGCCCACATCGAGCCCGTTTTCCTCGCCTTTCGTCCGCGCAAAACGCTTTTGGAACTTCGTGAAAAGTATGCCGCCACTCAGCCTGAATACGATTTCGTAGCACCCGTCGACGGATTCCGCCACCAACTGTGGGTGGTTTCCGACCCTGAAGACCAGGCTACCATCACCAAGGAATTCGCAGCAATGGACAGCCTCTACATAGCCGATGGCCATCACCGTTCTGCTGCTGCCGCACTTGTAGGCGATGAAATGTCACGGGCAAAGACCTACACCACCGGTGAAGAAGAATTCAGCTACTACATGGCGGTATGCTTCCCCTCCGACGAACTCACGATTCTCGACTACAACCGCGTGGTAAAGGACCTCAATGGCATGACCGACGAAGAATTTCTACATTCCTTGGCGAAAAACTTCACAGTGGAGAAGAAGGGAACTGCGTCCTACAAGCCCGCACATCCGCACGAGTTCTCGCTCTACCTAAGCGGCATTTGGTACGCACTTACGGCAAAGGAAGGCACATTCAACGCCGACGATCCCATCGGCGTACTTGACGTAGACATCTCCTCACGCCTTATCCTCAACGAACTGCTCAACATCACCGACCTTCGCAAAGACAAGCGCATCGACTTCGTGGGCGGACTCCGCGGATTGGAAGAGCTCCAACGCAGAGTTGACTCAGGCGAAATGAAAATGGCATTGGCGCTCTATCCCGTCAGCATGGAACAGATTATGAACATTGCAGACTCTGGAAACATCATGCCACCCAAAGCCACCTGGTTTGAGCCCAAACTTCGCAGCGGCCTTGTAATCCACAAATTTTCCGACGATTAACAACCGGAAGTTCCTTACAAAAGTTTCCCGCTCCGTGCTATCAGGAGCGGGAAACTTTTGTGGCATATATGCAAGGAACATATAAAAGTCAGCGGGATGGACATTCCACGTGGCAATTCTAATTCCAAGACACAGTGTAGGTGCAGCACTACACAACATACAAGGCGAGCACTATCTCCCATGGGGTGACGTTTCCCAAACGTCACGCTCTACACGGCAATTTTAGCGATAGCGCATGGGAGTCAAGACAACATTTCACAATCTCAGATATTTTCCATACATTTGCAGAAACAGCAAAAGCCTTTACATTATGGGTGCACTGAAAGACAAATACATACGCTTTGACTGGGCCGTGAAGCGGCTGCTGCGGCAAAAGGCGAACTTCGACGTACTGGAAGGATTTCTCACCGTGTTTCTCGGCGAGGAAATAAAAATCATGGAAATTCTCGAAAGCGAGGGAAACCAGGAATATGCCGACGACAAGTTCAACCGCGTGGACATCAAGGCACGCAACAGCAAGGGCGAAATCATTCTCATCGAAGTGCAGAATGCTTCCGAGACCTTCTACCTTGAGCGAATGCTTTACGGCGTGGCGAAAGCCATCACCGAGCACATCAACCTCGGGCAGACCTACCAGGAAGTCAAGAAGGTCTACTCCATCAGCGTCATCTACTTCAACCTCGGCACAGGCTCGGACTACATCTATTGCGGGCAGAACCACTTCGTGGGCATCCACACCAAGGACGAACTCAAGATAAGCACCCGAGAGCGCGACACCATCGTGCAAAAGTCGCCCGAAGAAGTGTTCCCCACCTACTACCTCATCCGCGTCAACAACTTCAACAAAGTGGCCGTCTCGCCCATGGAAGAATGGATGCGCTACCTCAAGACCGGCGTCATCAGCGACGAGGCTAAAGCCCCCGGACTCCCCGAAGCGCGCCGCAAGCTCCAATACTACGACATGAGCGATGCCGAACGCAACGCTTACGACGAGCACGTCAATGCCGTAATGATCCAAAACGACGTCATAAAAACCGCCAAGCGCGAAGGCATTGCTGAAGGACGGGCTGAAGAGCGGGAAGCCAATTTGAAAAAGCTTTTGGAATCGGCACGCTCTATGCTCAACGACGGCCTCAGCCTAGAAAAAGTCATGCTCTACACTGGCCTCAACAAAGAGCAGGTTGAAGGACTGTTGTAGTTATATAAAACCGTTTGCGTAATGCGAACGTTGTTTCATCTCTAACAAGCTATATAGCAATCTCAATTATTGTCCTTACATTTGCAGAAACAGCAAAAGCCTTTACATTATGGGTGCACTGAAAGACAAATACATACGCTTTGACTGGGCCGTGAAGCGGCTGCTGCGGCAAAAGGCGAACTTCGACGTACTGGAAGGATTTCTCACCGTGTTTCTCGGCGAGGAAATAAAAATCATGGAAATTCTCGAAAGCGAGGGAAACCAGGAATATGCCGACGACAAGTTCAACCGCGTGGACATCAAGGCACGCAACAGCAAGGGCGAAATCATTCTCATCGAAGTGCAGAATGCTTCCGAGACCTTCTACCTTGAGCGAATGCTTTACGGCGTGGCGAAAGCCATCACCGAGCACATCAACCTCGGGCAGACCTACCAGGAAGTCAAGAAGGTCTACTCCATCAGCGTCATCTACTTCAACCTCGGCACAGGCTCGGACTACATCTATTGCGGGCAGAACCACTTCGTGGGCATCCACACCAAGGACGAACTCAAGATAAGCACCCGAGAGCGCGACACCATCGTGCAAAAGTCGCCCGAAGAAGTGTTCCCCACCTACTACCTCATCCGCGTCAACAACTTCAACAAAGTGGCCGTCTCGCCCATGGAAGAATGGATGCGCTACCTCAAGACCGGCGTCATCAGCGACGAGGCTAAAGCCCCCGGACTCCCCGAAGCGCGCCGCAAGCTCCAATACTACGACATGAGCGATGCCGAACGCAACGCTTACGACGAGCACGTCAATGCCGTAATGATCCAAAACGACGTCATAAAAACCGCCAAGCGCGAAGGCATTGCTGAAGGACGGGCAGAAGGCCGTGCTGAAGGACGAGCTGAGGGACGAGCTGAAGGTCTGGCAGAAGGCCGTGCTGAAGAGCGGGAAGCCAATTTGAAAAAACTTTTGGATTCCGCGCGCTCCATGCTCAACGACGGACTCAGCCCCGAAAAAGTAATGCTCTACACCGGCCTCAGCGAAGAACAAATGAAAACGCTGTTGTAATCCACTGAAGATTGTTTTTCTCCCAAGCGCAAATTGGCAAAGAATCATGCAAAAGCACGCATGACGCTTTGCCAATTTGCGTTTTTAGGCGATTCAGAAATTGCGAAAAGCGTATTTATAGCGCCAAGCATAGCCAAATGGTTGTAAGAAAGTGCTACATTTGCTTGTTCTTAGTAGGAAACAGACCGCAGGATGACTTCTCCCCTCACGGCTTTTTCCGCATAACGAACATGGAAATGAATAAGACATGCAGACTTCTCACCCCTATAAAATACACAAATTCATCCAGTTCCTTTTTCTTCTTTTTGTAGGAACATTCCCCAGTTTTGCTCAAGAAACGAATACCGACGTCGCGGGGCGCGTCAACGCGTACGTCAGTGCTTACAAAGTGGACGGTTATACGCCGAGCAGCCGCATGCGTGCCGACTCCATAAGAATCAGTGACGAGGCACACACCATTTCCATTTTCACCAACGAGGCTTTTTCCTCGCAACCCTTCACGCCACAGTCCGTACAGAACATCTACAGTGGCATACAACGCGCTCTTCCCACACCGTACAACACCTTCCGCCTGAACATCTTTAATCCCAAAGGACAGCTTATCGAAGACCTTGTGCCCAACATACTGCGCGAGGGGAAAGCTGATGCCGACCGCCTTTGGGGCAAAACGTCCTTTACGGGCAATGCCTGGGTGAGCAACACGTCATTGCCCTACCACGCAACCAACGGCCTTTCCGGACGCCACTTGTTTATATGGCCGAGCCACGGGCGCTACTTCAAGCAGAGCAGTTGGCAGTGGCAGCGTCCCTATCTCTACTGCACGACGGAAGACCTCTTCACCCAATCTTTTGTATACCCCTACCTTTTCCCCATGCTGGAAAAGGCCGGTGCCGTTGTCTGCTCGCCGCGTGAACGCGACGTGCAGACTCACATGTGCGTTGTGGACAACGACTCCCCCACCCGCCAAGGCACCTATGCCGAAGGGGCTGCCGACGACGGAAAATGGACATCGTCGGACAATGCCGAAGGCTTCAAAATGCCTTACGGACTGCTGACCGACAGCACCTGTCCATTCAGAGAGGGAACCTACCGCATGGCACCTGCCGTAAACCGGAAGAACAAACTATCGTGCGCCGTGTGGACACCCGACATACCCGCCACGGGCCGCTATGCCGTATATGTAAGCTATGCCACACGCGCCAACAGCGTAAACGACGCGCACTACAGCGTGTTTCACAAAGGCGGACGCACCAATTTCGTGGTGAACCAGCAAATGGGCGGCGGCACATGGGTGTACCTCGGCACCTTTGAGTTTGAGAAAGGAAGCAGTTCGCAAGGGAAAGTGATGCAGACGAATCAAAGCGACGGACGCGGAGTGGTAACTGCCGATGCCGTGCGTTTCGGTGGCGGCTTTGCCCAAAACGAACGCGGCGAAGCGGGCACAAGCGGACTGCCGCGTTTCCTGGAAGCGGCACGCTACCATGCCCAGTTCTGCGGACTCCCCGACACGCTCTTCAACACGGAACAAGGGCTTAACGACTACAACGACGACTTGCGCGTCCGCTCCAACATGCTCAACTACATTGGCGGCCACAGCGCCTACATCCCTACCGACTGCGGCCTGGGCGTACCCTTCGAACTTTCATTGGCGCTCCACAGCGATGCCGGCACAAGACCCCAGGGCCAGATTTACGGCTCGCTTGCCATCTGCACCACCAAGACCGGCATGGCAGACGACGCATCCGCCAACGAAGAAAGCAGCGACAACCCACCCACCCCCTCCTACCCTTCAGGACTTTCGCGCATGGCTTCGCAGGACTTTGCCGGCACTCTGCTCAACAATCTCGTCAACGATCTGAGCCGCGACTTTTCCATCAACTGGACACGCCGCGAACTTTGGGACCGCAACTATGCCGAAACGCGCATGCCCGACGTGCCGTCTGCCATTCTTGAAATGCTTTCGCACCAGAACTTCGAGGACATGAAGTACGGCCACGACCCGCTTTTCAAGTTCTCCCTTGCTCGTTCGGTCTACAAATCGATACTCCGCCACGTCAACTTCATGCACGGCACAAAAGACGTCACGGTGGAACCGCTTCCCGTGCATGCATTCAGCGCCACGCTTTCAGCCGACGGCAGCAGCGTACTGCTTCAATGGAAGCCCACCGACGATGCGGCTGAACCCTCCGCACGCCCCACATCCTATGTGGTCTATACGAAAACGGGAACCGACGACTTCGACAACGGACAGCTCATCGGAGCCGCCTGTTCCTACACCATGCCCGTAAGTCCCGATAAGCAATACAGTTTCCGCGTCACAGCCGTCAATGCAGGTGGCGAGAGTTTCCCTTCCGAAACGCTCAGTGTGATGCACGCTTCCGGAGCAGACAAACGTGTGCTGATTGTCAACGGCTTCACACGCCTCAGCGGTCCAGCATGGGTGGAACGCAACGACAGTCTGGGCTTTGACCTTAAGGAGGACATGGGCGTACCTTACCTCTACACCACGGCGTTTGCCGGCGAGCAGCGCAACTTCTCTTCACCCTCCGTTTCCTCCAATGCCGGCCATTGCGGAAACGAACTCATGGGCAAGACCTTCGCCGGAAACACCTTCGACTTCCCAGTGTGCCACGGAGAAGCCATCGCACAAAGCGGCCGTTATAGTTTCGACTCCTCCAGCCGCGAAGCCTTCGAGCAAACGGACTTCCCCCTCACATCCTATGCCGCCATCGACTACATTGCCGGCCTCGAAGCCGACAAGGCCTACAATCTTCGCAGCTATGCGGCATTCCCCGCCGCCACGCAGAAGCGCATTGCCGCCTACTTGAAAAACCACGGCGGTGCGCTGCTTGCCAGCGGAGCTTACCTTGCCTCCGATGCGGCAACGGGCAAGGGCGGAACAGACTTCGTTGAGGACGTACTGAAATGCCGTTTCGACGGCCGTCTGCTCTGCGACACTTGCCAAAGCGTCAGCGGACTCAACACGCAGTTCGACATCGTCCGCCAGCCCTCTGCCGAGCACTACGGCGCGCAACACCCCGATGCCGTGCTTCCCGCCTCGGGCAAAGCCTTTTCGCTTTTCGCCTACGGCAACGGACAGGGAGCCGGCGTAGCCTTCAAAGGACGCACCTACCGCACGGCGGTAATGGCTTTCCCCTTCGAATGCATCAAATCGGCAGAAGTGCGGGGCAAAGCCATGAGCGCCTTGCTCGATTTCCTCACCAAATAAAAGAAACCTACATCACAACCTCTATATGCAAAACGGATTCATAAAAGTGGCCGCCGGCATCCCCGCCGTGTCGGTAGCAGACTGCGCCTTCAACACGGAGCAAGTGGAAAACATGATGCTCAAAGCCGAATCGCTCGGTGCCAGCATAGTGTGCCTTCCCGAGCTTGCCATAAGTGCATACACTTGCCAAGACCTGTTTCAGCAACAGACGTTGCTCGACGAAGCCGAAGCTTCGCTGCTCAAACTCATAGAGTTCAGCCGCAACCTCAGCGTGGCGGCACTCGTGGGTGTGCCCATCGCCTACGGCAGCACACTCTACAACTGTGCGGCCGTCATTCAGCGCGGAAGCATCCACGGACTCGTGCCCAAAACGTACATCCCCAACTACAAGGAGTTCTACGAGAAACGTTGGTTCGCCTCGGCGCGCACCCTCCCCGAAGACGTCAACATCCACTTTTGCGGACAGACCGTACCCCTCAGTGCCAACCTGCTCTTCGAAACGCAGCGCTGCACCTTCGGCATAGAAATATGTGAAGACCTTTGGGCTCCGCTCCCTCCCTCCACCCACCTTGCCCTTTCCGGCGCCGACATCATTTTCAACCTCAGCGCCAGCAACGAGCTCATCGGCAAGGCCGGTTACCTCCGTTCGCTCGTGCAAAGCCAGAGCGCGCGCCTCATCAGCGGATATGTCTATGCAGGCTGCGGATATGGCGAAAGCACACAGGACATCGTGTTCAGCGGACGCGCTTTCATCTGCGAAAACGGCCATGTGCTTGCCGAAGCCGAACGCTTCACCATGAAGGAACAAATGATTGTGAGCGAAATCGACGTGGAGCGCCTCCGTGCCGAACGCCGCATGAACACCACGTTTGCCGACTGCGCCGCATCGGACCTCGCACCCCGTCCGCGCACGGTGGAACTCGAGCCCACTTCGAGCAACGTGCCCTTCACGCTCACCCGTCCCGTAGACGCGCATCCCTTCGTTCCCGAGGGAGAAGAACTCAACATGCGCTGCGAAGAGATTCTTTGCATCCAAAGCGAAGGGCTGGCACGCCGCATTGAGCACACCCATGCCCAGACCGTAGTGGTAGGCATCAGCGGCGGACTCGACTCCACTCTGGCGCTCCTCGTGGCTGTCCATGCCTTTGACCGCCTCGAGCGCGACCGCCGTGGCATAGTGGGCATCACCATGCCGGGCTTCGGCACCACCGACCGCACTTACACCAACGCCATTAACCTCATGAAGGAACTGGGCGTGACCATCCGCGAAATAAGCATTGCCGATGCCGTGAAACTCCACTTCCGCGACCTCGGCCACGACATCAACGTGCACGACCTCACCTACGAGAACTCACAGGCTCGCGAGCGCACGCAGATTCTCATGGACGCTGCCGGACAGACGGGCGGTTTCGTCGTCGGTACGGGCGACCTCAGCGAGTTGGCTCTCGGCTGGGCGACCTACAACGGTGACCACATGAGCATGTACGGCGTGAACGCGTCCATCCCCAAGACGCTCGTGAAGCACCTCGTAAAATGGGCTGCCAACAACATGGCCGACGATGCGGCACGCACCACGCTGCTCGACATTGTGGACACGCCCGTAAGTCCCGAACTTCTCCCCGCCGACGAAAACGGAAACATCTCGCAGGTGACGGAAGACCTCGTCGGTCCCTACGAACTCCACGACTTTTTCCTCTTCAACACGCTGCGCTACGGATTCCATCCGCGAAAGATATTCTACTTGGCTTGCCATGCCTTCAACGGCCGCGGCAACGGCACACAATACAGCGAAGACGTCATACGCAAATGGCTGCGCACGTTTTTCCGCCGTTTCTTCAGCCAGCAGTTCAAGCGCTCGTGTCTGCCCGACGGTCCTAAAGTGGGAAGCTGTTCGCTCTCGCCGCGCGGCGACTGGCGCATGCCGTCCGACGCACAGTCCAAAGCCTGGGTTGCCGAGCTCGACGAAGAAGAGACGAACGGATAAGTCGCACCGTAAAGCCGCATAGAGCAGCGACGTTTTGGAAACGTCCCTCCCCCATACGCAGCACACGCTTCGCCTTACGTAACACAAACACCATCTCATGGCCTCCCTATTAGACATACAACACCTCAGCAAGCGTTTCGGTGCGCTTGAACTCTTCCACGACATCAGTTTCTCCGTCAGCGAAGGCGAGAAAGTGGGACTCATTGCCCGCAATGGTACGGGCAAGAGCACCCTACTCAGCATTCTCGCCGGCGACGAGGACTACGAGGAAGGCACCATCATCACGCGCCGCGATGCCCGCATTGCCATACTCCGCCAGTCGCCGCAGTTCGACCCCTCGCAGAGCGTCATCGACGCTTGCCTCAGCGCATGCGGCGAACTCTCCGGCCTCATCGGCCGCTACGAAGCCTGCCTCTCCACGCCCGGCAATCCCGGTCTCGCCGAACTCATCGACGAAATGGAGCGCAACGGCGCCTGGGATCTTGAGCAACGCGCCAAGCAAGTGCTCTCGCGCCTCCACATCGACCATTTCATGCAGCCCGTAGGCGAACTCTCCGGCGGACAGCTCAAGCGCGTGGCCCTTGCCAACGTGCTCCTTGCCGACCCCGACTTGCTGGTGCTCGACGAGCCCACCAACCACCTCGACCTCGAGATGATTGAATGGCTGGAGGACTACCTGCGCCGCACCACAAAAGCGCTGCTCATGGTGACGCACGACCGCTACTTCCTCGACCACGTGTGCCACTCCATTCTTGAACTCGACGACCAGGGACTCTATGGCTACTCGGGCAACTACGCCTACTATCTCGAGAAACGCAGCGAACGCATTGCCGCACAGAACGCCAACATAGCCCGCGCCCGAAATCTCTACCGCACGGAACTCGACTGGATGCGCCGCATGCCGTGTGCCCGCGGCACGAAGGCGCGTTACCGCAAGGAGGCTTTCTACGAACTCGAGCAGCGCGCCAAGCAGCGGCGCGAGGAGCGCACCGCACGCCTCGAAGTGAAGAGCGGATACATCGGCAGCAAAATATTCGATGCCGAATACGTCAACAAAGCCTTCGCCCTACCCGCTCCCACTGCCGAGGGGAAAACCGAAAAGGTGATTCTCCACGACTTCTGCTACACCTTCGCCCGCTACGAGAAGATGGGCATTGTGGGCGGCAACGGCACTGGCAAAAGCACCTTCATCAAGCTCCTTCTTGGTCTTGCCAAGCCGGACTCGGGTCGCTTCGTCGTGGGCGAAACGGTGCGCTTCGGCTATTTCTCGCAAGAGGGAATGGAGTTCAACGAAAACGACAAGGTGATCGATGCCGTGCGCAAGCACGCCGAATATGTCGACCTCGGCGAAGGCCGTCACCTCACGGCCATGCAGTTTCTCACCCATTTCCTGTTCCCACCCGAAAGGCAGATGGACTACATCTACAAACTGAGCGGCGGCGAGCGCCGTCGCCTGCAGCTTTGCACGGTGTTGATGAAGAATCCCAACTTCCTCGTGCTGGACGAACCGACGAACGACCTCGACATTGCCACGCTCCAGATTCTTGAAGAGTACCTTCAGGACTTCCGCGGGTGCGTCATCGTGGTGAGCCACGACCGCTACTTCATGGACCGCGTGGTGGACCACCTGCTGGTGTTCAAAGGCGAAGGAGAGATTGACGACTTCCCCGGCAACTACTCCGAATATCGCGAATGGCTGAGCCTAAAGGAAAGCGAAGAACGCGAAGAGAAGGCGCAAACCAAATCGGCAGCGCCCACCGCGACGAAGACCAACACTTGGGGCGGAGAAAAGAAACGCCGTCTTTCCTTCAAGGAAAAACAGGAACTCGCACAGCTCGAAGAAACCATTGCCCAACTGGAGGAAGAGAAATCGCAGATTGAAGCCGCGCTCTGCTCCGGCACACTCTCCGTGGACGAACTCACCGAAAAGAGCAAACGCCTGCCGCTTCTCGAAGAAGAACTCGACACAAAGAGCATGCGGTGGCTGGAGCTAAGCGAGATTGAAGGATAAATGTTGCACCGTGCACTTGCGCCCACAAACTTCACTTTCATAATTCAAGTTTCTGGTTTAGGGAGATGGTGCGAAGCGCATGGAGGTCAAGACTCCAGTCTTGACTGAA
>CAVJJO010000057.1:0-17903 GCA_963649665.1 Bacteroidaceae bacterium | reverse complement strand
GTGAAAATGCCATGTAAACCCAGGGTGTCGCTTCGCTTGCCCTGGGCTATGCGCAGGTTGGGCTTTCAGCCCGTCGTTGGCACTGATTACCGTTGGTTCAGCCCGTCGTTGATGAATGCGTTGCGTGATTCTCGAATAAAAAATGTTCAAGTTATTTTTTACATATTACTTATCGGTGTGTAAATGTCAGAAAGTATGCTTGCTTATCAGCGGCACGAACTCCCCTACCCTTTTTCCGTACGGAATGCCATAGGTGTCTGTCCAGTGTTCTTCTTGAAATAGCGTGAGAAGAACGACTGGTCGGGGAAATGAAGTTGCGATGCGATGCTCTGCAAACTGTTGTCGGTTGTGTGCAGGAGGAGTTTGATTTCCTGCACACAGCGTGTGTCTATAAAATCCTTGGGAGTCCTCCCCGTCTGCTTGCTGACAAGAGCAGAAAGGTAGCGCTTGGAAATGCAAAGTTTATCGGCATAAAAGGCAAGGTCGCGCTCGCAAGCCGCATATTTGTGAACAAGCGTAAGAAAACTCATGAAAAGCTTCTCCTGGTTGTTGACGTTGGGAGCCACGCGTTGGGCAATCTGTCCTTTGCAGTTGTTGTAGAGGTCGAGGTAGAAACACTGAAGGAGCAACTTGGCAATTTGCGTTTTGTACAAGTGATGCTCATTCTCCAATACGTAATGAAGGCTTTCTAGCATTTGCCCAAGATGCAAGGAATCCTCTGGCGTGACGTTTCCTACCGGATACTCCGTAAGAAAAGCAAAGAACGTGGGTTCAAATTGTCTTGTTACCTCTTCCGTGATGCGTTGCGAGAAGCGTACGCTATTTACCGTGAAATCTTCGCTTTGTGAAGAGCAGAAGAAAATGCTTGAAGGCGGTATGAGCACAATCTGGCTCTCGCTTATCTCGTAGCGCCGATAATCCACTTCGATAACCGCACTTCCCTTCAATACGAATATTATGGCCGTATCGGTATTCTTCCTCGTAACGTCCTCAGGAAAGGGATGAGGCTGACTTAGCTGCACCTCAATGCGATCGCTTTCTGCTTCGGCAATTGTTGTGATTTTGCTCATATGGATGGTGTATGGAGATAAGCTACCTCAAAGGGATTGTTATTCGTCGTGCATGTACTCTTTTGCCAAACCGCCTTGGCTCGTTTCGCGGTAGAGCGAAGGCAAGTCGTGACCGGTCTGCTTCATCACTTCCACCGTTTTGTCGTAGGAAATGCGGTGCACGCCGTCGGCAAATGTGGCATAGACGTTGGCGTCAAGGGCACGGGCTGCAGCATGAGCGTTGCGTTCGATGCAGGGTATTTGCACGAGTCCGCAAACGGGGTCGCACGTCATGCCGAGATGATGCTCGAGTCCCATTTCGGCGGCATATTCTATGGTAGCAAGCGAACCTCCGAATACGTAGTTGGCAGCCGCCGCAGCCATGGCGCAAGCTACACCCACTTCTGCCTGGCAACCGGCTTCGGCACCCGATATGGAGGCGCGGCTCTTGGCTATGTTGCCAATGAGGCCGGCAGTGGCAAGTGCATGGAGAATACGGCGAACGGGGAAACGGCGCGATTTCTGAATATGGTAAAGCACAGCGGGAACAACACCGCTGGCACCGCATGTGGGAGCGGTGACGATTTCTCCGCCGGAAGCGTTTTCTTCACTCACTGCCAAGGCGTAGGAAAAGACGAGTCCGCGCGACTGCAAGTTTGCTCCATAGCCTAAAGCACGGATGTAGTAGTCGGGAGCTTTACGGCGCAGCTTGAGCGCACCAGGCAACACACCTTCGTGTTCTATGCCCCGTTCGACCGCGGCACACATCACGTGCCACACCTCTTCGAGGAAATCCCAGATTTCAGGGCCTTCGCATTTCTCTACATATTCCCAATACGACATGCCGTTGGTTTCGCACCATTGCTTGATGTCGGAGAGGCGGTCCATGTCGTAGATGTCAGGAGTGTCTATTTGCGACTCGCCTTCTTCGGCCAGTGCGCCTCCGCCTACGCTAAAGACAGTCCATTCGTCGCTTGCCGTGCCGTTAGCGTCCAACGCTTCGTATTTCATGCCGTTGGGATGGAAAGGGAGAGTCACGTCTGGCTTCCATACGATTTCGGTACGTTCCTTTCCGAGCACGTTTTCAATGGCGTAGTCGGTAAGGTGACCTTTGCCTGTGGATGCCAGACTTCCGTAAAGCGTCACGCGGAAAGTGGCGGCATCGGGGTGACGTTCAAGGTAACGAAGCGCTGCTGTGCGTGGCCCCATCGTGTGACTCGATGACGGACCTTGGCCTATTCTGTAAAGTTCTCTAAGAGATTTCATGAATTGTAGTTTCGGATATGAGTCAGTTCTAAAGTTCCTTGATGTAACCTCTTCGGTAAGCCACAAGGAGTTTCTCGAGGTCGGCAATCTGTTCGCGGAGCTCGGCACCTTTGTCGGTATCGTTCACCATGGCGCGGTGTCCCATCATTTCCACGATTTGTGTGGTGGATTGAATGTCCGTACCGTTGATGATGGCATTTTCGGTGGAGGTAAAAGGAGCGTGTTGGACGAGTTGGAATCCACGGCTGTGATAAACGAGCGTGTAGCCGGCAATACCCGTAGTGTCGTGATAGGCTTTGGCAAAACCGCCGTCGATCACCATCAGTTTTCCTCCCGCTTTAATGGGGTTCTCGCCACTTGCCGCACGAACGGGCACATGGCCATTGATGATGTGGCGGTGCTTTCCTTTCACTTGGAAAGCGTCCATAATCTTATCGCAAATTTCGGGATTGTCGCGCAAGGTGTAGTAATTGCCCTTTTGCTCCTTATGTGTTTCCTTGTCGGCTATGAAGTAGCGCTCAAAGGTTGCCATCTTTGATTTGTCGAAGAGAGGAGAATCGCTCCCGCACCAGAGGTACCAGAAATAGTCGATTGCAGCCTGGAGTTCGGAGTGGTCCACCTCTTCGTCGAAGGGAATGCGTACGAGTTGTTCCACGCGTTCCATAAGTGCACGTCCTGCCACGCGTTGCCCTTCCACTTCCACTTCCTTCAGCGTGCCGTCATCGTTGAGGGGGATAGAGGCATGGAAGAGAAGGTTGGAGTTGTAGATGCCGTACATCGAACCGTGGAGAAGGAGTTCTGCCACATGTTGCTGAAGGCGGTCGCTCTGAGTGAAGAGACGGCAAAGACGTTTAACAACCTCAGCTTCTTCGGGCGTAAAGGCAAACGGGTCTTGTGGATTGACGGTGGGGAAATTGCTGTCGAGCATGGGATAGGTCGTGCCGTCAATCACACACGTCTTCATGTCCGGCGAAAGGGAACCGAGCAAAGCACGTCCTTCCATGTTCCACTCGGGATGAGCCTTGTAGAGTTGTCCTTCAAGTTTGAACTGAATGACGGTGATGGCCTTGTGCATTTGCGCGATGAGTTTGCACGTTTTTTCGCTGGGCTTGCGTTCGGGATCTTCTATTTTAGGGTAGAACTGCGTGCAAGGGTCGTCGCTATAGGTTTCCATGGCAAACGTGGCCAAAGGCACCATGTTTATGCCGTAGCCTTCTTCGATGGTCTGCGTGTTGGCATAGCGGAACGAAAGGCGCAACACGCTGGCAATGCATGCAGGGTTTCCCGCAGCGGCGCCCATCCAAAGAATGTCGTGGTTGCCCCACTGGATGTCCCAATGATGGTAGGACGAGAGGGTGTCCATGATGAGGTTCGCTCCAGGTCCGCGGTCAAATATGTCGCCAAGGATGTGGAGTTGGTCTATGGCAAGGCGTTGTATAAGTTCGCAAAGGGCCTTGACGAATCCTGCGGCACGTCCTGTGCCGATGATAGTTTGTATGATGACTCCTACGTAGGCTTGCTTGTTGCGGTCGTCGGTGCTTTCGTGCAGGAGTTCCTCTATGATGTACGCAAATTCTTCAGGCAGGCTTTTGCGTACTTTGGAACGTGTGTATTTCGAAGAAACGTTGCGGCATACTGCGATGAGCTGGTTGAGCGTGGTTTGGTAGTAGTCTGCCAAATTGGTGTCGTTCTGTTTTACCAGTTCCAGTTTCTCTTTGGGATAATAGATAAGCGTGCAGAGGTCGCGTATCTCTTTCTCGCGCAAGGTGTTGCCGAAAAGTTCCTTTACCTTTCGTTTGATGTTGCCCGAAGCGTTTCGCAGAACGTGCTGGAAGGCTTCATTCTCTCCGTGGAGATCTGCAAGGAAATGTTCCGTAGGTTTCGGGAGATGAAGTATGGCCTCAAGGTTGATGATTTCTGTCGTTACGCTTGATATGGTGGGGAAGTCGCGTGCCAGAAGCTTGAGGTAGCGTAGGTCTGCGCAAACTGTTTTGTTGGATATCGTCATGTAGCAAGTGTTTGGTATGACATTCAGAACTAGTCTCTCTCTAATTTATCGCGCAGCATTTTCATTGCGATGGAAGGGAAGTCCAACTTTCCATCGGCCTTGCGCGGAAGTTCTTCTCCATCTGCCTCCAGATTCATTATCAGTTCGGCTGCCTGATGGGGATATTGCTCCGTGATGAGTTTTAAAGTATCGGCATAGACCGGACCCTCCATCAGGATTCTAGCGGCTTTCAGACGGATGAATAGATAGCGCCCGTTCTGTTCTTCCGGTGCGTTGTCTTCGAAAAGCATTTCCCAGATGTCTTTTGCTTCATTGAACCATCCGTACTGGTTGAGCACATCGTAGATGTCGGACAAACTGATATATTGCTCTTTCTTTATCTTGGCGACAGTGTGCACGATATCGATAGCTTCTTTCTCGCGCTTGCATTCTACGAAGAGTGCGAATACGCGTTGGTAGAAATCGAGAATGTCGGATGTCGTGGGCTTGGCAGTTTTATAGAGTTCCAATCCCGCTTGAATATGGCCGCACATGGCTCTGCTTACGGAGAGGTCTGTCACTATGTTATGACGGTCTGGCGAAATGATGGGGCAAAAGGTTAGCGCGCGGTTGTAGTAGGGAATGGCTTTATCGAATTGTTGCTTTTCGAACAAAGCACCTCCGGCATACATGGACATGGCGTAGTCGTTCGGCGCATCTTTCGTGTAGGTATCAACGAGTTGGAGTGCTTCGTCGGCCTTGGACAAACGGAACAGGATAAATACCTGCAACGTTCTTGCAGTGGGCAATTCCGGATCAATGGCGAGCGAGTATTCGCAGCTTTCGAGTGCATCGTCGTAAAGTCCGATTTTCTGCTGCACATCGGCGAGCTGCGCCCAGGAGTAGGCGTCATAAGGATTGAGGTCTACCATTTGCTGCATCATCTCCTCGGCCTTGGTGAAATCCTCGTTTTGGTAATAGACATCGGCGAGCAACTCGAGTACGCGCTTGTACTCGGGATAGGTTGAAGGTATTTGCGGCAGTAACTGTACGGCACGGTTCATGTAACCGTAATCAACTAATATCTCGCTTACGTCGAAGATGAAGTTGTGCTTGTCAATGTCGGTACAAAGTAGCTTTATGTAATTGTCGTAGAGTTCAAAGGCCTTGTCAAGTTGTCCGCCCGTGATGTACCATTCAATATAAAAGAGCTGTACTTCGGAATGTTGCTGGTTGGGCAGCGACTTGATAAGGTTGTAGGCTTCGGAGCACCGTCCCTTCATCTTCATCCGGTAGGCTTCGGTGATGAGCACTTCTTCATTGTCGGGGTGAAGTTGCTTGGCAAAGCGCAGGCACTGCTCTGCTTCATAGTCCATATTGGCCTTTTCGTAGTAGCTTTCTATGTCGACGAGCGTAGAAGCGTCCATGTAGAAGAGTTCTCCGCTTTTAATGTTGCGCTCGTATGTTTCTATGGCTTCTCTTAAATGCTTTTCCATAATGGTATTTTTAAAGGGTGGTTATTCACCTCAACTTTGTGGATTGTCTTTTTTCCCGGAAGAATAAGAAATGCGGCCTGTAAGGTGCGCCCGCTTACCTGCCGTCTGTTTCCATACGCCGAGAACGTATGCGTAAGACGGTTGCAGGTGAAAGGATGCGTGCGAAAATTACAGGCCGCATGGGTAGTTTGTTATTTCTTTGCCCAGTTGTCTTTCAGTCCGACGGTGCGGTTGTACACGGGATGTTCGGGCGTTGACGAGGTGTCGGGCGTGAAGTAGCCGATACGCTGGAACTGGAGGTAACGGTTGCCCGTGGCGTTCTCTACGGCATAGGGCTCAACGTAACATTCCGTAAGGCGTGTGAGAGAATTCTCGTTGAGGAGTTCGCGGAAGTCGCGCTCGTCGGCAGAGGGATTTTCCACGTTGAAGAGGCGGTCGTAGAGACGTACTTCGGCTTTCTTGCAGTCGTTGGCGTTTACCCAGTGGAGCGTGCCCTTCACCTTGCGGTTGGCGCCTTCCATGCCGGTGCGTGTATCGGGGTCGTATTCTGCGTAGATTTCCTCAATGGTACCATCGGCAGCCTTCTTGCATCCGGTGCACTTCACAATGTAGGCGTTCTTGAGGCGCACTTCCTTTCCGGGAACCATACGGAAGAACTTCTTGGGAGCGTCTTCCATGAAGTCGTCGCGCTCCATCCAAAGTTCGCGGCTGAAGGTTACGGTATGTGTGCCGTCTTCCTCGCGCTCAGGATTGTTGACAGCTTCCATTTCCTCGGTCTGACCTTCGGGATAGTTGGTGATGATGAGCTTCACGGGATTGAGCACGGCGCTAACGCGGAGCGCGCGGGCATTGAGATCCTCGCGGGCGGCTGCTTCAAGCATGGCATAGTCGTTGAGGGCATCGAACTTTGTGTAGCCGATCATATCGATGAACTTGCGCACGGCTTCGGGTGAGTAGCCGCGGCGGCGTAAACCACACACTGTCGGCATGCGGGGGTCGTCCCATCCGTCTACCAGACCTTCTTTCACGAGTGCAAGGAGCTTGCGCTTCGACATGACGGTGTAGGTGAGGTTGAGTCGGTTGAACTCATACTGGCGGGGACGGTTGTCGTCGAGATCCTTGCCTTCCTTGAGTTCATCTACGAAGTAGTCGTAGAGGGGGCGGTGAGGCACAAACTCAAGGGTGCAGATAGAGTGAGTGACACCTTCAAAGTAGTCGCTCTGTCCGTGTGCGAAGTCGTACATCGGATAAGCTCTCCACTTGCTTCCCGTGCGATGGTGGTCTTTGTTGATGACGCGATAGATGATGGGGTCGCGGAAGTGCATGTTGGGGTTGGCCATGTCTATCTTGGCACGGAGCACCATGGCACCTTCGGGCACCTCGCCGCTGTTCATCTTGTTGAAGAGTTCAAGGTTTTCTTCAACGGGTCGGTTGCGGTAGGGACTTTCAGTACCGGCTTGTGTGGGAGTACCTTTTTGCTCTGCAATCTGTTCGCTGGTCTGTTCATCTACATAGGCCTTACCTTCTTTGATAAGACGGATGGCGAAATCCCAAAGTTGCTGGAAGTAGTCGGAAGCATGATAGATGTTGCCCCATTTGAATCCGAGCCATTCAATGTCGTGCTTGATGGCTTCTACGTATTCGGTGTCTTCTTTCTGGGGATTGGTGTCGTCGAAACGCAGGTTGCAGACGCCGCCGAATTTCTGTGCTATTCCGAAGTCCATGCAGATGGCCTTGGCGTGGCCGATGTGGAGATAGCCGTTGGGTTCGGGCGGGAAGCGGGTTTGGAGGCGTCCTCCGTTCTTGCCCGCTTTGAGGTCGTTGTCTACAATTTGCTCGATGAAGTTCAAGCTTTTCTTCTCTGTGCTTTCGCAGTTGGGATTGTTTGTCATATGCTTTGAAGCAAAAGGTCTGTCTGTTTGGGTCTGATGGGTACGAGGCTTCTACAGATGAGACGTGGTTACTCTTTTAGGTTTTGGGTACAGACCGGCTAATTGGCCATCTCCGAAATGAACTTGATGCGCACAAGACGTATTTCCTCTTCAGTATAGTCGTTGCCGAGTTCGTCGAGGGCTTCATCGAGGTCGTCGGTCTCGCTTTCCTTGAAGTATTGGTAGATGTCGTCTACGCGGTCGTCGTCCATGCGGTCGTAGATGAAATAGTCGATGTTCAACTTCGTACCGGAATAGACAATGGACTCCACTTCGTCGAGGAGTTCGTCGAACTCTATGCCTTTGGATACGGCGATGTCGTCGAGTGCTACTTTGCGGTCGATGTTCTGTATGATGCTTACTTTGATTTTCGACTTGTTGGCCACAGTGCGTATGCGGAGGTCTTCGGGGCGTTCAATGTCGTTGTCCTCGCAGTGCTGTTTGATGAGTTTGCAGAAGTTCTCGCCGTAGCGCTTTGCCTTACCGGCACCTACGCCGGGTATGTTCTGCAATTCGTCTATCGTTTGGGGATAGATGGTGGCCATCGCTTCGAGCGAGGGGTCTTGGAAGATGACGTAGGGCGGCACGTCGAGTTCCTTCGACATGCGCTTGCGCAGATCCTTGAGCATCTGGAAGAGTGCTGGGTCTACGGCGCAAGAGTCAGAACCTTCGGGAATGTTTTCGCCTTCTTCTTCGCTGAAGTTGCGGTCTTCTACGATTTCGAACTTTTGGGGCTTCTGAAGGAATTTCTGTCCCTTGTCGGTCACCTTTATCACACCGTAGTTCTCTACGTCCTTTTCAAGGTAACCGGCTAAAAGGGCTTGGCGCAAAACAGCGTTCCATACGCGTTCGCTTGTTTCTTCGCCTTCACCGAACACTTCGAGATTGTCGTGATGGTGTGCGCAGACTTCATCGGTGCGCCTGCCCATCAATATGTCTTTTATGTAGTCATCGCGGAAGTTCTCTTTTGTTGCGATGACGGTTTCTATAGCTTTCGTTAAGTTGGTTGTTGCTTCCACGAGTTGTTTGGGGTGTTTGCAGTTGTCACAGTTTCCGCAATTCTCCTTTTCGTAGTCTTCACCAAAGTAGTGCAGCAGAAGTTTGCGCCGACACACAGAACTTTCGGCATAGGCAGCAGTTTCCTTAAGCAACTGTCGGCCAATGTCCTGCTCAGCCACGGGTTTACCCTCCATAA
Source organism: Bacteroidaceae bacterium (assembly GCA_963649665.1). GTDB lineage: Bacteria > Bacteroidota > Bacteroidia > Bacteroidales > Bacteroidaceae > Alloprevotella. The sequence continues at coordinate 8,979 of CAVJJO010000057.1, read as the reverse complement.
ACTTCTCGAGTTTCTGAAGGTCCTTCCTGGAATAGAAAGCCAGGCAAATGCCCTGTCCGCCGTCGCGTCCGGCGCGCCCAGTTTCCTGATAATACCCTTCAAGACTTTTCGGAATGTCGTAGTGAATCACGAAGCGCACGTCGGGCTTGTCGATGCCCATGCCGAAGGCTATTGTGGCCACGATGACATCTACACGTTCCATGAGGAAGTCGTCTTGCGCTTTCGAGCGGCTCTGCCCATCCATACCGGCATGGTAGGCTTGGGCTTTGATGTCGTTCGTGCGGAGTATCTCTGCCAATTCTTCCACGCTCTTTCTGCTAAGGCAGTATATTATGCCGGAGCTTCCGGAGTGTTGCTTGACGAATTTGATGACGTCCTTGTCCACATCCTTCGTCTTTGGACGGATTTCGTAGTAGAGGTTCGGACGGTTAAACGAGCTTTTATACTCGTGACAGTTCATTATTCCGAGATTTTTCTTGATGTCGGCGCGCACTTTCTCCGTGGCGGTTGCTGTGAGGGCGATAATGGGCGCTGTACCTATTTCGGTGATGAGCGGTCTGATTCGTCGGTACTCCGGACGGAAGTCGTGTCCCCATTCGGAGATGCAATGGGCTTCGTCGACAGCATAGAAGGAAATCTTCACGCTGCGAAGAAACTCTACATTGGCCTCTTTGGTCAGCTGTTCAGGAGCTACATAGAGGAGTTTTGTGATGCCGCGGCGCACATCGGACTTCACGTTCTCAATCTGGTTTCGTGTAAGCGAAGAATTGATGAAGTGCGCAATGCCGTCTTCCTGACTTTGGTGCCGCATCATGTCAACCTGATTTTTCATGAGCGCAATGAGCGGAGAGATGACGACTGCCGTACCTTCCATGATGAGTGCGGGGAGTTGGTAGCAAAGCGACTTCCCTCCTCCTGTCGGCATGAGTACGAATACGTCATTTCCGTCCAGAAGACTGTGAATAATGGCCTCCTGGTTCATTTTGAATGTGTCAAATCCAAAATGTTTCTTGAGTTCGTCTTTCAGATTGATATTATCCTCCATAGCTTTTCTGGTGCTTAGGCTTATCAGGTTCTACATTTTGTTTAGGGGTTTGAGAACAACGTGCGCGCTGCCATGGGCAGACTGTTGACGTCCTTCTCTAAAGCAAAGATATAACAAAATCGTATTACCTACAATGTGCTATGGCGAAAAAAATGTCTGCGAGGCAGACATTTTCTATAATTCTTTTGAGGGAGAACTTGCAGAATCGTTACTGTAACGGTCTGTTTAGGTGTGTTGAATGGTTGATCGGTTTTACTGCCGCGTCGCACAGCCTTAGTGAATTGAGCTATGGACGTGGCAGTGTTTCATGAGTTTCCGTTATTCGTAAGGTATTCTACCTGCTTGCATAGGAACAAGGCTATTTGTCCCGTTGCAAGTGTGTCATTTCAAGCGGTCACTTTTTTCAAGCTGAGCCTTGGCGTAGTCGCGCGTCACATTGAAGGCCTTTTCTTCCGTTGAGGGCACTTCAAACATGGCGTCCATCATGATGGTTTCGACAATAGAGCGGAGTCCACGTGCGCCAAGCTTGTATTCTACCGCCTTGTCTACGATGTATTCAAGGGCTTCGCCGTCGAAGGTGAGCTTCACGTCGTCCATTCTGAAGAGCTCGGTGTACTGCTTGATTATAGAGTTCTTGGGCTCGGTCAGGATGTTGCGCAGCGCCTCGCGGTCAAGGGGCTTCAGATAGGTCAGCACAGGAAGACGTCCGATTATTTCGGGGATAAGTCCGAAACTCTTGAGGTCCTGCGGCTCTACATACTGCATGAGGTTGCCCGGATCGAGACGCTTGGCGTTCTGTACGGAGTCGAAACCTACGGTGTGTGTGTTCAGGCGCTGGGCTATCTTCTTTTCAATGCCGTCGAAAGCGCCGCCGCAGATGAAGAGTATGTTGCGCGTGTCTACGTGGATGTAGTCCTGGTCGGGATGCTTGCGGCCGCCTTTGGGCGGAACGTTCACCATAGAACCTTCCAACATTTTCAGCAGACCTTGCTGCACGCCCTCACCGCTTACGTCGCGTGTGATGGAGGGGTTGTCGGCCTTGCGGGCTATCTTGTCTATTTCGTCAATGAACACGATGCCGCGCTCTGCACGTTTCACGTCGTAGTCTGCCACCTGAAGAAGGCGGGTGAGGATGCTTTCGATGTCCTCGCCCACGTAACCAGCTTCGGTAAACACCGTGGCATCGACAATGGTGAAGGGCACGTCGAGCAGTCGGGCTATGGTGCGTGCAAGGAGGGTTTTTCCTGTACCGGTCGAACCTACCATGATGATGTTCGACTTTTCAATCTCAACCTGGCTCTCCTCGTTCTTCTTGCGTCCTTTGTCGGTGTTTTGCTGCGAGAGGCGCTTGTAGTGGTTGTAGACGGCTACGGACAAATAGCGCTTGGCATCGTCCTGGCCGATGATGTATTGGTCGAGGTAAGCCTTTATGTCTTTGGGCTTCGGCACCGTGGTGAGGTCTATGTTTTCGTGTTTGGACCCCTTCTTCGCGTTGTTGGCCAAATCTCCGGGCATATATTCCTCGAGAACTTGGTAAGCGCTCATCACGCAGTCGGCGCAAATGAATCCATTCACGCCGGTCAACATCATGCTCACCTCGTCTTCGGAACGTCCGCAGAAGGAACACTTTTTCTTGTTTGCCATATATATAATAAGGTAGGAGTGTTACTCCTTAATCTTGTGTTTTGATTCGAATATGCGGTCTATCATGCCATACTCCTTAGCCTCGGCGGCGGTCATCCAATAGTCGCGGTCGGAGTCGGCCCACACTTTGTCAAAGTCGGTGTGCGAGTGGTCGGCAATGATGGTGTAGAGCTCTTTCTTGAGTTTCTGGATTTCGCGGGCCGTAATCTCTATGTCGGAAGCCTGACCTTGTGCGCCGCCCATCGGTTGGTGAATCATCACGCGGGAATGGGGCAGTGCGGAACGCTTGCCTTCGGCGCCGGCTACGAGAAGTACGGCTGCCATCGATGCTGCCATACCCGTGCAGATTGTTGCCACGTCGCTTTGGATGAACTGCATGGTGTCGTAGATGCCGAGACCGGCATAAACCGAACCGCCCGGAGAGTTTACGTATATCGAGATGTCCTTTCCCGGGTCGGTGGAATCGAGGTAGAGGAGCTGGGCCTGAAGCGTGTTGGCGGTGTAGTCGTCAATCTGCGTACCCAAAAAGATAATGCGGTCCATCATCAGACGCGAGAACACGTCCATCTGGGTCACGTTGAGTTGGCGCTCCTCAAGTATATAAGGGTTGAGATACTGGTTCTGGCTTTTGATTACATCGTCAAGCACCATGGAGCTCAGTCCGGTGCGCGATGCAGCGAATTTCTTAAAGTCGTCAGAAATCATATTTGTTTGATTTATTAGGGTTGTGCAGTTTGGTTTGTAAATAAAGCGCTCGCGTGCGCTGCAAATGAGTTGCAAAGTTAATGCATGCCATGTGGACTGGCAAGTGAATTTTGAGAGTTTTTGTTTGCCCGCGCATTTTTTGGAAATGAAGCTGTATCGCCCCATGCGCTTTGCCTTGAATTTCTAATTTTTTTATAGAATTCAAAGTACTCACAGAACTCCCTTGTTTTTCGTGTTCCCAAAAACAATTCTTGAAAATTCGTGGTTAATTCATGACAATTTATGTTCTTCAAAGCAACAAGCAAATCAAAGCGCATGGAGGTCAAGACTCGAGTCTTGACTGTTTTACACGGCTTCCACTGATTATAATTTTCTCCCACAGAACCCACGGAATACACAGAGGCAACTCGCTTCGCTCGTTGTTTTGAAGAACATAAATTGTCATGAATTAACCACGAATTTTCATGAATTGTTTTTGAACACGGTACAGTCAAGACTGGAGTCTTACCCCCATGCGCTTTGCTTTGTATTTTTAATTTCTCCCATAGAATTCACAATACTCATGGAACTTCCGTGTTTTCCGTGTTCAAAAAAAATAATTCATGAAAATTCGCGGTTAATTCATGACAATTTATGTTTTTCAAAGCACCAACGTTTATGCCCATCTGAGTAGTTGCGATTATCCGACAATGCCGCTTCTTTTTTAACACTGAGAATCGCGTAGATTTTTTTTGTTGTGCATCCTTCTGGAAATACGCAGTTTTCGGCGTGCATATTTATACATGCGCTTTTAAAAATACTCGCACATATACGCAAATATTGTATAGCCCCACATATAAATGCATAAACCGAGCAAAAACAGACCCTATTATCGTCTAAATTCCAAGGCATCTACGCAAAACTCCAAGGTTTCCCGTCGCTACGGCGTGCCTTGGAGTTTTCACGCAAGGCCTTGTAGTAAGCAATCGGCGGTAATTTGCAGTTAAACAATGTTATCCGTCAACCTAGAACGCGCTTTGTAACAAGAAAAACGAACGGCCTGAATTTAACAACCGAAGCATTTGTTTACAATATCAGTGTCGTGGTTTGACGTATATTTTGCTCCTTAGCAACAAAAAATCGGCAAGGTGGGAAAATCTATGCTTCATTTTACGCAGAATAGTCTGGTTCGATTTGCATTTTACCCCTTATTGAATAAGAAAAGAACGGGAACACAAGCAAGATGTCGTAAAAATTAACTACATTTGCTCCGTGAAAAGGCTGACGGAAGCAGAAAATAAACACCGGCAGCCAAAACCATAACCCAAACAACGTACAGCAAACCTTTATGGAAAAAAGTGCATTACAGATTGCGCGTGCCGCGTATCAGCCCAAACTCCCCGCAGGACTCCGTGCGGGCGTAAGCATCAAAGAAGGTGAACCCACTCAGAGCGTGGGCGACCAAGCCGAAATCAAGGCTCTCTTCCCCAACACTTATGGTATGCCCCTCGTTGAGTTCGTACCCACCGACGAGAAGAAGGAATATGCCCCCATCAACATCGGTGTAATCCTCTCTGGCGGACAGGCTCCCGGCGGACACAACGTAATCTGCGGCCTTTACGACGAACTTAAAAAGCAAAACCCCGCAAGCAAACTCTACGGATTCCTTATGGGTCCTGGCGGTCTCGTTGACCACAAATACATCGAAATCACGCAGGAAGTTGCCGACGAATACCGCAACACTGGCGGTTTCGACATGATTGGCTCCGGTCGTACCAAGCTCGAAGAAGTTGAGCAGTTCGAAAGCGGCCTCAAGATCATCCGCGAACTCGACATCAAGGCTATCGTGATTATCGGTGGCGACGACTCCAACACCAACGCTTGCGTGCTTGCTGAATACTATGCTGCCAAGAACTACGGCGTGCAGGTAATCGGTTGCCCCAAGACTATCGACGGTGACCTCAAGAACGATCAGATCGAAACTTCTTTCGGCTTCGACACGGCTTGCAAGACTTACGCTGAAGTAATCGGCAACATCCAGCGTGACGCCAACTCTGCACGCAAGTACTGGCACTTCATCAAACTCATGGGCCGCTCTGCCAGCCACATCGCCCTTGAGTGCGCACTCCAGTGCCAGCCCAACGTTTGCATCGTAAGCGAAGAGGTAGAAGAGAAGAACCAGACGCTCGACGACATCGTTACCTACATTGCCGGCGTAGTAGCCAAGCGTGCCGCTAACGGCAACAACTTCGGTACGGTGCTCATTCCCGAAGGCCTCATTGAATTCATCCCCGCCATGAAGGCGCTCATCGCAGAGCTCAACGACCTTCTCGCTACTCCCGAAGCTGCGAGCGTTGCCGCTACCGAACAGCGTGCATGGATTCTCTCCAAGCTCAGCAAGGAGAACGCCGCTATCTACGAAAGCCTCCCCGAAGGTGTGGCAAAGCAGCTCACCATGGAGCGTGACCCCCACGGAAACGTTCAGGTATCGCTCATCGAAACCGAGAAACTCCTTTCCGAAATGGTTGCCAACAAGCTCGCTGCATGGAAGAAGGAAGGCAAATACACCGGCAAGTTCGCTGCCCAGCACCACTTCTTCGGTTACGAAGGACGTTGCGCAGCTCCTTCTAACTACGATGCCGACTACTGCTACGCTCTCGGTACAAGCGCTGCCCAGCTCGTTGCCAACGGCAAGACCGGCTACATGGCCATCGTGAAGAACACTACTGCTCCCGCTGAAAACTGGGTTGCCGGTGGTGTGCCTATCACTATGATGATGAACATGGAACGCCGCAACGGTAAGATGAAGCCCGTTATCAAGAAGGCTCTCGTTCGCCTCGACGGTGCTCCCTTCAAGGAGTTCGCCGCTCACCGCGAAGAATGGGCCGAAAGCACCAGCTTCGTTTATCCTGGTCCCATCCAGTACTTTGGTCCTACCGAAGTGTGCGACCAGTGCACCATGACGCTCAAACTTGAGCAAGGCAAGTAATCGTCAGTAAGCGTTTATCGTTTACAACACAATAAGTTCACGTCCTCAACTGACATGTTTGCTACAACAAGCGTGTCGCGAGGTGTTGGACTGCAATTTCCGAGGGTTGCGTGGTATTGTTCCGCGTAACCCTCGTTTTGAAAACACCAATATCATCCCTTAGCCTGTCCAGGCTAAAAACCGGCAACTCCCCCACTCTATACCAATGGCTGTAAAAACAAACCATGCAGCACCGACATCACGACGTACTACCACAGCGCGCAAAGCGTCCGCGTCGCAACGCCGTCCCGCAAACCGCAAGAAGCGGAAGAAGGGCGCAGCGAATATGACACGGAAAACGCGCTCCGTGCTCATACGTCTGTGCATCGTATTGTTCAGCGGCTTGCTCTGCTATTGGACTTACATCTATTTCGTGGAGCCTTATACTTCCCGTTGGAATGCCCGCTATGGTAACGAGATTTACCCCGAAGGCTATTCCATTCGTGGCATCGACGTTAGCCATCATCAAGGCACCATCGATTGGGAAAAACTCTCGCGGGCCAACATAGGGAAAGAAGCCGTCAATTTCGTTTTCGTCAAAGCTACGGAAGGAAAGAATTTCCTCGACGAGAACTTCAACGACAACTTCTACGAAGCCCGCGAAATAGGCTTGATACGAGGCGCTTACCACTATTTCAAGCCTGGCATTCCGGCTAAGCAGCAGGCGGAGTATTACCTCAAGCAAGTACATCTCGAAGCGGGAGACCTTCCTCCTGTTCTCGACATTGAAGAGACGGGGCAGCTCTCGAAAGAGCAACTGCAAAAGGCCGCAAAAACCTGGCTCGACATTGTAGAAAAACGCTATGGCGTGCCTCCAATCCTTTACACTGGCTACAAGTTTCGCGAATCGTATCTCAACGCTAAGGAATTTGAGCGCTATCCCTATTGGATTGCTCACTACTACGTGTCGAAACTCGCCTACAAGGGCAAATGGAAGTTTTGGCAACACACCGACTGCGGAAAGGTGAGCGGCATAAAGGGCAACGTCGACTTCAACATCTACAACGGTTCCATGTACGACCTGCGCCGTCTTTGTCTCGAAGACAAGGACGACGATGAATAATAGAACTTCATCACACGCTACGAATATGAACAAACAACAACTTATCGACAACATCCGCGCCAAGCAGTCGTTCCTTTGCGTGGGACTTGACACGGACCTTAAAAAGATTCCCGAGCATCTGCTCAAGGAAGAAGACCCGATTTTCGCTTTCAACAAAGCCATCATTGATGCTACTGCGCCTTTCTGCGTGGCCTACAAGCCCAACCTCGCTTTCTACGAGTGTTTCGGTCTTAAAGGATGGGTAGCCTTCGAGAAAACCGTCAACTACATCAAGCAGAACTATCCCGACCAATTCATCATAGCCGATGCCAAGCGCGGCGACATAGGAAATACATCCGCCATGTATGCACGCTCGTTCTTTGACGAGCTCAACATCGACTCCCTCACCGTTGCCCCTTACATGGGTGAAGACAGCGTAAGCCCCTTCCTTCAGTATGAGGGCAAATGGGTCATCCTTCTTGCCTTGACCAGCAACAAGGGTTCGCACGACTTCCAGCTAACTGCCGATGCCAACGGCGAGCGACTCTTCGAAAAAGTGCTCCGCACCTCACAGCAATGGGCCGACGACAAGCAGATGATGTACGTCGTAGGCGCTACCCAAGGCCGCTTGTTTGAAGACATCCGCAAAATTGTTCCCAACCACTTCCTTCTCGTCCCCGGCGTAGGCGCACAGGGAGGTTCTCTTGAAGAAGTCTGCAAATACGGCATGACAAAGGAATGCGGTTTGCTCGTCAACTCTTCCCGCGGCATCATCTATGCCGACACCACCGAAAACTTTGCTTCCGTTGCAGCCGCCAAGGCAAAAGAACTGCAGGAGCAAATGGCAAAGTTGCTCAAAGAAGGCGGTGTAAACTAATTGTTCTGCAGACAATAGAAGAAACAAACAATCCCACTTATTTAGGGGCGAGGTTTTTCTTAATCTCGCTCCTTTTTGCGTTGTGATGCACAAACTCTCCCTGTTGTAAGCGCACCTAAAGCCTTCAAGCATGACTCCCCCTACCCTCCCGAGCAATTATTCTTTTCTATGGGGAAATTAAAAATTCAAGGCGATGCGCATGGGGCGAAGCGCATTGGGGTCAAGACTCCAGTCTTGACTGTATCGTGGTCAAACAATAATTCATGCTAATTGGCTTTCCCTTCGGCCGCCGAACGTTGTTTCGTGGTCAATTCGTGGAAATTAGTGTCCCCAAAACAACAACGAGCAAAGCGAGTTGTCTCTGTGTATTCCGCGGGTTCTGTGGGAGAAAATTGTAAACACCACACCGACGGCACAGATGCCTTCGACACCCTCTATATCGGCTGCGAGAAGTTCACAGAGCGCGATTTTACCCAATTTCAGTGGGTGGGGTGAGATAAAATTCATCAAAAGTTTCATATATTAGAAACCTTGCTTACCTTTGTATCCATAACATAATGTTATGGAACCAAACAAGTTCAACATAGTTTTAACCGAAGGCGCACAGACTTTTTTGGAGTCTCTGCCTTATGATGCCAAGGAAAAGATTTCCTACAACA
>CAVJJO010000056.1:0-17963 GCA_963649665.1 Bacteroidaceae bacterium | reverse complement strand
CCCAGGGTGTCGCTTCGCTTGCCCTGGGCTAGGCGCAGGTTGGGCTTTCAGCCCGCCGTAGCACATTTCCCGAATCAAAAACTGCTCAAGTTATTTTTTGACATTCACTTGAGCCCAAAATGTTGGGCCCAAAGCAAATTTAAATTCCAAGGCAGGGAATTTTTACGGCGTGCCTTGGAATTTAAATTCCCTGCCTTGGAATTTTTACGGCACGCCTTGCTGTAAGCAATGTACTGTTTTGTAGGATAACTGCATGGAGCGAAGTGCATGGGAGCAACGCGCATGGAGGTCAAGACTCCAGTCTTGACAGATGAGCACGAAGAATATAAGGCGAAGCACGAAAAACAGTCCGTGACTGCGTGTAGAGCGTCAAGACTGGAGACTGGAGTCTTGCCCCCCATGCGCGTTGCACTAACGCTTACACCCACCTAAGCAGTTATCCGAGAAGAGAAAAATTCTTCAATTCTCTATTTCTTGACATTAATAAAATGTAGGCAAAAAGATAAAGGGAAGTGGCTTCGCCGATTGTTCGGTTGCGAAGCTACTTCCCTGTTTATCTTGCTTCATTCCGTCCCACTGGACGGGGGTTGGAGAGGACTGAAACCTGCTTGCTGCAAGCCGCCCGTTAAGGCTAAAGGCACGCACCTTGAGGCGTGGCGTGCAGCATGGCCGATTTGATTGTTTTGAAAAGACTTGTTTTACTTAAAAGAGTATGGGTTGGCTCCGCGTTTCGGAGCCGGGGCAGCGATATGTTTTGTTTTGGCTTGATTGTTTCTTATGAAGAGCGTTGCACCAAAAGCAGACTGCTTCAGAGGCGCAGCACTTGTTCCATGAACTTCTCGCTCATGTTTCCCGTCAGGTTGACGAGGGAGAGCAGACCGTTTTGCTTCATGACGAGCACGAGTTCCACCACTACTGATCCACGGCGTCGGGCGTAGAGTTTCTTTTCGTTCTCTTCGCCTTGCAGGCGGTAGCGCGCCTTGTTGCGCTGAGCCAGCGAAACGGCGTCGTCGTAGAGGCGCGTAGACTCCGATGCATCGGTGTTGCTTACCAAACGGATGGACTTGAGTTGCTGAAGCACACTTCTCATCTGTTCGTTATCCTCTACGGAGGGCAGACGGAGCATGCGTTCCATCATGAGCGGACTTACCGTGGTGCAGGAAAGCGTGGTGCCTTTTCCGTAGAGCGACATGAAGCGCGAGGCGAAGTCCTGTTCTTGCTGCGACCAGGCCGTGAGGCAGAGAAGCATCGCAAGAAGGAAAGATAATGTGCGTTTCATCAGTTCTTACCGTTGAGTCTCAACTTGTCGGTCTTGGCATGGGCGGAATCGACAGATGCGGTCTGCGGACCTTGCTTGAACATTTCCAATGCCTTCATCCCTGCCTCATAGGCTTTCTGGGGATCTTCGTAGGAGTCCTTGTAGGCCTGACTGTTGTAGTCCCATCCTGCGGGAGCCTCATCCTGACGGTTGAAGGAATGCTGGGCGGCAGTTCCGAGGAGCGTGACGATGGCCACGGCAGCAGCTGCGCGGAAAAGGGGACGAAGGCGTGTGGCGAGCGTCACATGGCCTATCTTCACCACCTTGGGCGAAACGTCTTCTTTCGTTTCCAGCGCCAAGCCGGCTGCGGCAAGCACGCGTTCATCGAAACTCTCGTCGAGATGGAGTTTGGCTTGCGAGTCTTCATATACGAACAGACTCCTGTACTTCTCCAGTGCGGCAGGCAGCTGCTTCTGACTGAAGAACGCGCGCAAGATGCGTTCTTCCTCTTCCGAGGTAGCGCATTCCCAATAGCGGGCGAGCAGTTGTTCAATATATTTATAGTCCATAGTTTTCAATCTTTTCGTATTGGGCCTTGATGGTCTTCCGTGCCCGGTGGAGGGTCACCTTGAAAGCGGCTTCGCTCATCTGCATGGCTTCGGCGGCTTCGGCGTAGGAGAGCCCTTCTATGTCGCGGAGTTGCATGGCGGTGCGCTGGGCTTCGGGCAAGGCCTGAAAGAGTTTGTGCACTTGCTGCAATTTTTCCCGGTGCTCCAGTTCTTCCTGCGGCGTGCGTCCGTTGTCGGAAGCGTCAATGCCGGGAGTTTCTATGGAGAGCGTTTCCCGTTCTTTTCGGGCTATGAGGTCGAGCGCCAAGTTGCGGCAAGCAGTCATGCAGAAAGCCTCGAGATTCTCCACGCCGGCAAGCGTTTCGCGCTTGTTCCACACCTTCACGAGTGTGTCCTGCGTCAGGTCCTCCGCCTCGGGTGCGTTGAGCGTGATGCGTAGGGCCAGTCGGAACAGTTTATCCTTAAGCGGAAGCAGGTCGCGGCGGAAATCTATTTGTTTCATTTTTGGCTTTCTATTTAGGAAGACGGATGAAGCGGGGAAAAGTTACAGGCTTGTCAAACTTTTTTTCAAAAAAAGATTCTTCGGGGCGAATGCGCTGTGCCTTACGCATAATCGTCGTCGGTCTCTTCATGGCGCCGCGACGGAGGCGTAAGGGCAAAGGAGAGTTCGTTTCGCTTCGTGCCGAAACTGAGGTCGAGACCTGCGCCGAGGAGTTGTTCGGCAAGTGCGGGCTTGCCACGGAACCCGTGTACGGTCCACTGCATCGCATGGGGAAACGTCTTGCAAATGCGAAGCAGTCGGTCGAAGGCTTTTACGATGTGGAGCGTGACGGGCAGGGAATGCTCTTCAGCCCATTCGAGCTGCCGGAGGAGCAGACGTTCCTGCACGTCGAGCGGTGCGCCGCGCAAGGCGTCGAGTCCGCATTCGCCGAGGGCTACCACTTGGGAATGAACGAGCAAACGCGGCAGATTCGCCATGATGCGGTCTGTCGCGTTTGCATTTTCTGTCCACCAGGGATGTAGCCCTGCCGAATACCACACACCTTGGCGCGGAACGAAAAGTTCGGGACTTTCCGTCCAACTCTGCGGCAGATTCACGATGGCTTCGCCTGCCGTGGCGTTGAGATTGTGGGTATGGAAATCCATTCGGGGAAAAAGTTTATCGGATATTCTATCCTTCCGCTTGAAAAACGAAGCGTCAGGGAACGGGGTCGTAGCCGTGTCCGCCCCAAGGGTGGCAACGCAGTATGCGGCGCAGGGCAAGGTAAAGTCCTTTTACAGGACCGTGCTTCCGCAACGCCTCCACAGCATACTGGGAGCAGGTGGGCGTGAAGCGGCATGAAGGTGGGGTGAGCGGCGAGATGAAGCGCTGATAGAAGCGTATGGGGGCAATCAGCACTTTTGCCGCACAAACGGAAAGAAACGAAGCGAAGGATTTGCCGCTGCCAGTTTCGCTTTCCGCCTTTGAAGTTCGCATCTTGCGGTTCATGCGCGTTCCTCTGTTTGCGGTGTGCCGGACATCTTCGCAATGCGTTCTGCCATGCGATGGAGCAGGCTACCCATTCTTTTAAACACGAGATCGGAAGGTTGCGGCGTATTGGACAACCAAATAAAAGCGGCACTGTAAGCCTTTCCTTCGGGCAAGTTTTGAAGAATAGCGGCCTTTTGCAAACGATAAGCCTCGCGCATCTGACGTTTGGCGCGGTTGCGGTCCACTGCGTGCTTGAAATGCCGTTTCGACACGCTCATCATCACCTTCACCCTGGGTTCGTCGGCCGGGCGCTCCGTAGGACGAAACGTAAGGCGCAGCGGGAAGGCGGTCATCGACGCGCTTCCCGCAGAAAAGAGCGCTTCGATTTCGCGCTTCAGGCACAGGTGTTCGGCTTTGGGGAATGTGTATACTTTCATATTGAATGGGAATGAAGGTCACGCCGACAATGGCGTGCACGCGTTAGGCGGTCTAATAAACGACAATGTGAGAATGTGAATTCCGCGTGCTGCTGCACCCTTCATTGCGGGGCTTGCGGCAAGGCGGAACGTTTCACGTTCTCACATCGATTGTATGCTAAAAAGAAGTCTTATCCCTTGTGCTCTTCGAGATAGATGTCGAGAGCCGTGGTCATGGAGCGTGCGGCTTCGGTGGGAGCGCTGAGTTCCACGTCGAGTCCGGCATTTTCCATTGCTTTCTTCGTGGCGGGGCCGAAGCAGGCGAGCTTCACGCCGAGTTCCTTGAAGTTGGGATAGTTGTGGAGCAAGGAGTCGACGCCTGCGGGGGTAAAGAGCACCACCATGTCGGTGTCGAGCGGCTGGTCCTTGGGAAACTCTTCAGAAACGGTGCGGTACATGATGCACTCCGTATGCTTCAGTTTCTTGGCATCGAGCATGGTGGCCAAGTCGTCGTTGTGGACATCGGAAAGGGGAACGAGATATTTTTCCGCTTTGTGCTTAGCCATGACCGTCACGAGTTCCGGCAGTTTACCCGTGGTTCCGAAGAATACCTTGCGCTTGCGGTACTGAACGTACTTCTGAATGTAAAGCGCGATGGTTTCTGAAATGCCAAAGTATTTCATATCGTCGGGGATGGCCACACGCATTTCCTTGCAGAGCGTGAAGAAGAAGTCGATGGCGTGGCGTGAGGTGAACACGATGGCGGTGTGGTCGAGAATCTGAACCTTTTGATCGCGGAACTCGCGCGAGGTGAGACCTTCCACTTTGATAAAAGGACGGAAGTCGAATTCCACTTGATGTTTGGCGGCAATCTCGAAGTAGGGAGATTTTTCTGAAGTAGGTTTCGGCTGCGAAACAAGAATCTTCTTGATCATGGACTACTTTGGTTGTTCGGCTGAGGTAGAAACTGAAGCGGTCTTCAGTTCTTACGGTTTTAACTAATTGATTGTCAGCAGTATGTTATTCACATAAGTCAACGCACGCCATAAAATTAAGGCGGGTGTCGCTTCGAGGGTGCAAAAGTACAAAATTAAATGCGCCCAGCCGAATGAATAATGAAAGAATATATGATATGCCTTATAGATTAACAATAATTTGTCCACTGCATACAAAATGGCTGCAGCCCAAAGGAGATGACTGAAACTGAGGTCGAAGTAAACCACGAGCAGTGCCACGGGAAAGAGCGACACGCCGAGGGCTAGCACGGTGAGCATGTAGGTTTCTGACCAGCGTGAACTTTGCTCGCGCGTGAAGAACACGGCGTTGACGAAGTTGTAAAGTCCCACTTTCAAGCCATAATAGATGCAGAAGCAGAATGTGCTCACGCCCAGCAGCTTGTAGGGCGATACCTGGTTGAAGACTTCTTGCTGCAGTTCCTGTGTGCAGTCGAAGAAGAGCACGGCGAGCACAAAGCACGTCTGGAACACGAGGAAGAGTTGCCCGCGGAGTTCGTTTTGCGTGCGCTCGGCAAATAGATTCTCGCGCACACGGGGATGGAAGAAGTCCTTTGCGCTGTGCTCGAGAAACGTACGCGAGCGCGAAATTACCCACACCACAAGAAAGAAGCTGAGCATGAGCACGATGGTGACGAAGTTGTCCGTGCGAAACCTGTAGGGTATGGGGTCGCCCGCCATGCCGCTGATGTTGAGCGTGGTGGTGGTGAGTTCCATGCCCGTCACGCTGTCGAGTTCTTGCAGCAGTTGCGACTTTTCAAAGCGTATAAGCCCATTGCTCCAGTAGTCCTCGTCCATGAGTTGGGGCTTCATGGTGAGCGGCTGCCCCGGAGGAAGGGGCTTCATCTGCCTCGGGTCGGGCGGAGTGGTGTCTGCTACGGCCACATGTTGGTGGTGCCACTTTGCGGCAGGCAAAGCGGCTTCCGTTTCCGCGGCCGAAGCTTCAAAGTCGTAAGGCTCGGCCACGATGGGTGTGGCGTGATGGAGAGAGTCTTGTAGCATGCAGACGGTTGTTTTTGCCAAAATTCTATAGGATGCCGCTTACATTGCGGCAAATTTGCGGACGGACTTGTCCCAAAGGGGAGTGGTCTCGCAAAGGCGGATGGCCTCAGCGGGGGTATAGGCCACGCTCCAAATGGCGCTATGCTGCGGACGCATGAACTGTTCGTTTACGGCCTTGGAAAGCTGGTCGAGCAAACTGTCGTAGTAGTGGTTGGTGGAGAGCACCACGATGGGTTTGACGTAAAGGCCGAGCTGCTTCCAAGTGATAATCTCAAGCAATTCCTCCAGCGTGCCTACGCCGCCGGGAAGGGCAATGCACGCATCGCCGGTTTCGGCCATGAGTTCCTTTCGGGTGTGCATGTCGGGGGTGATGTGAAGGCGTGTCATTCCGGTGTGTTCCCAGTGTTGGTCCACCATAAACTGCGGGATGACGCCCACAGCTTCTCCTCCGGCAGCCAGGCAAGCATCGGTGCACGCGCCCATCAAACCGGTGCGTCCTGCACCGTTGACGAGCGTGTGTCCGGCTTGTGCCATGAGTGTACCCAGTTCTTGTGCGGCTTCGACGTATGCTGCGGGCACTTGTCCGCTCGAAGCGCTGTAGACTGTGATGTGCATTGAATCTGAAACAGTTGAAATTAGAGTCCGAAGGCTTTCTTTACGTCGTCCACGCGGTCGAGGCGCTCCCAAGTGAAGAGTTCCACGGTGCGGCTTACCTTTTCGCCGTTGGGGAGTTCGAACTCTTTTACTACCGTCTGGCTTTCGCGTCCTACGTGGCCGTACGATGCGGTCTCTTCGTAGATAGGTTGGCGGAGTTTAAGGTCGGCTTCAATCTGGGCGGGGCGGAGACGGAAGAGCGTCTTGACGCGTTCGGCTATTTCGCCGTCGGTCATGTTGACGTGCGAGCGTCCGTTGGTGTCGACGTACACGCTGACGGGATCTGCCACGCCGATGGCGTAGGAAAGCTGCACGAGCATTTCGTCTGCCACGCCGGCAGCTACCATATTCTTGGCAATGTAGCGTGCGGCATAAGCTGCGGAGCGGTCGACCTTCGAGGGGTCTTTGCCAGAGAAAGCACCGCCGCCGTGAGCGCCCTTGCCTCCATAGGTGTCGACAATAATCTTACGGCCAGTGAGTCCGGTGTCGCCGTGAGGACCGCCGATTACGAATTTACCCGTGGGGTTGACGTAGAACTTGATGTCGCCCTTGTGGAAGAGTTCCTTGATTTCGGGAGTATTGACGCGTTCTTCTATCACGCGGGGGATGAGTATTTCCTCAACGTCGCGGCGAATCTGCGCGAGCATGAGTTCATCGGCTTTTTCCTGCGAGCCGGCTTCTTCTGCGGTGATGAATTCGTCGTGCTGGGTGCTGACCACGATGGTGTCGATGCGGCGGGCACGATGGTTGTCGTCGTACTCTACGGTCACCTGGCTCTTGGAGTCGGGACGAAGATAGGTCATCACCTTTCCTTCTCGACGTATTTCGGCGAGGACGTACACGATGTCGTGTGCGAGGGAGAGAGGAAGGGGCATAAAGGTGTCGGTCTCGTTGTTGGCGTAGCCGAACATCATGCCTTGGTCGCCTGCGCCCTGCTCTTCGCGGTTGGCACGGTCCACGCCGCGGTTGATGTCGGCGCTCTGTTCGTGTATGGCGCTGAAGATGCCACAGCTTTCGGCTTCGAACTTATACTCTGCCTTGGTGTAGCCTATGCGTGCTATGGTTTTGCGCACCACCTTCTGAAGGTCTACGTAGCCTTCTGACTTTACTTCTCCTGCCACGACCACCTGACCAGTGGTAACGAGCGTTTCGCAAGCTACTTTCGAGTTGCTGTCCTGTGCGAGCAGCGAGTCGAGCACGGCGTCAGAGATTTGGTCTGCCACCTTGTCGGGGTGTCCTTCCGACACCGATTCGGATGTAAAGAGATATCCCATTTCTTTTTGTGTGTATGGATAAAATTGTGGGTAATAAAAAGGCCTGCTTCCTTTCGGGGGTAGCAGGCAGAGGTGGTTCAGCTTAGTGGCTATGTGTCAAAACTATGTGCTTCATACTTTACGCTTGCCCTGTGGGGCACGCTGTATGAGTTTTAGCATTGTTTTTGAGAGGTTGCAAGCAGCCAAATCTGTCCTCTGTTCTTGAAATCGGGTGCAAAAGTACGAAGTTTTTCCGAAAAACGCTCAGAATAAGGGATAAAAACGCATTGGGAAGATTCTACTCCAAAATGCAACTACGCTAGAGGAGGTTCCAAAAAGCAAGGACGGTGCCGGTCATATCAAGGAATATCATCTAAGTTTTCATGCCGTAGGCTCTGAGTTGGTGGATTTTTGCCTAATTTCGCAAAAACAGTGTGATATCGCTATCATACGCCCACAACAAAGCAAGACTATGGCATTGAAATTATATCCGATAGGAATACAGACCTTTGAACGAATCCGCAAGGAGGACAAACTCTATATCGACAAGACGAAATACATCTACCGCATGTCTCACACCAGCGGTAAGTTTTTCTTCTTGGGACGACCGCGCCGTTTCGGGAAGTCGCTCCTGGTTTCCACGATGCAAAGTTACTTTGAGGGAAAGAAAGATTTGTTCGAAGGGCTTGCCATGGAAAAGTTGGAAAAGGAATGGGCGCACTATCCTGTGCTGCACCTCGACATGAGCGGCGGCAAACACATGGATGAAGAAGGACTGAAGGATTACCTCTGCGACATGTTGGAAGAGCAAGAGATCTTGTTAGGAGTAACGGGCAAGGACAAGGCACCCAATCTGCGCTTGAAGGACTTGATTTTGGAAATTCACCGGAAGACGGGCAAACAAGCGGTCGTGCTCATCGACGAATATGATGCCCCTTTGCTTGACGTGGCTCACGACACTGACAAGCTGAACGAACTGCGCAATGTGATGCGCAACTTCTACAGCCCGCTTAAGAAATATGAGGAGCATCTGCATTTCGTTTTTCTCACCGGCATCACCAAGTTCTCACAACTAAGCATCTTCAGCGAGCTCAACAATATCACCAATATATCAATGAATGATGACTTTGCCGGAATCTGCGGAATCACAAAGGAAGAACTGCTGACGCAGATGTCGGAAGACATTGATATGCTTGCAGATGCACAGGGACTGACTAAGGAGCAGACCATAGCCAAACTGAAAGAGCACTACGACGGATATCATTTCTCCAAGAATTCACCGGACGTGTTTAATCCCTATAGTCTGCTGAATTGCTTTTCAGAAAGGGAGTTCGGCAAATATTGGTTCGCGTCCGGCACGCCAACTTATCTTATCAACACGTTGAGAAAATTCGACGTGTTGCCCAACTCCATTGCCCCCATTGAGGCTTTGGAGTCGGCCTTCGACGCTCCTACAGAAACAATGAACACCATCACGCCGCTGCTTTACCAGAGCGGTTACGTCACCATAAAGAGCTACGACAAGGAGACTACTCTTTACACCCTCGACATCCCCAACAAGGAAATCAAAATGGGACTCTACGACAGTCTCCTGCCCAACTATCTCGACGGCATCTATGCTCAACAGGGCAACGTCGCCATAGCGCATATGTCGGCTCTCATACGCAAGAACCGCATGGACGAGGCATTGCAACTACTGAAGGACTTTCTCGGCACTGTTCCCTACTGCAACGTAACCAATTACGAGGGGCATTACCAACAAATGCTCTACATCACCTTCACGCTTCTCACGGCCTATGTGGTTGACGTGGAGGTGCACACGCCCAAAGGAAGGGTGGACATGGTGCTGCAGACCCAAACCGACCTTTACCTCGTAGAGTTGAAACTGAACAAGAGCGCACAAACTGCCATGCAGCAAATCGACCTTAAGAACTATCGCGAACGTTTTGCCCTCTCGGGGAAGCCTATCACCAAGGTCGGCATCAATTTCGATTCTACCAAAGGCAACATTGAGGACTGGCTGATTGAGAGAGAAAGGCAATAACACGCTATGCCCTACGCAAGAAACAAGAACGTGCAGGCACGCAATGCTTATAGCGTGTCTGCACGTTTTGTTTGTTTGCCCTAAGGGCTAAGCGGAGCTTATTCTGCGTAGAAATCCATTTCCATTGACGATACGTCGCCGTCTTCGCGAATTTCCATGAGCACGTTCATTTCGTCGTCGGTGAGACGATTGATTGTCATTGTGCCATGGAGATCTTCGTCGTCGGTGATGGTCATTACGTGGGTCTGCGAGTTGTAGGTCCAGGCGAAGGTGGAAGTTTCGGTGCCGTCTTCGTCAACCGTGATGCAAGTGCCCTGACCGTTTTCCTGGAACGTGAGGGACATTTTCATGCCCAGTTGCTGGAACACCCAAGTCTTCTTGTAGAGCTTGCTGATGTTGATGTCGCCGGTCTGGCTGTCGGAAGCTTTACGGGTGAGGGTAAAGGGCTTCCACACGTTCCACGCGTAGACGTGGGCCTTCATGGTGTTGCCGTTGACCTCGATGTTCTTCACAAACTCTATTTCCTTACCTTCAATGGTGATGAATGCAGAGCTACCTTCCACTCTCCATGTGCCTTCTTCCTGCTCGTAGACCTGTGCCTTGTCGTTGTCAAAGTAAAGCAGTTCTTCGCCACGGACCATCCATGAGCCGAGAAGGTCGCTCTTGGACACTGCGGCGTAGGTGTGCTTTGCGCCACTTTCAGTACGGGCGGTTCCGAGGATGTTGTGGGTAATGCTGAGCTTGCCGTCGCTGTCGAGGTGGACGTTGGCAATGGTATACGTGTGAAGGTAATCGATGCTCTTGCACGTCAGCGTGTGCTTGCTCTCATTATAAGTATAGGTGAACACCACGTTAGAGTTGGCCTCTGTGCTTCTCGCCAAGTTGCCGCCGTCGCTGAGCTCAAGAATGCCGTTGGATTTCTTCTCGAGGGTAAGACGGAAGTCAGCGAAATCCCAAGAACCTACATATTCATCGGGAATGGAGTAGACGTCTGCCACGTGCTTGGTTGCCGTTTCGGTCTTTTCCGTACCGGTCAGGGAGTGGGTCATCTGAAGATTTCCGTTGCTGTCGAGGTGTACGTTGGAGAGGGTGAACGACGTGCCGTCGTCGCTGGTGCACACGAGTTCCTTCTTGGAAGCGGTGTAGGAATAGGTGAACGTCTTGTAGGTGGCCGCTTGTGCAAGAACAGACAAGTTGCTGCCGTTGTCGAAATAGATGGAGCCTTCTTCTTTCTGAAGATTGAGCTGGAAGCCGTCGAAGTCCCAGTCGCCCACGATTTCATCGGGGATGGAAGCGGAGGGCTTTTCGGTCTGAGCGGTGGGTTCGTCGTCGGAACTGCACGCAGTGAAAGCCGGCGCAAGGGTAAGCACGGCAAAGGCACCGATGAAGAGATATTTCAGTTTCATATTCTTAGATTCTTATTGGGTTAGACTACGCAGTTACCGCCGTCGTCCAAACGGGTCAGTTCATAGGGACGCCATCCGCCGGCCCAAGTGTACACTTGAAGTTTCATCACGTCGCCGCTGATGGTGATGTAGCGTGCCACTTCGGTTTCGGCCTTGCCTTCGAGGGTTACGTAGATGGAGTAACCGTCGGTGCGCCATGTGCCGGTGTAGTGGTCTTCGCCATAGAGCCTTACGGTGCCGTCGGCAGAGAAGCTGAAGTATTCATCGTCCTTGCTTTCGCTGTACCATTTTCCCACGAGCTGCTCTTGGGTCAATGCCGTGAAGGTGTTCTTGGTAGCGGTTTCGGTTCTCTCTACGGAGTTGTGCTTGTAGGTAGCAGTCATCTTGGTGCCGTCGCTGCTGAAGGTGATGTTTGAGAACGTGAACTGACGGTCGTAAGAAGGCGTGCAATAGAGCGTGTTCTGCGAGGGGCTGTAGGTGTATTCAAACGTCTTGAAGTCGTCGTTGACGGCCTTGGCATAGGAACGTATCAAGTTGGAGCCGTTGGTGTATTCAATGAGGCCTGTCTTCTGCTTGTCGATGGAGAGGACGAAGTCGGTGAATGCCCACTGACCTACCATTTGCTCGGGAGCGTTGGTCACGAGGTCGGTGGGGGCTACGTACTTCACGCCGCTAGCGGTCTTTTCCGCACCGTCGAAATCTTGAGTGACCACGAGGTTGCCGTTGCTGTCGAGGTGGATGTCCTTAATCGTGAAGGTGCGACCGTCGGTGCAGACGCAGTTCATCACGTTCTTGGTCTTGTTGTAGGAATAGACGAAGTTGTAGTAAGTAACGTCTTCATTGGAGGCTTTCTGTATCTGCCCCATGCCGCTCTTGGTGAAGACGAGGGTGAAGTCGGAGAAGTTCCATGTGCCAACCCATTCGTCAGCCACTTCTTCAACGATTTCGTCTGGTGCCTGCACGGGTGTGGAGTCGTCGTCGGAACTGCAAGCGGTAAATGCCACGGAGCATGCACCGAGTGCCATGCACCATGTAAGGAGTGTTTTGAGTTTCATAGAATAATAATGTATTTATATTCATTACTGTTTTCGGGAGCAAATATACTAAAAAGCCTGAAACGCCATCATGAAACAAAATTCTAAATGTAGAATTCCCCAAAAATACGCAATTAAATAGTGAGCAAGGCAACGCAAAAAACTCCGCCCCGACTGCAAAAGCCGGGGCGGAGCGATATAAAGCATTTAAGGGTGGTTCTATAAATTACCCTTAAGAATGTAAGAATGCAGAGTCGGCGTTACTTCACAATCACCTTCTTGCCGCCGATGACGTAGACGCCGCCCTTGACGGGAGCGCTTACGCGACGGCCGGAAAGGTCGTAGATGGCATTGCCGTGGTTTTCAATGGTGTTGACCACTTCGTCGATGCCGTCGGGGATGTCGGGCTCTACATAGGCGTAGCGCGTCACTTCGAAGGAGTTGAAGCAAAGTGCGGAGGATGCTTCCATGTTGACGAGCAGTCCGAGGCTAAGCTTGGTTTCTTCCTTCACGGTGAAGTATACGGTGTTGGACATCACGTCGGACGTCTTGTCCTGGAGTTCGGTGAAAGCTGCGCCAGAGGTGAGGAGGTCGGCGGTGTTGGGGAGTCCGATACCTTCTGCCACCACGAGGTAGGAGCCCTTGCCTGCGCCTTCATAGGTGCCGTAGTTGGCGGTGAAGGCATAGGTGCCTGCGGGCACGGTGATGGTCTGGTAAACCTTGTGGTCCTTGATGACGTCGTCGAAGCCGTCGTCGGTCGTTACGAAGCACATGTAGCCGCTTCTGTCGGCATCGACGTGGCAACCTGTCTGCTGCTTGCCCACGGTGACGTTTTCTACCGTCCAGTTGGTGATGGCGGTGCAACCTTCCTTCGTGGTGTTCACGATGTCGGCGGTGTGGGAGAAGGCGGACTTGTTGTTCTTCAAACGGCTATTGTTGATGGAAGCCTTGTCGGTGAAGTTGAGACAGAACACGCCCTTGGAGAGTGCCCAGGCATCGCCTTCGGGACCGAAACCGGTGCGGGAGCCGGTGTTGGCGTTGGAAGTGGCGTCGACCACGTCGCCGGAGCTTTGGTTGAACTGGTAGTAAACCTTCAGACCGGCTGCTTCGGCAGCTGCCACGTCGGCAATGGGTTCGTTGCAGTATGCCTTGAGCTGCGTGGCGGTGAGGCACTTGTCCCAAACGCGGAATTCGTCAATCTGTCCGCTCATGGGAGCGGCGTCGGAACTGAGCACGAAGCTCTTGAGTTCGCCCACGGTGGTGGAAGAACCGATGGCAGCGCTGCTTTGCTGCACGCCGTCGCGGTAGAAGCGTACTTGACCGGAACCCATGGTCACGGCGTAGTGGTGCCACTGGCCGTTCACGAGGTAGTCGTTCTTGGAGTTGACGGTCTTGCCGCCTACGCTGACGCTCATGGCGCCGTTTTGGTTGGTGGTCATAAGGAGCGACTCGCTGGTGTCGCCGATGGAGTTGGCCTGGGAGGCGAGTCCGTTGGGGTTCATCCACCAGTCTATGGTGAACGTCTTGAGTCCGCTTTCGAGCGGCATCTTGGAGAGGCTCAGGCGAGCTGCGTCGTAGCTGAAGCTGAGTCCATTCTTGCTGTCGGCGTTGCATACGACGAGTCCGCGTTCAAGCGTTTTGACGCCCTGGCCGGAACCGTTGGCGGCATGGAGGGTCACGTCGAACACGCCTACCGTTTTGGCGGTGAAACCGGGATTGTGGACGTTGGACACGAGCGCGTTCTCTGCGCTCACGAGGCTCCACTGCCAATTGCTGGGACCGTAGGCGGACTTGTCGGTGAGCTGAACGGTTTCGCCCTTTACCACGACGTTGGAACTAATGCTGAAGTCGGCCTCGGGGGCAACTTCGGTCACTGTGATGGTCTGCTGCGTAGTGGCGCTCTTGCCGGCGGGGGTGGTCACGGTGAGCGTCACGGTGTATTCGCCCTTGGTACCGTAAGATGTTGCCACGTTGGCCTGCGTGCCTTCGGTGAGGTCGGCGCCCGGCATTTCCCACTTGTAGCTGTAGCCTATTTCAGGATGGGCAGCGAGGAAGGTGATGCGTTCGCCTGCGGGCACGGTGGCGCGGCTGAAGGTGAACGAAGCGTCGGGTGCCTGGGCTTCCTGCACGCTGATGGTGGCTTCGGCGGTAACGGCCTGGCCGTCCTTGTCCTTTGCCGTAACGCTCACTTTGTGGTCGCCGGCGGTGGGGAAGCTGAAGGTGGGGCTAACGGCATTGGTGGAGTCGATGCCTGCGCTTTCGGCCTTCCACGTGAGGGTCTGTGCTGCGGTGGAAGCGGTGGCGGTGAGCGTCACGGGCATACCGGCATAGACGGCGGCGGTGGGCTGGTTGATGCTCACGCTGAGGTCGGTGGGCGTCTTGAGGTTGGGCTGCGTGGGCGAAGCCGCTACGCTGTAGTTGGCGTCGAGGAGCGTGGCGTGGTGCTGACCGGTGGTGTGGTCGCGGAGCATGGCCGTTCCGCCCACATTGACGAGGTCGCCCTTGTAATAGGCGAGGAGGTCGTCGGGCAAACCGGCATCGCCAAACTGCATGCGGTAGTTGTTCTTGATGTCGTTGGCTGTGCGAGCCACCTTCCATATGCGCACTTCGTCGTACTTGGCATCCTGGTAGGAGTTGTTGCCGCTGGAGTTGGAGAAGGTGAGTGTGCCGAAGCCGCCCACGCCGCTGTATTTCGACGAGGTCAGACCGCCTACGCGCACACCATTCTTATATATAGTGAGCACATTCTTCTTCACCACGATGGCCACATGGGTCCATGTGCCCTTGGAGAGCACGCCGGAAACGTTGGCGCGGTTGGAGGTGTCCCAACCTGCGGTGAAGGTGCCGTCGGCATTGGCGTGGAACATAAACTGTCCCCAGCCGGGTCCTGCGCTCTGGTTCCAGTTGGCGAGGGAGGTGGGATTGATCCAGTATTCAATGGTGGCTTCGTCGTACTTCGTGCCGAACACGTCGGGTATGCTGAAGCCGGACTTCTGGAGGTTGAGAATCTGGTTTGCCACGGCGGTGGAGGGCGACGAAACCGTCACTTTCGTGGATTCCTTGGTGCCGTAGACTGCCGTCACGGCATATTCCAT
The DNA here is from genome assembly GCA_963649665.1 of Bacteroidaceae bacterium. GTDB lineage: Bacteria > Bacteroidota > Bacteroidia > Bacteroidales > Bacteroidaceae > Alloprevotella. The sequence goes on along the minus strand of CAVJJO010000056.1, from coordinate 2,748 downwards.
GGCCTCGTCGGAGGTGAGCTCATACTTGGTGGCAGAGGCGTCGAGCGTGGCAATGACGTCGTCGCCCTGGTAAACCTTGTAGCCGGTCACCTTGTTGGCAGAGGAAATGGGCGCGCTCCAGTGGATGGCGCCGTCGGCTATGGTCACGTTTTCGGGAGCATAGATGCCTTCGCCCTGAACCACTACGGAAATGATGGTGCGCTTGCCCTTGTTTTGGATGCTGATGCCGTCGGTGCCAGTGGCAAAGGGAGTTTCGATGCCGAGGGCGTCCTGCACATAGTCGAGGATGGAAGCGCTGTAGACGTGGCCTTCACCGATGGCGGTGGACTTGGTGTCGATCATGAAGAAGTACTTGAGAGGCTTGTTCATGTCGAAGCCGTCGGTGAGGTCGGTGAGGTCGTAGCCGAACTCCATGGGTTCGGTGTGAAGCTTGCCGTCGGCCCAACGTCCGAGCATGGGTATCTCGGGTGCGGGATTGGTGTCGCCGTTGGCACCGTCGCCGGCATATTTGAAGTGGTCGAATGCCTGGCTCTTTTCGGGCTCGGTGGCATTGACGTCGGACGAAACGCCGGCGCTCAGATAGAGTTCGCTTCGGCGGGAGTAGTCCATCTTTATCTTGATGGTGCGCTTGGGCACGTAGTTCTTGCGCACGCGGTAGATTTCGGGTTGCCAGTAGCTGGTGGGCTTGGTGGCACCATCGGCGAAGGCGGGACCTGCGTTGGCATAGGGGCAGTAGATGAAACCGCCGTTGCACCAGCCGTCGCCCCAGGAGTTGACCACAATCCAGGCGCCTACTTCGTCCTTGTCCTTCTCGCCGTATACGCCGTTGCCGTCGAGGTCAAACTCTATGCGGTCGTCGTAGCCGACCACGGTGAGGGCGTGATCCACGCTCTTGCCCCAGGCTTTGACGTAGTATTTGTTGGTCACGCCGAGCTCGTCGTTGGTAGGCGTGGAGGGGATGGGCTGCCAGTTGCCACCACTTGCCACACCGATGCCTACGATGCCGCCGGAGTGGAAATCGCTGTCGCCGTTGTGGTTCCAGAGCCAGTTCTTCACGGCTTCGCGGCCTTCTTCGCTCTGCACACTGATGGGGAAGTTGGAGGGCTGGAGCATGCGGTTGAACATGGCTTCGTACCATTTTTCATAGCCCGTCATCCAGCCGAAGTCGTTGTTGGTTTCTTCCTGATAGCCGAAGAGGCTGGAGTAGGTCTGACCGCCGTAGGTCGCTGCGGAGGGCACGCCCACGTGCTGCACGAAGGCGTCCTTTCCTGAGTTACCGTTGGTCAAGAGCCACACGAAGTGGGAGGGATAGTAGTTGTGGGGATCCTTGCCGTCGGTGTTGCGGAAGGAGTTGAGTTCATGGCTGAACATGTAGCAGATGCGGGAGGCGGAGCCACACGAACCACCGCTCTGGTTGAAGACGGGCGGGAAATAGGGGGTGTCGCCGTTGTTGTAGTGGTCGGGCCGCGTTTCGGCAGCCTTCGCACCCACCTTTCGCATAGGTTTAAGGAGCGAATAGTCGGGGTTGACCTTGTCGGAGTAGTCGGGATACTTGGTGCGGTCAACGTCCTGTGCGCTCATTGTACCCGGCAGCGCGGCGGCTGCCAAAAGGGTGAGTTTCAGAATGTTGTTCATTTGGGTATTTGTTAGATTCTATATTTTTCGTGTATTAGAATGCTTCGCGCTGTGTACGGCATGGCACATGGGCGCGCGTTATGCGGCAAAGTTACGAATTTATCAGATTGAGATGTCAAAACGCGGGGTAAAGTTGTTGAAGTAGGGGATTTTGCGTTAAAAAAGGAAGCTAGGGAGAGAGGCAGAAGCAAAGCTTGGGGCGAAGTGCATGGAGGTCAAGACTCCCGTCTTGACTGCTCTACACGGCAACTACGAAGATTTCCATAAATCACCTTGTAGAGCGTGACGTTTTGAAAACGTCTCCCCCATAGAAGGCGAAGCCTCGCGTAAGCCACCTTAAGGCCGCTCTCATCAGTCAAGAGTGGAGTCTTGCCCCCCATGCGCTTCGCCTCATATACCCTAAAGCGCTTCGCCTTCATGCGCGATTTTAACACTCAAAAATCGCGTAGAAATCACCGCGTGCACATTCGCTCGGAAATACGCGATTCTCAGCGCATCGAGAAATCCATTATGTTACACGCTTTTCTTTCTTACGCAAATCTGTTTCACCTATCTCCACAATGCACTCCGTTTTCGAGGCAAAATGACCCCTGTTTTTGCAAATATTCCAAGGCATCTAGAAAAAATTCCCCTTAGGCCCAAAATTTTTGGATGCCTTGGAATTTTCACGAGATGCCTTGTAGCAAAAACAACACGCTTTCAAAGCGTTCCAAAGCCCCGTTTGTTTCTCTATTTCAAGAAGTCCGATTGTCAAGAAAAAGTCACAAAATTAACACTCGCAAAAGAACGTGATTGCGAAATAAAGGAACGAACATGGAGCAACGTACATTGAGGTGAAACGCATGGGGCGAAGCGCATGGAGGTCAAGACTCCCGCCTTGACTGCTCTACACGGAAGTTATGGACTGTGTCTTTGAGGCTTCGCATTCAGTTTATCGCCGTGTAGAGCGTGACGTTTTGGAAACGTCACCCCCATGGGCGGGGCATGCTTCACTTTAAAGGGTGGTTCTATAAATTAGCTTTGTCAGATTTCGGTGCTATTTTTCGTCCATTTTGTTTGTGAACGAAGGAGCATAGCGGGCTATGCGACTGAGCGAACAAGCAAAATGGGCGG
>CAVJJO010000055.1:0-18097 GCA_963649665.1 Bacteroidaceae bacterium | reverse complement strand
TTAGCGTGGCTTCGCTTTGCAAAGCTCGTGTAGAACAGTCAAGACTGGAGTCTTGACCCCCATGCGCTGTCGCCTCAATTCTTTGCGCCCCAAAAAAACTCCCACAGAACCCACGGAATACACAGATTAATATGCATGCATTGCAGCGCGAGCCTTCTGTGTGTTCAGTGAATTCTGTGGGAGAAAAAAACGTTTTATTCCACGCGGAGCGTCAGTTCGCTTGCCGTTCCGCAGAACTCGGGCGCATAGACGCTCTTGAGTGTGGCAATGCCGGAGGTGTAGGTGCCGGCACGGTCGGTGCGGAGTTCTTCGGTGAAGGTGTGGCGGCCTTTTCGCACTTGCTCAATGAAGTATTCGGTGGAAGCGTCGTGCACGGCGCGGTATGCGCTCAAGCCGTCGGCCCACTGGTAACCCGAGAGCGCACGCATGGGTTCGAGACATGCGGGACGCGATGCCGTGAGCTGCACGAAGTCGTAGTCGCGGTCGGCAATGAGGGTGAACACTTGGCGCACCTTGTCGCCTTTCGCCAACACGTCGTCGGCTTTGAGTGCTTTCCATTCGTTGCCGCGCATCACTTCCATCCGGCGCAAGAGCTGCAGTCCCTTTCCTTCGGTCTGCACCTCAGAGGCGGGCACTTCAAACGTGGCGTAGACAGCGCCCCACGTCAGTCCGTCGCTCTCTTTGCGCACTTTCAGCGAGGTGGCTTCCGTGGCGGCCTTGTCGGTATACGACTGGCGGAAGTGGGCGGCGGTGGCAGGTGTGGCGGTTTCGCTCTTGGCGTTGAAACCCACAATCTGCTTGCCCTTCAGGAGCGTGTAGTAGGCGGGCTTCGTGGCGTTGAGATTTGTAGCCCGGTTAGCGCTCGTGCTGTCGGAAGCGGTAAGGAGCGCATAGACGGCATCGGCCGAAGCGCGCGAGGTTTCCCACATCTGCGTGCGTTTGCTCTGCATGAGCCAGAGGCGCATGTCGTTGGCCTCTGCGCCGTAGTCGAAATGGTTCATGGCTTCGATGGCGGCACACTGTGTGGGTATGCGGTACGACTGCCACGACCATTCGGCGCGGGGCGTGTCGAAGTAACGTCCCATCTCGTCCGTCGCCACGGTGTGTTCCAGCAGACTTTCCACGAAGTCTTTCGCTTCGCCGTTGTGTCCGTTCTCGGCAAAGATGATGGCGGTAAGCGCCTTGCCGTACATGGTGAACTCCTTGCAAAGCAAAGCGGTGCGTTCGAGGAGGTAACGCGTGTCGGCATCGTCGGCGTTCAGCCCGAGGAGCGTGCGCAGGTAGAGGTAACGCAGGTGGAACTCCGAAGGCGTAAGTTTCGTCTTTCCGCCGTGCTCGGTGCTTTTCATGGCTTTCACGTCGGCGGCTATCTCTTGCTTGAGATAGTTGAAGGCGGCTTTTGCCATGCCAGCATCCACCTCTTTGCTGGTGAGCTTCTTGAGCCGAGCAAGGAGCGTGGCCACGTCGACCGTGGTGTAGCGGTTCGCCGGCATGCCGGGATACCAGCTCCATCCGCCATCCGAGCCTTGCAGCGCCCGGAGCTTGGCAAGCGCGGTGTGGAAGTCTGCCGCGAAGCGGTCTTCGTTGAAGAGATTGCGCAGCGAAGCGATGCGCTGCTGCTCGTCGCGTGCATTCTGTAGCCACGGCGTGAGTTCGGTGAACTCGTCGAGGTTCATGCGGCTCAAGGCATCCACCTCTTCGGGGTGCTTCTCCACGGCTTCGGCTATGGCGGGTTCGCTTTGCGCAATGTGACGGCCGAGCGTGAGGGCATAGAGGCGCGTGGCCCATTCGTTAGCGCTCACGCAGGAAGAAGCATCGGCGGCAAGCGCGGGGAGTGCGCCCACAACGGTCCATGTGGGATTGCTCGTGAGTTCCACGGTGAGTCGGCGGTGCGAAGCGGAGGCGGCATTGAAGAGCGTGTCCACCCGCCACGTGCGCGAACCTTTTTCTGTAAGCGAGAAGGGCAGGGTGCGCGTCACTTCCACGCGGTTCGAGAGCACCGGAAGGTAATGCTCCTCGCCGTCGCTGAAGTTCTGCCCCGTGGCAGTGGTGCGACACACGAGCATGGAGGCATCGGCGGCAACGGTGTAGCTGAAGGGCACCACCTTCACTTCTCCGCCGTTGAGGTTCACCGTCTGCTTCCCGGTGTAGACCACCTTGTCGGTCAATGCATTGCGCAGTTCCACCACGACGGTAGCCCCGACGTCGTTGGCAGAAAGGTTGGTGAGCTGCACGGGAAGCGTTGTGGAGTCGCCTTCGCGAACGAAGCGCGGCAGGGCAGGTTGCACCATAAACTCCTTGCGGGTCACCGCCGTTGTGTCAAGCTTGCCGTAGTCCATGACGGCATTGTGCGCCAAAGCCTTGAAATGCCATTGGGCGGTGCTTTCGGGGAGGGTGAAGCTGATGGTGGCCACGCCGTTGGCATCGGTGTGGAGGTTGGGACGGAAGAAAGCCGTTTCGGCAAAGTTCTTGCGCAGAGAGGGCGTGGGCGTGGCAGCAGCCGAAGAACCGAGGTCGTTCAAGCATGCCAAGGCGGAGAGTTCAGCCATGCTGCCCATTCTCTCGTCGTCCGCTTCCACGGCCCGTGATAGTACGGGCATGTTTCTGCGCGTCATGCTTTTATACATGACCAAGCCCCTGGGTGATGGATGTCTGTCGCTATAGTTGAAAAGCCTATAGTCCCAAACGGTGTAAGCATAAGCGCTTGGCACGGCAAACCATTTTGCAGGCTTTTCATAGGTCAGTTGCTTAAAGCCGTATGGGCGATTCCAGTCCCATGAGGCATTGGCTGGCGAACGGTGGAAGGCGAGATTGGAAAACGTCCACGAAAGTGTGCCGCCGAGTGCGTCGAGCGAAGCATCGTAGAGCACGGCCATCACTTGCGAGGCAGCAGGCGAACCGTCGGGGTTGGTCACGCGGAGCGTCCACGTTTCGTCCTGTCCGGGCTGCAGTCGCGAACGGAACGTTTGCCAAGAGAGATTGAGCTTCTTCTCGGGAACGGGCTTCTGCACGAACACGCGGTGGGTGTAGAGCGTTTCGTCGTGGACGAAGGCGTAATAAACGGTGAGGCCGTCGCCGTAGTCGGGGCGGTAGGCGTAGTCGAAATGCATCACGGAGTCGGAAAGCTCGTAGCGTTGGCTGCGGAGGAGTTTTCCTTCGGCAAGTTCGTCCACGAAGAGCGTTACGCCCTTGCACGGCGAACCTATCATGACGTGCACGCTGTCGCGCTTGTCGGCGAAGCGTTCGTAGGCAAAAAGCGGTTCGCTCTTGTCGACGGGACGCTTCGTGTCGGCGGAGAAAAGCACGAAACGCGCGGTGTCTGCTTCTTCGCTTCCCTCGGCAAGCATGATGAGCGAATAAGCGCCTTCGGGCAACGAGCCGAGCGCGTCTATCTTCAAGGGCTTTCCGCAGACGAATGTGCCCTTTGCCAATTCCTCTTCAGAGGCGTTGAGCAAGGTGTAGGTGCCTTTGCCTTCCATCTCCGTGCCCGAAGCATTGACTTGCCGTATGAGGAAAGGCGCGATGGCTTTCCCCTTTTCGCGGCAGATGCGTTCGGGCACGTCGTGCTCTGTCCACGCGCTTCGTGTGGAGGCTTTCAGCGAGGTGCTTCCGGTGGTGGACTCGCCGTTGTCGGCCGTCACGGTGTAGCTCACGTTGTAGACGTAGCGTGCCCATTGCGGTTTGTCGCCGTTGTCTTTCTCGGCAGAGAGCGTTACGGGAATGCGGAAGCGTCCGTCGCTGTCGGTGGTCGTTTCGCCGCTGACGGAACGGTCGCTGCCCGACGTGCCGTAGCGGAACCACACGTTCTGGTCAACGGTATACTGCACCCGTGCTCCGGGAACGGCCACACCCGTGTAGGTCTCGGCGCGTCCTTCTACCTCTACCGTGTCGCCCAGGGCATAGACCGTGGTGACGGGGAAGGTGGTGGCGGTGAACGTGGGGCGCTTGTATTCTTCCACACGGAAACTCTCCGAGGTGTTCACGCTCGCACCGGTAAGGCGCATGGAGAACGTGCCGGGCAGCACGCTCTTGGGGAGGGAAAATGAACCGCTGAACATGCCGTAGGCGTCGGTCTCCACCCAAAGCGAGTCGAGCTCTTTGTGGTTGGCGGTGTAGAGCGTAAGCTTGGCGCGGAGCCCCTTTTCGGTGTGCATCTCGTCGGCGGTGCGGGTGTAGGCAATGCCGCTCACCTCAACCTTCTGCCCTGGACGGTAGATGGTGCGGTCGGTGAAGATGTCCACCGTGGTGCGCGTTTGCTGCTGGGAGGCTCCGTAGTACTTGAGGTCGCTGATGGCAAAGCCTTCCGAGGCGCGGTCGTTGTCGGTCCACACGTAGAATAGTCCGTTGCGGTTCGTGCCAGGAATGACCACGGCTCCGTCCTCGCCGCAAGTGTAGACCTTGGCCTGAGTGAGGTGGCTGGTCTTTCTGTCTCGGACGAAATGGGAAACCTTTGCTCTGCTCACGGGTTGCCCGCTTCGGGTGTCTACCGCTACCACACGGTTCTGTCCGTCGGGGTAGGCAAACACCATGGCTTGCAGGGCGGAAACTTTAAGCAACGATGTGTCAACAGTTTTTCCTTCAACGAGAAGTTCCACTACATATACTCCAGGTTGGTCGGGGATGCGGAGCTGCACGTCGAGGCGGTTCCACGCATAGTCGGGTGCCGACGGCACTTCATAAGTGGTAAGGGCAGAACTCTTGCGGTTGCTTTTGAGCAGTTTCGCATAATCGTCTTCGTTAAGTTGTTTCTTCATGTCGTCGTCCGCCACGCGAGTGAGGCGAAGTCCTACACACGCTGTGTGGCGGCTGTTGAGGTAGAGCTTCTCAACGGCATTGGGAACGGCATGAAGGGGTACGTTGCAGAAAATAGCATTTGGCTTGGTCATCTTGCTCACGAAGTTGCGCAAGCCGTTGGCATATTTGTTTCTCTTGTAACGCTTGATGCCTTCTTCGGCGAGGGCAACGAGCACACTATCGTTGCGCTCGTTGTCATAGTTGTCGAATGAAGAAGTGCTTTGAAGCTCTGTCATGGCCTCAAGTATGCAAGGAGCAAGCTTTGCGTCGGGGTATGCCTGGTAGAGGGCGGAAAGCGCGCGGTAATATTCGTCGTCCTCTATGGCACCTGTTACCTTATGTGAGCGATGAGTCTCGCGGAGAGCGTCGAGTGAAAGCCGGACGACGGCGTCGTCGGCATGGGTTTGACGGTAGATGTCAATCAGTCGGCTGTACATGGCATTGTGCATCTCCTCCTCCTTTTCCTCGCTGTCGGTACATTCCAGGTAGACTTTGAAGAGCACATGGAGCAGGTCGTTGTGGAAGATGCGGCTGTTGTCTCCTTCCACGAAAAGGGGCAGATAGTCCTTGACGCGTGTATTGGCGAGAAGCTCGGGCTGCAGAAGTGAAGCCTCGGCATGGGCAAGGCTTTTCGCTTTCATCTCCTCGTAGGCGTTGCCGCTTCCATACAAATGGTTTCTGTAGGTCTTGGCAAGGGCTGAATGCCAAAGTGCCTGCTCCACGGGGCGCGTTTCGCTCTTGAGCGACTCTTCCATGGCGGCAATGCAGGAGGACAGGCTGTCGGGACTGATTTCTACATTGAACACAAGGTTCATCAAACTGGCGCGGAGAAGTTGCACGTCGTTTTTCTCGGCTACGGCTTTGAGGCGTATCTGTTCCACGGAGGCCAAGGCGGTTATGGGCTTGTCCTTCTCGCTGGCGGCTTGCACCTTCTTCCAAAGCGCGTCGTAGCTCTGTGCCGAGGCGGAAAGGCTGAGGCTGCCGGAGAGGAGTATGGCGGTCAGTTTCTTCATGATGATAGGTAACTGTTGGTTGTTCGTTTTTTCTGATTAAATTGGCAACGTTGCGAAAACTTGCACGCATCGTTGCAAAGTAAGTCTTTTTGCACTACTTTTCGCGAGTGCAATGGTGCAAAAGCCCCAAAAGGTTAGTATATTCGCAAGTTATAAGCGAATAGGAACACACAATATTCCAAATTATGGAACTTGAAAAACTTGGACGTCAGCTCTATCTTCTGTTGCTGCTGACGCAAAACACAACACTCACCGTAGACGATTTGGGCAACGAGCTCAACATGAGCCGGCGCACCATCTATCGCTATATAGACGCCTTCAAGTCGCTGGGATTTACCATGACGAAGAAGGGCTCAATATATCGTATAGAGTACGATTCGCCCTACTTCAAGAAATTAATCACCGGCATACAGTTTACCGACGATGAGGCGGTCTTCCTCAGCCAAACGCTCAACTCCGTTTACGACACCTCGTCGCAGATGCGTGCCTTGCGCGATAAGTTGGCCCGGATCTACAACCCCGAACTGCTCATGCGCCACGGCATGAGCGAACGTATAGCTGCCAATCTCACCACGCTTTATACCTGCATGAGGGAAGAGCGCATGGCACTCATCGTAAACTACGACTCTGCCTCAAGCGGAAAGGTGAGCAACCGCATAGTGGAGCCTTATCTCTTCTCCAACAACAATAGCGAGGTGCGCTGCTACGAGTTGGCGTCACACCGCAACAAGACGTTCAAAATAGGCCGCATGGAGTCGGTAACTCCGCTCGACATCTTTTGGACCAACAAAGAGGCACACACGCCTTTATTCACCGACCTCTTCCACTTCTCGGCAAAAGAGCGCACACCGGTCACGCTTCTGCTCGGACATTTGGCAACCAATGTGCTGCTTGAAGAATATCCCGCCGCAGAAGACCATCTTATTCCAGAACCCGACGGCCGGCACCGCATAGAACTTGAGGTGTGTAGCATGAAAGGCGTGGGCCGCTTCGTCATGGGCCTTGCCGACGACATAGAAGTGGTGGACTCTCCCGAACTCTCCGACTATCTGCGCACTTGCGCCGAAAGTGCAAAGAAGAAGTTCTCGTGAAGACGTGAAAAAGATAAATTCCGCAGAATCCAAAACGCGATGTTTTGTCGCTTTACGATTCTGCGGAATTTGTATTTTTGCGTAATAATTTCCTTATTCGTTTTTTTATGAGAAGACGCCTTGCCCATTACGCCATTCTTATTACCCTTCCTGTTCTAGCATTACTCCTCAGCGCGTGCAGGGGAAAGACAATCGCCGATGCAGGAAGCATCGACAGCCTGATCAATGCCCACATCGACCTTCTCTATACAGCTCCCGCAAAAGCCGACAGTGCGTTTCTTGCCATCGAAAAGATGGGCACCGACAGCGTGCAGATACAGCGCCTTCGGCTCTTCCGTGCTTCAGCGCGCCTGCATATGGCAGACTCTCTCGGGGCAAGCAGACTCTTTGCCGATGTGGAACGCTGGTGCCGAAAGCATCCTGAGGAGAAAGGCGTGGAAGGACAACTTTGGAACCATCGCGGAGTGATGTACTCCAACGGCGGACAGCGCGATTCCGCCATTGCCTGTTTTGAACGCGCTTTCCGCATGCAAAACGCCACCAAGAAAGACCAGCGTGCCATTTCCACCACGCTCAACCTCGCCGACCTCTACCAGCGGCAGGGCAACATTCCGCAGGCGGCCAATTACTACCGCTACGCACAGTTTCTTTGCGACTCGCTTGGCGACAGCGCCAACCTCAACGCCACGCTCTGCGGACTCGGTCAGGTCTATGCCGAACTCAACGACTTCAAGTTGGCGCACAAATATCTCGACCGCGCGGCAAAAACAATAGACGGCGAACAACTTACCTCAAAATGCTATTACTACACGACGCTCGGCAACTGCTTCTACTTTGAGAAACGCTACGACGAGGCCATCGCTGCGTTTTGCCAAGCACGGGTCGTAGCACGCGAACTCAAGCAGCCTCTATTTGAACTTCAAACGGAGGCCAATTTGGGCGAAACGTACCTTATGGACGGACGGCTCAGCGAAGCGCGTCAACACCTCGAACGCGCCACAACGCTCTTTAATGATGCCAAGGGATTTGATATCAGCACGATATTCTACATCCAAAGCCTAAGGGCGGACCTCGCCATAGCACAAGGGAAACTCAAAGAAGCCCGGAGGTTGCTGGACACGTTGCCGAAGAAGGATAGCGTAAGTTCACCGCGCTACCTCATGCTCCACTACGAACGCCTTCAGCACTACGCTGCCAACGAGAAGCTTTGGAGCAAGGCTTATCTCTTCCAAAGCAAGGCTGCCCGATATGCCGATACCTTGCGCGGACAGCAGACGGCAAACAATGTGGCGGAAATGGCCATACGTTACCAGCGCGACACCACACTACTCGCCCAGCGGCTGGCCATCGCCGACTATAAGGCACAGACGGCGCAGCAGCGTACGGTGATGTTCACCGGATTGGCCGTGGTGCTCATCGTTCTGCTCACGGCGGCAATCGGTATGATGTGGTACAGGCTTCGCACGAGCCGCCGCATAGGACGGCAAAAGGAACAGATAATGGAACTTCGTATGGACATTGTGCGCAACCGCGTGTCGCCCCACTTCATCTTCAACGTGCTCGGCACAGTGTTTCCCCGCCTGGCTCGCCACGACGATGTAGGCGTTCCCCTTGAACTCCTTATAGATGTGCTGCGCGGAAATCTCCTCACTTCGGGACGGATGGCGGTGAGCCTGAAGGACGAAGTGGCGCTCGTAAAGAACTTCGTGAGTCTCCATCACCTCTCAAAGGGCGAATATCCGAAGGTGGAATGGCACATCTCCGATGCGTTGCGCCTTGACGAGCGCACAGTTCCTTCTATGTCCATACAGATTCCCGTGGAGAACGCGCTGAAGCATGCCTTCCCCACGCTCAACGAAACGTGTCGCATAGAAGTAAACCTCAGCGTGGACGAGAGCGATGCCCTCGCAATGGAAATCCGCGACAACGGCAGAGGTTACGATCCCGGCAGCGTGAAACGCACCAAGCGCGACACGGGCACCGGTCTGCGTCTGCTCAGCCGCACTTTGGAAATGCTCAATGGCCGCAATGCACGTCCCGCTTCATTCACCATCCAGAATATTCCCGCTCCCGACCACGGCACACTCATGCGCATGGTCATTCCCTTAAATTACGACTTTGGCGAAGACCTCAACGTGTGAGGCAGGCGTGCACTGCATAGATAAGGAGTAAAACTGCATAGATAAGCAGTAAATCTATGCGTTGCGCCGCACGCGCCCTTTATTCAATCATACAAAAAATGCGAAAGCCTTGCAGCGTTCACTGCAAGGCTTTCGCCTTTTTGGGAAATTATGGTGTCTGTGGCTTACGAAGCCTTAGAACATCTTTTCGGGATAAACGCCGTCGTCGGCAAGTTTCTGGAACTTGGCAACAACTTCGGGACGATCCTCGGGATAAGTCACGCCGAACCACTTTGAAGTGGTGTCGAGCACTTCGCAAGTAGCCTGACCCGTGTGGATGAGGTGGTCTACCATCAAGGGAATGAAGAATTCGCTCTTGAGGTTCTCCATGTTCTTCGGGTCGGAAAGGAAGGTCTTGAAGTATTCTTCGCTGTGCTTGAAGTAGTCGGGAGTGAAGCCCCAGAAGTTCATGGAAACGGGAGTGTTGTCGGAGATGGCAACCCACTCGTCGTTTTCGTCGAGATATTTCACAACACCGTCGAAACGCTGAATCTTAGTGCGCTCTACTACGGAGGTGAGGTGGTGGTGCTCGTCGTTTTCGCAAACGCCACGGCTTACGGTGCCGCTTTCAGAGAGCGTGTTGCCAACGCGGAAGCCTACCATGGCATATTTGCCGGTGGAACCTTCGGGAAGTTCGCTGAGCCATTTGCCCATTACCTTGAATGCATCGCGGTCGTAGAAGTCGTCGCAGTTGAGCACGGCGAAGGGTTCGTTGATTACGCTTGCACCCATCATGAGGGCGTGGTTAGTACCCCAGGGCTTGGTGCGGTCTGCAGGGCAGGTGAAACCTTCGGGGAGAGCGTCGAGGCTTTGGAACACGAGTTCGCAGGGGATGTGGCCTTCATATTTGGAGAGCACGATGCGACGGAAATCGTCTTCAAAGTCTTTGCGGATTACAAATACCAATTTGCCGAATCCGGCGTTGATGGCATCGTAGATGGAGTAGTCCATGATGGTTTCGCCGTGGGGGCCGAGTTCGTCAAGTTGCTTCAAACCGCCGTAGCGGCTACCCATTCCTGCTGCGAGGAGAAAGAGTGTAGGTTTCATGTAGAAAGTATTGTATTGAAGATTGTTGTTTTGATGATTTGCGTAAGCGTTTGAATCCGTGTGCATTTGCTGCCACGGAACGGGCGTTCTGTGAGCCGTTGCGGTTTCTTCTTGCTCCCGTTAACTCTTGCAAAACTACAAAAAAAGCATGGCGGGTGTATCTTTTTCCTTGCGTTTTTTATACTTGACCTTGCAAATTCAACATCTTTTCCGCTGCTTCTTCCATTTCGTGCGGCACGGAACCTATGGACTGGAGAAAATGGGGCATTTCTTCAGCGTAGACTCGTGCCATGCTTTGGGGTTTGGGGTAGAGGGTGGAGTAGGTGATGTTGGCGAGGCGGTCGCACATTTTGAGGAAAGGCGCATATTTGGTTTGGCGTATTCCTGCATAGTAGTGCGCTCCGGCGCGCTCGGCACGGTTGCGGCCCTTGTCGTTGGTGAGGGCATAGACGGCCTCCACGGCGTCGGCCACACAGAGTTGAAGACCGTGTTGCTCCTTGAGGCGGGTGAGGAGTTTGGTCAGGTCGTTGTAGGTGAGGCGCGTGTCCTCAAGCGCGTCGTGGAAATAGGCTGCGGCATAGACCGTTTCCACTTCGTCGTCGGAGAATGCCATGAGATGGCCGAAGCGTGTGACGTACGATGCCGTGAGACGCAGGTGAAACTCGTAGGGCAGGTAGCCGTCGTAGGTTTGGTTTACGTCTGCGTGGCAACGTGCTGCCGCTTCGCACAGTACTTTTATGTGGCTTTCGTGGAGGGAAATGTCGAGCATGGTCAGTCTACCTTTTCGTTTTCGCAGAGTTTTTCGGCGCAGCGCTCACCGTCGATGGCGGCGCTTACGATGCCTCCCGCATAGCCGGCGCCTTCTCCGCAGGGATAGAGTCCGCCCACTTCCACGTGGCACAGTGTGGCGGGGTCGCGCAGAATGCGTACGGGCGACGAGGTGCGTGTTTCGGCGGCGATGACCGTGGCCTCGTTGGTGAGGAATCCGCGGCTGCGGCGGCCGAAGGCGTTGAATGCGTCGATGAGGCGGTCTGTCACAAAGCGCGGCATCCAGAAATGCAGCGGTGAGGACACAAGGCCTGGGGAGTAGCTCGATGTGGGGAGATCGTAGCTAAGGCGGCGGTTAACGAAGTCGGCCATGCGCTGTGCGGGTGCCGTCTGCTTGCGGTTGCCCTGCATCCAGCATGCCTTTTCGAGGGCTTCCTGGAAGTACATCATGCGGAGCGGATTGCTCGGGTCGTCGATGTCGGCATGCGTTTCTGCAAAATTGCCGTCGGCCATGGCTTCAATAAGGAAGGGATGGAGCTCGCCGTCGAGGTCTTCGGGGCGTGTTTCCACCACCATGCCAGAGTTGCTCCAAGCGGAGTTGCGTGTGGACGGACTCATGCCGTTGACCACGATTTGCTGCTGGCCACTTGCTGCGGGAACCACGATGCCGCCAGGACACATGCAGAAACTGTATACACCGCGTCCGCCACTTTGCATGACGTAGCTGTATTCTGCTGCGGGGAGATATTTTCCGCGTCCTTCGCGGTTGTGGTACTGTATGCAGTCAATGAGGTGTGAGGGGTGCTCAAGTCGCACGCCAACGGCGATGCCCTTTTCTTCAATGCGTATTCCGGAGGCACGGAGGTGGCGGTAGACGTCGCGTGCGGAGTGCCCGGTGGCGAGGATGACGGGGCCGTTGAAGTGTTCGCCAGTTTGGCACTCTACGCCACGCACCTTACCTTGTTCCACAACGAGGCGGTCTACACGGGTTTGGAAATGCACTTCGCCTCCGCTTTCCAATATTTGGTTGCGCATGGCTTCGATGATGCGCGGCAGACGGTCGGTGCCGATGTGGGGATGGGCGTCGACGAGAATGTCGGGCGAAGCGCCGAACTGGCAGAACACGCGGAGAATCTTCTCCACGTTGCCGCGCTTCTTGGAACGTGTGTAGAGTTTTCCGTCGGAGTAGGCTCCGGCACCGCCTTCGCCGAAGGAATAGTTGCTTTCGCCGTCAACGCGGTGTTCGCGGGAAATGAGGGCAATGTCGCGGCGGCGTTCGTGCACGTCCTTGCCGCGTTCGAGCACGACGGGACGTTTGCCGAGTTCTATGAGACGGAGTGCGGCAAAGAGTCCGCCAGGGCCGGCTCCGACTACGATGACGCGTGGCGCATGCGACACGTCGGGGTAGTGCACGGGTTCGAAATCGAGCGTAGGTGCGGGGCGGTTGATGAACACTTCGGCCGTGAGGTTGACGAAAATGGTGCGCTGGCGGGCATCAATGCTCCGCTTGCGTATGCGCAACGCTTTGATGGTGCGTTGGTCGATGCGCAGGCTTTCTGCCACGAAATGCGAGAGGCGTTCTTCGTTGGCCGCCACGTCGGGAGTGACGCGCATTTGCACCATCTGTCCCTGTTCGGGGGCGCTGTCGAGAAGCGAGAAGGTCGCTTCGGGGCGGCGTTCTTCGCATCGTCCTTCATCGTGCAGCTTCTCTGCTGCGGGGCGGGACGGGCGTTCGCGGCGTTGTCCGGGAACTTGCGGCTTGAATTTCTTTGTTCCTTTATGGTCGTTGGGGGTTGAACCCTTGTAGTCTTTTCTCATGAGGTTTTTCTCAGTAATGTAAATGAAGCCAGCCTTGTGGAAATATCCGTGAGGCTACGCTTTTCTATGCCTTTTGCATCCTCGACTCTTTTATCCAAAGAGTTCGCGCAGCGCTTCTTCCACGCGGCTTACGGGCACGATGTTTATCCCTGCGTGGATTTCCTCGAGTCCCTTCATGTTGCCTGTGGGTACGAGAATGCGCGAGAATCCGAGTTTTGCGGCTTCTTGTATGCGCTGCATAATGCGGGTGACGGGACGTATTTCGCCGCTGAGTCCCACTTCTCCCGCCATGCACACGCTGCGTTCTATGGCGGTGTCGACGTTGCTGGAGAGCACGGCGGCTATGACGGAGAGGTCTATGGCGGGGTCCGTCACGCGGATGCCTCCGGCAATGTTGAGAAACACGTCTTTTTGTCCGAGTTTGAAGCCCACGCGTTTTTCGAGTACGGCGAGGAGCATGTTGAGGCGTCGGATATCAAAACCGGTGGCGGAACGTTGCGGCGTGCCGTAGGCTGCGGTGGACACGAGCGCTTGGGTTTCAATGAGGAATGGGCGAATGCCTTCCACTGCTGCCGCGATGGCCATTCCGCTGAGTTCTTCGCCGCCTTGTGTGAGCAGAAGTTCCGAGGGGTTGTCCACGGGGCGCAAACCATCGGCACGCATTTCGTAAATGCCTAGTTCGGAGGTCGACCCGAAGCGGTTCTTTATGCTTCGCAAAATGCGGTACATGTAGTGGCGGTCGCCTTCAAACTGCAGCACGGTGTCGACGATGTGTTCAAGCACTTTCGGTCCGGCGATGGATCCTTCTTTGGTGATGTGGCCTACGAGCACGACGGGCGTTCCGCTTTCTTTGGCATACTTTAGTAGCGACGAGGCACATTCGCGTATTTGCGTGATGGAGCCGGGCGACGACTCTATGTTTTCCACGCTCATGGTCTGTATGGAGTCGATGACCACGAGGTCGGGCTGCACGTTGCGTATTTCGGCAAAGACTTGTTCGAGGCGCGTTTCGCAGAGTAGGAAAATGTCGGCGCTTTGGTGGGTGATGCGGTCGGCGCGGAGCTTTATCTGCTTTTCGCTTTCTTCGCCGCTCACGTAGAGCACGCGGCGGTCTGTCATCCTTACTATGGTCTGTAGAAGGAGGGTGGACTTGCCTATGCCGGGCTCGCCGCCGATGAGTATGATGCTGCCGGGCACTATGCCTCCTCCGAGCACGCGGTCGAGCTCGTGGTCGTGGGTGAGGTAGCGTGGTTCTTCTTCAGCGGTGACCTGTGAGAGAAGAATGGGGCGGGGACGGCTTGCGGGGGCGGGGCCGAGGGCTTGGCGGGCACGTGCTTCGCTGGCCGACATGGCGGGCTCGGGGGCGATGTGGAATTCCTTCATGGTGTTCCATTGTCCGCAGGCGGGACAGCGTCCCACCCATTTTGCCGACTCCTGTCCACACTCGGAGCAGACGTATACGGTTTTTGTCTTTGCCATGGTGCGGTAGGGATTACATACGTTCCAGTTCGTCGCGCATGCGCACCAGTTCGGCGCGCACTTCGCGCAGGCGGTTCAGGGCATCGAGGGTCTGCAGTTCGCCTTCTTTGTTTTTGCGCAAGGCTTCGCGTGCGGCGGCGAGTTTCATGCCGCGCACCTTCACGAGGTTGTAGACCACGCGCACGTCTTCGATGTCGTCCTTCGTGTACTGACGTGAACCGCGGCTGCCTTTCTTGGGCTTGATCTGGTTGGGAAATTCTTTCTCCCAATAGCGCAGAAGCGTTTCGTTCACACCGAACATTTCCGCTACTTCACGTATGGAATAGATTATTTTGTTTACTTTGAAGGGGGGCATAGGCTGGGGATAGGGAGATGTACAATGACCTCAGTGAGGCTTGTACGTTAGTTGTGGTTGCAGATTTTGGTGGCGTCTACGGTGAACGCTTCTTCCGTGGCGGGCTTGAATTTTCCTCTGGCTTCCAGAAAATCTACCAAGCCTTCTGCCGTAAGGTCAGTGGCGGAGCAGGTGTAGAAACGTTCGTCGGCACCAAAGCGCGCCACGATGGCTGTAATGAGTTCTTCTTTTGTAGAGTAGGCATTTCCCTCCATCATGTGGAGTACTTCGTGTCCGTGTGTCATGAGATATGGTGTGCTATTTTCTTTGGTGTATAAAATTGTGTCATAGGTCGCTGCGTTGCTTAGGCTTGGGCATAGACGGGAACCATCACTTCGCGGTCTGGCCAATGGGGAAGATGGAAGAGGGGAATAGGTCGTCCGCCCACTCCGTTCCAGTCAATGCGTCGTACGTGGTCGAACTCGGGCGGCCCGAAGTCGAAGGAGCGTCCGTAAAGAACGATGGCTCCGATGGCTTCGTCAATCTCCCAAAGTCCGCCGCCCCAAACGCAGCGTTCGCCTTGACCTTGAAGGTCGCGGTGGAGATAGACGTGTCCGAATTTCAGCACCCCGTCTTGCGTGATGATGAATTTGCGAAACATCAGTCGGCAGTGTAAACGTTTTCGATTTCTACGACGTACATGGTGTGGAGCGATCCTCCGGGCTGGTCGTTGTACCAGCGCGTGAGCACTTCGTTGTCGAGAAATTCCTCAGGCTTGAATTCTGTGCGGAACAGTTTGCGGCCTTCTATGGTGAGCCGTGCCTGTTCAAAGGTGACGGCACCGTGCTCTGTGGCTACGGGGCGCAGTCCGGTTTCGTGGGCTTTGTCGAAGTCGCGTCCCGACTTTGAGCCGCAGAAGTTGTAGGCATCGCGCATGGCCTTGTCGTGTCCGAGGAATGAGAGCGTGAGGTGGTCGTTCTCTTCAAGTAACGGATAGGTGAAGCGCTCGGGACGCACGAAGATGAATGCTACGGGCTTGTTCCAAAGCCAACCGATGCCGCCCCACGAGGCTGTCATCATGTTGAACTTGTCTGTCGTGCCCGCTGTGATGAGCATCCATTCCTTACCGATGAGTTCAAAGGCATTTTCCTTTGCTATGGTGTCAATAGAGGTCTTTTGCATTGTAGTTGTAAAGAGGGGAAAAAGGATAAATGTGGCGAATGTGTGCGGCCGTCTGCGCCTTGGAGAATGGGCATAGGATTTACACATTCGTGGTTTAATGCTCCAAAATTACGAAATCTTGGCTAATAATGAACTGCTTCATTGTAGTCCTTTTCCAAGGCTGACTATTTCAATGGATTTCTGTAATACGAAAAATATTTCATTACCTTTGCTCCACGAAATGCAAAGAAACCATCATGGAAAAGACTTCATTTGACGGTAAACCGGGTTCTGCGCGTCGCGGACGTCCTCGCACCGATAGCCAACTGTTCACGTTTCGTGCGCCGGGAACGTTGGCGCGCGTTATCAGTGCACACGACAACAAGACCGATTTTATACTATCCTGCATAGAAAAGAACGGGGCTGGGAGGACAGGTGAAACGCTTCGCGCGGTGAATGCGGCAGCGGTGAAAGACGTCGCGTTGCCGTTCTTCGACTTGGCCGTAGTGGCAGGGTTTCCCGTGCCGCTCGACAACGATGAGCGCAGTCAGGATATTGAGTTGCTGCGCATGCTCTGCCCCAATCCCGAGTCGTGCTATCTTATTCGCGTACAAGGCAATTCGATGATCGATGCCGACATCCATTCCGGCGACCTCGTCATTGTGGACAAGAGCAACCGTACCCCCTCGGAGCACGAAGTGGCGATGTGTGAACTCAACGGGGAATATACGCTCAAGCGCTTTGTGAAGGAGGGCAATGAAGGGTGGCTTGTGCCCGCCAATCCCGACTATCCGCGCATCCGCGTAACCAAGGACGATGCCTTCTGCATTTGGGGCACGGTGAGCTATGTGATTCACAAACCGCGCTGATTCTTATGGGCTTCACAGAGGCTATTGCGTGTTGCGCTCAGTTTTATTTTTCATTCTCATAATTCTTTTTCAAAAACGCCCAATGTATGCGTTGGTAGACTGCAACAGCTTTTTTTGTTCCGTGGAAAAGGTGTTTCATCCCGGACTGGAGAATCGCCCCGTGTGTGTGCTTTCGAGCAACGACGGGTGCATCGTGGCGCTTACGCCCGAAGCCAAGGCCGTGGGGCTTCATCGCGGCGACCCCATCTTCAAGGTGCGCCCCATCGTGGAAGCCCATCGTGTGGCGGTGTTTTCCGGCAACATGTATCTCTATGCTGCCATGAGCCGCCGCGTGACGAACATTTTGCGCAAGTCCGTTCTTCGGGTGGACAACTACAGTATTGACGAAAGCTTTTGTGACCTCAAGGGCTACGAACGTTTCTACGACCTTACGGACTATATGCGCACGGTGGCGCAGCGCATCAAGCTCTGGACCGACATACCTGTGAGTGTGGGCATAGCCCCCACCAAGACCTTGGCAAAGATAGGAAGCAAGTTTGCCAAAAAATATGCTGGTTACCGGGAGGTATGCAGCATCGACACGGAAGAGAAGCGCCGCAAGGCACTCGCATTGTTCGAACTTTCCGATGTGTGGGGCATTGGGCATCAGAACCTGCTGAAACTTTACTATTCCGGTGTACACACCCCGCTGGAGTTTGCCGACAAAAGCGAGTCGTGGGTGCGCAGCCGCTTCTCCAAGCCCGGCGTGCAGACTTGGCTCGAACTCAACGGACACCCCTGCATCGACACCAAAGAGGTGAAGCGCCACAAGACCATCTGCACGAGCCGTAGCTTCGGCCAAATGGTCAGCGACCTTCCCTCGCTGCGTTCGTCCGTAGCCACGTTTGCAGCCAGTTGCGCCAACAAACTTCGCGGACAAGGTTCGGTGGCACGCACCGTGGTGGTGTTTCTCTGCAGCAACAGGTTTCGCGAAGACCTTCAGCAGTATCAGAACGCTGCTACTGCCACGCTGCCCGTGCCAACGGCTGACAATCTTGAAATCACCTCCACAGCCCTTCGTTTGTTGGAGCAGATTTACCGTCCCGGCATTCAGTACAAGAAGTCGGGTGTGGTACTGACGGAGATTTCGGCCTCAGCCCCGTTTTCGCAAGACCTTTTCGATCCCCTCCCCAATCGCCGGCAGCGCATGCAACTCATGAAAACGCTTGACAACTTGAATCACCGCTATGGCTTGAAAACCGTGAAACTTGCAGTGGAAGGCGAAAAGGAACAAGCGTGGACGGTGAAGAGCGCGCACCGCAGTCCCAACTATTTGACCGACTTCAACGACATTCTCACCGTAAAGGTTTAGGTCGGTTGAAGGGAAAGGGTAATCGGGTGGTCTCTTGTAGAACCGTTCTTTACTAAAATCGTCCATTATATAAAACGCGAAGTGCCACGAAGAAAACAATCTTCGTGGCACTTCGCGTTTGCTAAAGTTCTTCCGCCTCGCGGCACTCCACCATTTCCGTGCCTCGGTAGATGACCACGAGTTTGTGGAGCG
>CAVJJO010000054.1:0-18402 GCA_963649665.1 Bacteroidaceae bacterium | reverse complement strand
ACCCCCATAGGCGGCGATTAGGCCGTGTAGAGCGTGACGTTTTGAAAACGTCACCCCCATAGGCGGCGATTAGGCCGTGTAGAGCTGTCAAGACGGGAGTCTTGACCTCCATGCGCTAGCGCCCCATGCGTTGGCACCCCATGCGCTGCACCTCATGCGCTACACCTCACGTGCTACGCATCAGACACCATATACATACGCATCAGACACCTTATATATAATAGATGAGTAACGTTATGGAAACGTCACCCCCCCATGGGCGAAGTAATAACCTTGTAGAGCGAGAGGTTCTGAAAACCTCACCTCCAGAGGCCAGAGGAATATCGTTCAAAAGTTTTGTGTATCTTTGCAAGGTTTTCTCCGCATACGCTTTATTGACGCAAGGATTATTTACTAAAACCAAACAAAAAGAAACTACGAACTAATACTTAATATGCAATCTGTTATACATCTTGACACGCTTCAATCGGCAGGAATTGGTGCAGCAGCACTCATTGTAGGCATTGGTCTCACGCACAGAATCAAGACTTTACAAAAGTTCTGCATACCATCGCCTGTTTCCGGTGGTCTGGTATTTTCCATTGCATCACTACTCTTTTATACTATACTTGATATAGACTTTGAGTTTGACGACACGCTGCAAAACGTTTTTATGTTGGCGTTTTACACTTCCGTAGGTTTTCAAACGGATCTTAAGGCACTGCGTCAGGGCGGAAGACCTTTGGTTTGTTTATTGATTGTAATAGCATTGCTCATGTTTCTACAAAATCTGTTGCCAATAGGCATTGCAAAACTGTGTGACACGAATCTACTTGTGGGAATGGCGGCAGGTTCTATATCCATGGCAGGCGGACATGGGACAGCCGGAGGTTTCAGTCCTTTATTGGAAAGCATGGGATTGAACAGCGCACTTACCGCAACGATGGCTTGCGCTACTTTCGGGCTTATAGCCGGATCGGTCATTGGAGGTCCAATCAGTGCCCAATTGATACGCAGACGACTGAAACACGACACTTGCAGTTCCCAGGACTCCCCCACCCTTTTGAACGACGAGGGAAAGAACGAAGAATTACAGCAATCATCCAAAGAATCTTCGCAAAGCGCAGACGAACTAAAAAAGTACGCACACGCCAGCTACACCATTCTTATAGTGATGGCACTCGGTGTTGGAGCGAGCTACCTGTTGCAATTGACGGGAATCACCACCCCCACCTATTTCGGTGCGCTGCTTACTGCTGCCTGCATAAGAATTGTGTGTGACGTTACGCCATGCCGCAAATACATTGAATTGGAGAAAATAGTGAACCTCGGCTATATCTGTCTGTCGGTGTTTCTTGCCATGGCTATGGTGTCACTCAAGCTATGGCAATTGGAGGATCTTGCCATACCATTGGTAGTGATGCTCTTTTCACAAGTAGTCATGTTGGCTTTATTCATATGGTTCATAGCGTTCCCCATGTTGGGGAAGAACTACGACTCAGCCGTTCTCTGCTCCGGCATTTGCGGTTTCGGACTTGGCGCCACACCCAATGCCATGGCCAACATGAGTGCCGTTTGCGACAAATACGGCTATACCGTCAAGCCCTTCCTTATTGTACCCATTGTGGGTGCCATGTTTGTGGACATGATGAACACCGGCATCATTTCCCTTTTCCTGAGTTGGCTAAAGTAACATACGAAAAAACGACTTTCGCAATTTTGATGCGAACAAGTGCCGTAATTCCCTTCTCTTCTCGAAGAAAGGAATTACGGCACTTGCGATTATTATAGAACGGTTCTTAGCTTATCAGAAGTCAATTTCAAGTCCGATACCAAACACGTCGTTGGTACGGTGGAAGTTATCCTTTCCATAAGTACTGATAGAGGAAACGCCTTGGGAGATGCTTCCGAGCGCACCGATTTCGTTACTTACCACGTTGAGTTTTTGCTGATAAGCGGCACGTTGCTCAGCAGGGAGTTGAGGGTTGGAAAGCACCTGCTCAAGTTGAACCTTTCCTGCGGCGAGCTGCTGCTGAATGGGACCAAGCATAGAAGCGAACTTCTCCTTGTTGCTGTAGAAGTCTTGCTGTTCGCGGCTGTAGTGCTTGTAGATGGTCTTGAAGTAGGCCACATTGAGTGCCACTTTCTTGCGAAGTTGGAAGCGTGCGCCAAGACCTACGGAATTGGAGTTTGTAACGAAACTCATGTCGCTGATAAAGCGGCTATCCTTGCCCAGGCCATAGTGTGTGGTTTGCCAACCAGCACTAACCGTCCAACGTTTAGCAACGTCCCATTCTGCACCGGCAAGCACCTCCCAACCACCTTTGTGAAGATAATTGTGACGGTTTTCGTGCTGGGTGGCTTGCTTGTCGAAGTAGTAATGGAAACCTCCATTCAAGCGGACGTTGTCGAGCACCTCATACTGTGCACCTACGGCAAGGATGGCGGGGATGTCGGCTTTTACTTTCTTGCCGTCGTCGTACTCGGAGAGTCCGCTCGTGTTGACGCCTGCGCGGTTCTTCAAACGCAAACGCGTTTTGAATTCATAGCGGGCGGCAAGATTGAGGCGCCCCACCTTGTAGTCGACACTGACGATGGGAGTGAAACCGAAACCTGTCTGGTCGCAATTGAGTTCTTTATCCTCTACAAGTGCAGCAAAGTCGGACATGCCCTGACTTTCAAAGAACTTCGTTGCGGGCACGGTTGCCGTTCCTTGGACTTGCACGCCGATGTTGCGCACATAGCCGTAATAGTTGCAGTCGGCATAAACGACGCGTCCGCCTACACTGACATTAAGGTTAGGAAGCACTTTATAGCCTACACCAAACTGCCCGCCAAAATAGTACTGACGACCTTGCATATGGGTGTCCATGCTGTAGCCAGTCACCGTGTTGGGGGCTATGACACCAATCAGAGTAGGCAAAAGAGCCACTTGGCTTTCAAAGGAGGGCAGTCCGTCGGAGAAGGTACACTTGCCACCACCACCGGTTATGCCGAAGTGGAAAGAAGCGAACCATTTCTCTCCCACACGGGCAAGGTCGAAAGAAGGTATGACGGGAGCCTTTGCGTTTCCGTTGAATTTCTTGTAACCGTCTGCCGGGTTTTTCACACCATTCACTGTGCCCTGTGCGAAATAAGGGAAGTATGTGGCATCGGAACGTGTCTGATAGGCACTCTGCAGGTCAAAGCCCAAGTGCCATCCCTGTGAAAGGAATCCCAAACCCGCCGGATTGCTGTAGGCGCCGTCGATGGCAATAACGCCGTCGCGTGCAGGATTGCGCAGGAAGGCTACGCTCTGGTTGGTATTCGTTAAATAACCACCAGCTTGAGCCGAGGTTGCAACACACAGCAACAGGGCTGCGCTGAGGATGGATTTTCTCATTTTTCTTATTTATTGGTAAAAACGGCGGCAAAAGTACGTCATCATTGCACACGCTCCAAGCTTTTTGTGCAAAAAGTGCATGAAAAGAGGGACTAATTTCGCGTAAACATGCGCAAATGCATGGTAAAGTGTGCAAATTAGCACCTAGAAAATACATATCGCGAATAACGGGAACAGGGGATATAACGGGAGCATTCAAATCTAAATGAAACTACACAAGAAGAGACACGCGACCTTACCGATAGGCAACAAAAAAAGGGCTTCCGCCCTTTAATGGAAGTGGAACGAAGCAGTTTGCTACGTCCACCGGCTCACGCAAGAGCCTTTCATCTAACAATTACCTTTCTACAAATCTTTTTTACCTATAAGTCTATGCTAACCTTAACGATTATCCTACAATCTTTTTTACCGAAGGTTTCTTCCGAAGAGAAACCTCAAGACAAGGACTTAAACCTTGCTTGGTTTAGCTTTTGTGTAGTCTTGTGTTATCTTTTACATGTGCAAAGGTAGGGAGGCCGGAATCATCTTGCAAGAATCAGCGTATATTTTGACGGACGATTTGTAAAGTTTTTATAGTTCTTCGCCATTTTGCTATGCGCTCTATGCAAAGAGTGCAGAATTAAGGGTGGTTCTATAAATTACCACCGTTCAATATACATATTCGCCCAAGTGGCGTTTTGTCATCTTTCGGGCTCTTTTACTTGCTTGAATATCGGCTGCACTCGGCAAATCAAAACAAGTTTTGTTTGCGCTCGCTTGCACGATATTCCCGCCCATTTTGCTTGTTCGCTCAGTCGCATAGCCCGCTATGCTCCTTCGTTCACAAACAAAATGGACGAAAAATAGCACCGAAATCTGACAAAGCTAATTTATAGAACCACCCTTAAGTGATGTTTGCGAACGCAGCGCATAGGCAAGTTCATATATAAAAGGACTCACGAAGGCTTCCGCATGGTTATGCGTTGCCCATCTATGGTTAGCCCACAAAACTTGTCCATGCGCTGCGCCAGCAAACATATCTCTTTAGGATGCTTCTATAAATTACCGAAGTTTCGGAATTAGCGACATGTAAAAAACAACTTACGAATTTATTCAATTGGTATTTGCGGGCGGGAACACAAACGGAGTTTATCCGATGCTCTGTTTAAGTTCCGCGGATAACCACCATAAGGCTTCACACCAAAATTGCGCAAGTCGTTTTTTACACGTTACTTAGACGGGTACGGACTGAAAGCCCAACTGTGCCTGGGCTAGGCCGCCTCTCCCTAAACCTGAAACTTGATTTTCTTATTTTGCCATCTCCACAACGGGAAGGATGGCATCGCCAATACAAGCCGAAGGCATCTGTATATGGAGCATGGCACATACCGTAGCAGCAAGGTCGACAATATGGGTTGGCGTTGACGTGCTGCCGTGCTTGATGTTCCAACCGAGGAACACCAAAGGTATGTGGGTGTCATAGGGAGCCCACACACCATGCTGCGTGCCGGTATAGTCCTTGCTAACATGTGCGTCGAAGAAGTCGGGACGGAGGATGACTACGATATCGCCGCTACGATGGCGATTGTAACCATTGTTGATTTGTTCGCGGATGCGTGCCGGTATGGTCGTCGTGTTCACCTTCTCATTGTCCACTACATACTGGTACTGCGTGTCTTTCTTGAGAAACTCAACGGCAGCAGCCTTCACTTTCTCATAGTCGAGACCTTTTTCTTCCAATCCCTTTCGGTTGATGAAGAACTGGTAATTCATCACATCGTTGACATACTCCATGTCCACACCGAACTGCGCACGCAGACTGTCGTTGATTGCCTTGCGTGCATCACGCGTTTCCCAACCGCCGCCGGGCAGTTTATGGCTGTTGAGAAAATTGGGATTGTGGGCAGCGCCATGGTCGGCGGAAAGGAAGAGCAGATAGTTGTCGCGACCAACCTTCTTGTCGAGAACGGAAAGGAAGTGCGCAAGATCCTTGTCCAACTGCATGTAGACTTCGTAGTTCTCCTTGCCGCGCGTACCATATTGATGACCGACGGCATCGGTAGAGGAAACGCTGACACAGAGCATATCGGTCACGTCGTGCTGACCGAGCTGCTCGTTTTCAAGTGCAGCCTCAGCCATTTTGAAGGTCATCGTAACGCCCTCGTTGGTCGGTTTGATGTCGTAACCGGGCTTGGTATTGTTGGCCTTATTGAACTTCTCGACCCACTCAGGCAATTTGTCCATGTAGTATGTGCTCGTAATGAAGTGGCCTACCGAACTATCGTACCAATAGGCCGCATCGGCACTGTGGCCAGCAGGCAGAATGGAAGCACGGTCCTTGAGGGCTACACCGATGACCTTCGACTTGAAATCGGTGGCCACCTTCAGTTGGTCACCGATTGTGGTAGCCAGCATGTTGCGCGGCGACATCTGTCCGGCGCGACTGTTGGAACCCACACCGCTGACACTCTTGTCGTCGCAGCAGTATGCCGGTTTGCCGTCGATGTGGAAATTATTGCCGGCTATACCCGTCAATGCCGGCACGGAACCTGTATAAAGACTACTATGCCCGATGGCTGTGACGGTGGGCACATAGTTGATGTGGTTGTTTTCGCAACTGTATCCCTCATTGACAAGGCGTTTCAAACCGCCCTCGCCATATTTGTCGTAATAATAGTAGAGGTAGTCCCAACGCATTTGGTCTACTACCAGTCCGACTACCAATTTCGGACGCTGCACCTGCGCCGATGCCACCAAGGCAGAGCAAAGCACAAGGGCGGAGAGAAAAAATCTTCTGATCATGTTGTTATTTAATTTATAGTTGTTGTCTCTGATTTTACAATTAACGTGAGCCTTAAGCGGAATATCAAGTACCGCCTATACATTTGACAGATGCAAAGGTATAGAATAAATCTGACGGAAGCGAAGAGCCGAAAGAACTTAGCACGATTGTGACATTTCGTACACAACTTTGCAATATTGCCTATAACTTTTAAGCATTTGCATTAGGGTTCAGCACATGGGCACAACACACCGGCTTGGCAGACAAACGCAAAAAGGGAGCGCTTTCATTGAATCTTCAGCGAAAAAGTTTTTTCCTGTTTCATAAATACACTAACTTTGCAGAGCATTTCGTTGAAATACACGTTGTGCACACATACATCAAAACAAGATTTTCACTCGAAAGAAATG
Source organism: Bacteroidaceae bacterium (assembly GCA_963649665.1). Classification (GTDB taxonomy): domain Bacteria; phylum Bacteroidota; class Bacteroidia; order Bacteroidales; family Bacteroidaceae; genus Alloprevotella. The sequence continues at coordinate 11,870 of CAVJJO010000054.1, read as the reverse complement.
AAAGTTAAGGACGTCGTTTGGACCCTTGAACGATTTGCTCCTCTGCCGCTGCAAGAAAGCTATGACAATGCTGGCTTGCAGATTGGATTAACAGAAGAGCAAGAAGTATCAGGGGTCTTGTTGTGTCTTGACGTGACAGAAGACATACTTTACGAAGCAATAGAAACCGATTGCAACATGGTGGTATCCCATCACCCACTCTACTTTCGCCCCATCCGCAAGATTGCAGATGACACGATGGTGGGGCGGTGCACCCAAATTGCCATCAGGAATAACATTGCCGTCTATTCCGCCCACACAAACCTCGACAATGTGGAAGGTGGAGTAAACTACGAAATCGCACGCCGGCTGGGTTTGGAAAAAGTATATTTCCTCAAGCCCATGAACCGCGACGACGGCGGAAGCGGCGCCATTGGCGACCTGCCCGAAACCATGCAGTTCCAAGAGTTCATAAACATGTTGGCAAACACCTTCAAGGTAAAATCCATCATGCACAACAACTGCCAGTGCGACTGGTATCCTACCTACGGCATCAAAAGAGTAGCCGTATGCGGAGGAGCCGGCGAATTTCTCCTGGAAGAAGCCATCAAGCAAGGCGCGCAGGCATTCATCACCGGCGAAATGGGGTATCACCGTTATTTCGGACACGAAAAGGATCTGCTGATTGCCGTTCTGGGTCACTACCAAAGCGAGCAGTTCACCCTTGATTTGCTCGAGCGCATACTCTTGGGCGACATGCCGAATCTGCGCGTGCTTAAAACTGAAGGCACCACGAATCCCATTTTCTACGAACTGAATAATTTTTCATCCTACTAAATATGGCAAAAAAAGACGCAGCGGAAATGTCCGTTGAACAGAAGCTGAAAAACTTGTACCAGCTCCAGACGATGCTCTCCGAAATAGACCGCATCAAGATTCTCCGTGGCGAACTTCCCCTTGAAGTTCAAGACCTTGAAGACGAAATAGAAGGACTCACCCACCGCCTTTGCAAATACGACGAAGAAGTGGAAGGCCTCCGCACCGACATCGCCGCCAAGAAGGCCAAAATCAACGAAGCCCAGGAAATGGTGGCTCGCTACAACGAGCAGCTCAAGGACGTGAAAAACAACCGCGAGTACGACATGCTCTCAAAGGAAATTGAATTTCAGAACCTCGACATTGAACTTCAGAACAAGAAAATCAACGAAGCACAGCGCACCATCGACTCACGTCGCGCCGACGTAGAACAGGCAAGAAAAGCGCTTGACGACCGTCGTGCCGACTTGGACATGAAGAAGTCCGAACTTGAAGAAATCGTTTCCGAAACGAAGGCCGAAGAGGAAAAGCTTCGCGAAAAAGCCCACTCTCTTGAACTTTGCATCGAGCCCCGTCTGCTTACTGCCTTCAAGCGTATCCGCAAGAATTCACGCAACGGACTCGGCGTGGTATACGTACAGCGCGATGCCTGCGGCGGTTGCTTCAACAAGATTCCGCCCCAGCGCCAGTTGGACATCCGTATGCGCAAAAAGATTATCGTGTGCGAATACTGCGGCCGCATCATGATCGACCCCGAACTCGCCGGTGTCAAGATTGAAAAGCCCGCAGAAGAGAAACCCAAGCGCCGCGCACGCCGCACAGTGAAGAAAGAGGACGAATAAAGTTCTTCACCACACACAGCAAGTCCACCCTTTTTGAGGACGACTGGCACAAAAGAAATGCAATCTACGAACACAACACGTTGCGGCCGTAGATTGCATTTCTTTTATTATGCAAATCCCAACATACTTCTTACATCAAATCGCTATAAGAAGGTATTTCGGGCAAATAATCAACGCGCATGTTTACATAGTCGACATGACAGCAATAGTGTTTCAGCCCATTACTCACAATAAGGTAATCGGCATGCAACACACTGTTGTAGGAATAGATTTGTTGGAAAACGGATTGCGTAATCGAAACATGCGGTGCTTTGTATTCTATAACCACGCGCGGACGACCACCTATCTTATGGTAAAGAACGCTGTCGCAACGGCGTGACACGCCACCAACCATCAGCGACACTTCATTGCCCAACAAAGCTGCCGGATAGCCTTTGCAGTCCACCAAATAGTGCGTGAAATGCTGCCGAACCCATTCCTCCGGCGTCAAACGCACATAACGGCTACGAAGAAAATCGAACACGTACGTCTGCCCGTGTTCAACTTTCGATTTAATGGGAAAGGGAGGTAGATTGATTGGAATCATTTTGCTACATTTGCAGAAATTGCAGTTCTCCGAAACAACTATTTACAAGCATCACAGGAGACCATAAACAGGCCACAAATAGAATAAGGCCATTTTATTGTTATAGCATTGCCCGCAGTCTTTATTCCCACACATCTAAAGGCTAAACGACTGAACCGGACAAGCAACGTGAATTCAAAAGTACAAAAATATCCATGACCACCAAAGAAGAAATAACCAGCAATTGGCTCGTACGCTACACGAAAATGCAGTTGGAAGACTTCGGCAAGCTTATTCTACTGACCAATTTCAACAACTACATCGACATATTCTGCAATCTCTACCACGTAACCCCCGTTGGATTTGAAGCCAACATGAGAGCCGCCACGGCAGAAGACATCACCATCATCAACTTCGGAATAGGAAGTCCCAACGCGGCACTCATCATGGATCTCCTCAGCGCCATCAAGCCGAAAGCGTGCTTGTTCTTGGGAAAGTGCGGCGGAATATCCGACAAGACCAAAAAAGGCGACTACATCCTACCCCTTGCCGGAATCAGAGGCGAAGGTACGTCCAACGACTACTTCCCCCCTGAAGTGCCTGCCCTACCCGCCTTCACGCTCCAGCGCGCCGTTTCCACTGCCCTTCGCGACAACAACCACGACTACTGGACTGGTACCGTCTACACCACCAACCGACGCGTATGGGAACACGACGAGCGTTTCAAGAACTACCTCCGCGAAACGCGCGCCATGGCGGTCGACATGGAAACGGCCACACTCTTCTCTTGCGGCTTCTTCAACCACATCCCCACTGGTGCACTTCTCCTTGTATCAGACAACCCGATGATTCCCGAAGGAGTCAAGACAGAAGAAAGCGACAACACCGTGACAAAGAATTTCGCAGAGACACACGTCAAAATCGGCATTGAGAGCATGAATCTCATCAAAGACGAGAAGAAGACCGTCAGACATCTTAAATACGAATGGTAGCATCTCCACTGTCAACATGGCACCATATTCATCCTATCAAAAGAAGCAGCCCGCAGGCATAACATACGACCAAATCGTACGCGAGGTGCATAGCGGCATCATCAAGCCCATTTACTACCTAATGGGCGAAGAAAGCTACTATATCGACCACGTGGCCGACTACATCGTAAGTTCCATTCTCAAGCCAGAAGAACGGGATTTCAACCTCACCACTCTCTTCGGAGCTGAAGCGGATATAGACGGAATCATGGCCGCGGCACAGGGCTTTCCCATGGGAGCCGAAAAGCAGGTAATCCTCGTAAAGGAAGCACAAGCCCTAAAGCACATTGAACGTCTCTCGAACTATCTAAAGCACATCCAGCCTACCACCGTTCTTGTCTTTTGCCACAAGAACGGAACGCTTGACAAGCGATTAAAGGAACTAAACACGCTAATCAACAAAGTAGGCATATTGTTCGATTCGAAGAAACTACGCGACCGCGAACTGCCCAAGTTCGTCAACAATTATTTCAAGCGCAAACAAATTGCCATAGAACCCGGTGTTGCGGAAATGCTGTCGGAGTATATCGGTTCCGACCTTAACCGCATGGCTAGCGAGATAGACAAACTACTCCTTGCCCTACCGCAAGGAGCGAGAATGGTCACCACAGACCTTGTAAGAGCCAACATCGGCATATCAAAGGATTTCAGCATATTCGAGCTCTTGGACGCTTTGGCGGTAAAAGACAAGGTTAAGACGTACCGCATAGCAAAGTATTTCGACAGCAATCCCAAAGAATTCCCCATACAACAGATACTGCCCAACCTCTTCCGCTTCTTCTCCAATTTGCTCATGGCATACTTCGCTCCCAACAAAACGGAAGCGGGCATTGCTGCATGGTTAGGACAGTCGGAATGGCAGGTTAAAAAGAACGTTTTGCCTCCCATGAGAGTATATGCACCTATAAAAGTCATGTACATCATTTCCGAAATTCGGAACACAGATGCTCGTTCCAAAGGCGTAGACAACCACAACGGCTTTGCCACGAACGGAGAGCTCATGAAGGAGCTTCTATTCTACATCATGCACTAAACTCGCATAGAGCAAAGCCAGCACGCTAAGCGGACCAAATTCAAGCCGAATTTGGCCCGCTTGTTTTATATGTCAACCATTACGCGCAAGCACACTTCAACGCAAGATAAAACAAGCGACAAGCAATTACACAAGTCCAACACAACGAGATTAAAACAGGAAAATCAAGCAAAACGCCCAACGCTTTTATTGTTCCTTTTTGCTTGTTCAAGGAATTCTTATTTCTAAGCCACAAACAACACCCTTGACGATATAGACACAAGAGCAGAAGACAATACAACCTGTAAGGCTACTCAGCAGAAGGCCGCCTCTCCTTAAAACAAGAGGACAGCAACAATGCATCGTAGACCTCACAATGTATCCTCCGCAGCCGAATAATGTAAATTCTGCACCATTTCGCACGGCAAAATCCCATTTTACGGGCCAAAATAGGCTGTAAATAGGAGAAATGAAGACCAAAAAGACCCAGAAACCGCAATTCCCAGACTTTTTAGAGCAAACCAGAAGATCTCCAAAATCGCATTTATCTCACTGATAATCTAGACATTAGACCAAAATTCGGCCTTTAAAAAGCGCGTAGAGCGATCTTTACTTCACGACAGCCTAACACATTGCGATTATCGACAAAAAGAGATTTTGTACTAGCAGATAATTTACACTAAACATTCATTAACTATAGCACAAATTTACATAAGCAACTTGCCTTGCGTCTGTAAATTTAGATTATCAAATGACAGGCATGCTATTTACAATTAATCTGACGGTTTACATTTTGAATGCTTTACATACTACAATACATTATTGAATTTATATTCTGCAAGTCTGACTATATACACGCTTTTATACTACACTTATAACCTTAGTAATCAGCGTTTTTAAATATGATTGTATTGCTTTGCTTTAAGTACAAACCTAATAGCACGCGCTTTTTATGCAGAATGGTTGTAAACTACACACTTTTACAAACACAACAACGCTACTAATCAGTCATTTCACCTATTCTCTTACATTTTTCCTTTAATATTGAACAGGCCGCAAGCTACGCCTTTACTTTACATTTACAAATATAAACCAGCAGTGCGACGCGCTGTTGTAAATTTACCTTTTAGAATGTAAATCTAAAGATTCGCACACTTCTAAATTCACATTCATACATTCAATTCAGATTATTATATTTACCTTTGCACTACGAGCCGACTTAAAATTCGCGTCCTATGCAGCATCAGTCTCTCTTCATCCCCGATTTGAGGTTACCACAAAACGAAATGACAGCGTCCTCACCGACTCGCCAAATAGCAATCTCCGAGAGCTGAACGGTATGACTGGCAATATTGAACACGACGAACACCTCAACAGACTTTATAGTCAATGCTACGGCGCGCAATGATCATTCAATCTATTTTGGGACGGCCTGAGGTTAGAGCCTACTTTAGCGATTGTCCTATTTTTCCAACGACACATTCGCATACGCCCTACCCTACAATCCTAAATTCGAAACGACAAACCCACAACACACAAAAGACATGGAAGAAAGAATTCGCCAAGTGATGGAATACATGCAAATGAAGCAGAAAGATTTTGCCGCCAAAATCGGAATCTCCGAAGCTTCACTTTCGGGAGTATTCAACGGCCGCACCAAAGCCAACAACCGACACGTGGAAGGCATCCACAAAGCCTTTCCCCAGATCAATCTAAACTGGCTCATGTTCGGCACAGGCGAAATGTGGGATTCCCACCAAATAGAACAATCGCCCAATTCACTTGAAACCACCGAGGAGAACGAAGATTCCACAATCCCGACAAGCCCGTCGGCCATCACAAGCGAAGTCGCGCAAGACTCCCCCGCCCTGTTCTCCGCCTTTTCCAACGCAACACCACAAGCAGCCCAAAACAATAATACGCATTCCTGCAACAACGGCCTCAGCAATGAACTCATGCAAGAGTTGATGTATTTAAGAGAACTCAAAAACAAGAACCTCTTAGAGAAGAAAGTGCGCAAGGTTTTGGAAATCCGCGTATTCTTTGATGACGGCACATACGAATCGTTCTCCCCTACTGACAAGTAAATACCCCTCAAAAGCAAACGCAACTCCAAGGAAAAACGCACGGACAATACATTGCATCTCGACAAGCCTCATGGATGCTTTTGCGTAGCTTCACTTTATAAACCATCCGGCTCATATGCCAAAGCTGAAGCATTCTTGCCTACACACATTACACTCAAGACACGTATAGAGCGTGACGTTTGAAATATTGCTGTCCGCTAAACCTTCAAAAAAGAACGAAGCTACCTTCATGATAAAACTAACGTACGTGCATTAAACGATGAACGTACGTGCATTAGGCGATGAACGTACGTGCATTAGGCGATGAACGTACGTACTTTAGGCGATGAACGTACGTGCATTAGGCGATAAACGTACGTACATTGGAATTGTACAACTACTCAGGTAGGTGCAAGCGTAAGTTCACACTCACCTTGCACCTACCTGAGTAGAAACAGAAAATCCGCACACAACGTTATTACGCGCTGTGTGCGGATTTATTTTTGATGACCGTCAAAGACACCTAATGCTTGACAATCTTTCTGCGTTTATTAGCGGATAAAGAGCAATTCGCGATACTTGGGAAGCGTCCACATCTCGTCTTCAACGATAAGTTCAAGCTTGTCAATATGGTAGCGAATGGCATCGAAATAGGGAGCAATCTCGTCGTGGTATGCTACGGCAAGTTCGCGCACATCCTCTATCTTGTTAACCACCTTACGCTTCTCAACCATGGCTTCTACGTTCTCAGCCACGAAGCTCACGTGCTTGTTGATCTTTTCAATAAGGTCGAGGTTGTAAGCGGTGAGTTCCTTCACCTTAGCCGTGTCGGCAAAGGCAAGCTGAATCTTGTGGACATTGTCAACAAGTTCGCTCTGGTACTTCGTAGCCACGGGGATGATGTGGTTCATGCAGATGTCGCCAAGTACACGGGCTTCAATCTGAATCTTCTTCTGGTAAGTCTCCCACTTGATTTCGTTGCGGGCTTCCAGTTCGTGACGGTTCATCACGTTCATAGACTCGAACATCTTCACGCTGGCATCGTCGAGATAACGGTCGAAGACAACGGGGCAAGAAGTTTCGCAGTCGAGACCACGACGTGCAGCTTCTTCCTTCCATTCGTCGCTGTAGCCGTTTCCGTCGAAGTGGATGGGGCGGCAAGTCTTGATATCCTCACGAACCACGTCGAGAATAGCAGCAATCTTGTTCTGACCGGCAGCAATCTTGGCGTCTACGCGGGTTTTGAATTCTGAGAGCGCTTCAGCAACAGCCGTATTGAGGGCAATCATGGCGCTGGCACAGTTGGCCACAGAACCAACGGCACGGAATTCAAAGCGGTTACCTGTAAAGGCGAAGGGCGAAGTACGGTTGCGGTCCGTATTGTCCACCATGAGCTCGGGAATCTGCGGAACGTCGAGTTTCACACCGTGCTTGCCTTCTACCGTAAAGAGTTCGTCGGAAGTGGAGTTTTCCACCTTGTCGAGCAATTCGCTTACCTGCTTGCCGAGGAAGCTGGAAATGATTGCAGGAGGTGCTTCATTGGCACCAAGACGATGGGCATTGGTAGCGCTCATGATGGATGCCTTCAGCAGGCCGTTGTGGCGGTATACACCCATAAGGGTTTCTACGATGAACACTACGAAGCGGAGGTTGTCTTCGGGAGTTTTGCCGGGACCATGAAGCAATGCGCCGGTGTTGGTCGTAAGGCTCCAGTTGTTGTGCTTACCCGAACCATTGATGCCTGCAAAGGGCTTCTCGTGAAGGAGGCAGCGGAAACCGTGCTTGCGGGCAATCTTTCTCATGAGTCCCATGAGAAGCATGTTGTGGTCAACGGCGAGGTTGCACTCCTCAAAGATAGGAGCAAGTTCAAACTGATTGGGAGCTACCTCGTTGTGACGCGTCTTGCAAGGAATGCCAAGTTCAAGAGCCTGGATTTCGAGATCGCGCATGAACTCCTGAACACGTTCGGGAATTGCACCGAAGTAGTGGTCGTCCATCTGCTGATTCTTGGCAGAGTCGTGACCCATAAGCGTACGGCCGGTGAGCAAGAGGTCGGGACGAGCAGCGTAGAGACCTTCGTCTACGAGGAAGTACTCCTGTTCCCAACCGAGGTTGGCGGTAACGCGGGTTACGTTCTCGTCGAAATATTGGCAAACTGCAGTAGCGGCTTTGTCAACGGCGGCAAGTGCCTTCTTGAGAGGAGCCTTGTAGTCGAGGGCCTCACCCGTATAACTTACGAAGATGGTAGGAATCATAAGCGTATCGCCTACGATGAACACGGGCGATGCGGGATCCCATGCGGAATAGCCGCGAGCCTCAAAGGTGGAACGGATACCGCCATTGGGGAATGAAGAGGCATCGGGCTCTTGCTGAACGAGTTCCTTGCCGGAGAATTCTTCTACCATACCTCCCTTGAAGTCGTGCTCCACGAAAGCATCGTGCTTCTCGGCAGTGCCTTCGGTAAGAGGCTGGAACCAGTGGGTGCAGTGGGTTACGCCCATTTCCATGGCCCAGGTCTTCATGCCCTGTGCCACTTCGTTGGCTACGCTGAGAGGCAGGGGCGTGCCTTTTTCAATCACCTCGCGAAGCTGATGGTAAACTTTAATCGGGAGATACTTGAACATCTTCTCCTGATTGAAAACGTACTTGCCAAAGTATTCCGAGGGACGCTCAGCAGGCGCTTTCACTTCGACAGGGCGCTTCTTGAACGCCTCTTCTACGACTTTAAAACGAAGGTTACTCATAAGTTAAGTTATATGTAAGAAATGGGTGTAGAACGGTTCCCCGAAAACAGTCTAAGACGTGAGCCAAAGAACCGTCAAGTTAAGTTTTATGTGTAGTTTCTTGTTTGGGAAAGGAACTTGTTGCGCTGCGCAATTATCACACAACACAAAGTCCCAAGCTTGTTATTTCTTCATCCAAGCCTTCAGACGTGCCATGGCTTCTTCACACTCTTCGCGCTTTCCGAAGGCGGTGAGACGGATGTAGCCTTCACCGGCAGGGCCGAATCCCACGCCCGGAGTGCTGACCACATTTATTTCCGTGAGAAGTTGTTCGAAGAACTGCCAAGAGCCTACGCCTTCGGGCGTCTTGAGCCAAATGTAAGGAGCGTCAACGCCACCGTAGACCTTAAGACCCACTTCCGTCAGCGCTTCACGCATAATGCGCGCATTGGTCATGTAGTAATCAATGGTTTCACGCACCTGCTGTTTGCCTTCAGGCGAATAGATGGCTGCGGCAGCGCGCTGTACGATGTAGGCCGTACCGTTGAATTTCGTGCACTGACGACGGTTCCAAAGCTGGTTGAGCTGCACTTCCTCACCATTTGAGGCGCGCACCACGAGTTCCTTGGGCACTACCGTGTAGCCGCAACGCAAACCAGTGAAGCCGGCAGTCTTTGAGTAGGAATGGAACTCTACCGCACACTTCTTCGCACCCTCTATTTCATAGATGGAGTGAGGAACGCCCTCGCGGGTAATGTAGGCTTCGTAAGCGGCATCGTAGAGCAAGATACTCTTGTTTTTGAGTGCATAATCTACCCATTTTTCCAATTCCTCACGGCCGAGCGTGGTTCCCGTAGGATTGTTGGGGTAGCAGAGGTAGATCATATCCGTAGGATGGTCGGGCAGCGAAGGAACGAAATCGTTCTCTGCCGTACAGGGGCAATAGGTGATTTTGCTCCATGCACCGTCGGTAAATTCACCGGCACGTCCGCCCATCACGTTGGAGTCGATATACACAGGATATATGGGGTCGGTCACGCAAATGCTGTTGTCGTGTCCAAGTATGTCGCCAAAGTTTCCGGTATCGCTCTTGGCACCGTCGTTGACGAAAATTTCATCGGCATCGATTTCCACGCCACGCGGAGCGAAATCGTTCTCCACAATTGCCTGACGGAGAAAGTCGTAACCATGTTCGGGACCGTAGCCGCGGAACGTGTCGGCTGAAGCCATTTCTTCTACGGCCTCATGCAACGCCTTGATTACTGCGGGTGCAAGGGGACGGGTCACGTCGCCAATGCCGAGACGTATGATTTTTGCTTCAGGATGCGATTCTTTGTAGGCTGCCACTTTCTGGGCAATGTCTGCAAAAAGATAATTCTTTTGGAGTTTGAGGAAATTTTCGTTTATAGTTGCCATTGTGTATGAATGGTTCTTGTTGGGGCAAACAGTCAAGATTTGCCCACATTGTTATTGTGTTTAAGTTCGTACACCACAAAGTTAGCTATATTCTTGGAAAGGACGACGTCCACACCATTTGTTCTATCAAACTTTAGGGAACGAAAAAATGCAGACCGACTTACAAGGATGTGTCGTCGGTCTGCATGTATATCTTTATTGTTGTTGTGTCTCAATTTCTATTTCGCCATCGAACACGCGGGTAGCGGGACCTGTCATCAGCACGCGGTTGTCGGCTTCGCACCATTCTATATGGAGCGTACCGCCGTCCATGACGATGCTGCTCTTGCGTGAAGTGCGGTGCGTCAGCGCTGCGGCTACTGCCGTGGCACATGCGCCTGTGCCGCAGGCCATGGTAATGCCGGAGCCTCGTTCCCATACGCGCATACGTATGCTTCCGTCGGGACGGACGGTGGCAAACTCAATGTTGCACCGTTCCGGGAAGATGGGCGCAAATTCGAGCGTAGAACCTACGCCGGAAACGTCAAACGCTTCCGCATCGTCCACGAACACCACGAAATGCGGGTTTCCCATTGAAACGAACGTACCTACATATTCCTTTCCGTCCGTGCTGACCACTTTGTCTTCCGTCATGCTACCGTCGGCCGTAGCCAACTGCGAAGGCACGGCAAGACGCGGTTCATCCATGTCAACCGTAACCGTATCTACATGATTTTGGGCATCCACATGAAGCTTCAGCACTTTAATGCCCGACAGTGTGGACAGTTTAATTTCCTTTTTGTCAGTCAGGCCATATTCATAGAGATACTTGCCGATACAACGCGAGGCATTTCCGCACATTCGTGCTTCAGAACCATCGTTGTTGAATATACGCATCGAAAAGTCACCGTCCGTAGAGGGACCTATGAGCACAAGACCGTCTCCACCAATACCCTTGTGACGATCGCTCCAAAGACGAGAAAGGGCTTCGGGGTCAGCAATGGGATATTTGAGCGTGTTGACATAGATGTAATCGTTGCCAGCGCCGTGCATCTTGGTGAACTGTATCTTGGAATGCATATACTTTTACTATGAGACGTGTGTTCTTACGAACGATTGGGTTTCACTCGTGCTTGAATTCTTTGCATAGAGAGCATTATGATGCTTGCGTTCGTAATGCTTGCAAAGATAAGGGTTTCAAAAAGAAATATGCAAAGAAAAGCCACCAAAAGTTTCAATCTTGCTACAGTTTTCCAACAAAACATATCCTTTTGCTTACCGCAACAAGCCGTTTTGTTTATAAATGGAATGTATAGATAGCAAAACTCACACAAAAGTATAGTCCATTGCTTTGTAAAGCATCTCGGGAGAATTACAAGGCACGGTGTAAAAATTCCAAGGCACGCCGTAAAAATTCCAAGGCACGCCGTAAAAATTCCAA
>CAVJJO010000053.1:0-18664 GCA_963649665.1 Bacteroidaceae bacterium | reverse complement strand
TGTTACCCAGGGCGTTGCCCTGGGCTAGGCGCAGGTTGGGCTTTCAGCCCGCCGTGGCACATTTCTCGAATCAAAAACTGCTCAAGTTATTTTTTGACATTCACTAAACTGAAATGCTCCGTTTGTGTTCCGTTTAAGTTCCGCGGATAACCTATGAGTGGCCGTGTAGAGCAGTCAAGACGGGAGTCTTGACCCCCATGCGCTTCGCTCCAAGAGCCGCTTTTTTAACACTGAGAATCGCGTAGAAATCATCAAACGCACAGGCGCTCGCAAATACACGATTCTCAGCGCGCATAATTATTCATCTTGTTGCAGCAGAATGCGCATATATTCAGAATTTTCTGCATACAGCTGCATAAAACGTCCCGTCGGAGGAAAAAACCGAGCGTTTCTCGCAAAAATTCCAAGGCATCTAGAAAAAACTCCCCTTAAGCCCAAAATTTTGGGATGCCTTGGAGTTTTCAGAGGATGCCTTGAAGGGACGGAAATGTGCTGAAAACGGTGCAAAAAGCATTGCTTTCATCTCTAGTTTGAACCTCTCTGACGAAAAAATGAGGGCTACAAAATTAACAAATGAAGTCTTTTTTAATAAACGCAATAACTCTCAGTTGGTTACAAACGTTGGTGCGCAGCGCATGGGGGTCAAGACTCCCGTCTTGACTGACGAGCGCGAAGGTGATAAAGCGAAGCACGAAAAATAGTCCGTGACTGCGTGAGGCCGAGTAGAGCGTGACGTTTTGAAAACGTCACCCCATGGAAGGCGAAGCACGAAAAACAGTCCGTGACTGTGTGAGGCCGTGTAGAGCGTGACGTTTTGAAAACGTCACCCCCATGGAAGGCGAAGCAATGGCTGTGTAGAGCCATGCGCTTCGCACCATTATTGCGCAAGTACTTTTTTTGAACTTTACCAAAAAGAGCGCAACGTGCTAACTCACGTTGCGCTCATATAAGTCGTTGAACAAATGCCCACAACTCACTGCCACTTCATATAGTCGGGCAAGGGTTCTTTGGCGGCTTCGTCGTATTTGCTGCCGAGTATTTCTTTCAGAAGGGGAAGAAGCACCTTGCGCAGTACTTTCTCATTGAGTTGATGCTCGCCGTCGAAGCGTTGGGCATGGGTGTAGTACTTGATGAAGAGGGCGTACTGGTTGGCGGAATTGATAAAGGGGTCGTTGATGCCGAAGAGGCCGTAGCAGAGTTCTTTGTCCTCAGGTGTGATGCCGTCGAACTGTTTGCGCTCCATTTGGTTGAAGTTGCGCATGATGTCGTTGGTTATCTTGAACTCCTTTTCGCTGTTTTTGCGGCCATTGAGCCACTTGTGAGTACCGGTGTGGAGCGTCTTGCTCATGGTGGACATGCGAAAGGCGGGATTGACGCATACGCGAAGGTGGCCGTGCATCTGCTGGGCATACATGCCGCCCATGCTGGTGCCCACAATCACGTCGGGCTTTTCTTCTTCCACGAGGTTTTGAAGATAGGGAAGGGCTTCTTTAGGATCTACGGGAATGTCGGGAGCTACGATGTCGGCAGAAGGCAGCATCTTGCGAAGCAACTGTACCGTTCCGCTTGCGCCGGAAGAGGCGAAGCCATGAAAATAGATGAGTTTCATTGAAGTCTTTGTTTTATAAACAAATGTGCAAATGGAGGCTGCTTCATTAAAAAGCGCTGAAGCAGCTGTCCATTTGCACATTTGACTGTAGGCGGGTTCTTTACTTGTCCTTCTTTCCGAAAACGGAGAAGTGGACGTAGCGCTTGGGGTGAGCCTTCATGTCCTGAAGCAGGCTGTCGGCGCTTCCCATAGTGGAGTTGAGTTTGTCGTAGACGCCGCGGTCGTTGAGGAAGAGGCCGAGCGTGTTGTCGGTGCTCTGGAGTTTCGTGTCGAGCGTGGTGGCCACACCGCTGAGGCGGTCGGAGAGTTCGTGGGCGCTCTGAAGGGTGGCGTTCACGCTGTTGAGGGTCTGCTGCACGTCGACCGCTGCAAGATTGCCGGAAAGCTTTTCGGCATTTTGGCTCGTCTTGTTGAGGTGTCCGAGCATTTGCGGCACGTCCGTCTTCATCATTGCGCTGAGTTGCGAGGCCGAGGTGCGAAGGTCGGTGGTGATGGCGACAGCATTCTGCAGTGTGGTGGCAAGAGCGGGGTCGCCGGTGAGGCGGTTCACGTTGGTGAGGATGGAGTCGAGCTTGGGCAAAATTTGCTCCAGCGCAGGTACCATAGATTCAAGCTTGTTCAATGCGCCTTCGTGCATTCCACCCAAAATGGTATCGCCCTGTTCAATGTGGCTTGTGGGATTGGGCCCGAGCACGAGCGACATCTTCACGCCGCCCATGAGTTCACTCTCGAGTTCGGCGCGAGTGTCTTTGGGCACACGCATCTCGTCGTTGAGTTCTATGCACACTACCACATTTTCTCCGCGGTTGTAGTCGTACTCAATGGAGCGCACCGTGCCCACGGGGTAACCGTTGGCATAGACGGCATTGGAGACGGAAAGGCCGGCTATGTTCTTGAACTTCACGTAATAGGTGTTCATCGGTTTGAACACGTTTACGCCCTTGAGGAAGTTGAGTCCGATGAAAAGGAGGACCAGTGCAACTACTGCCGTAAGGGCAATTTTCACTTCTTTCTTCATAAATTGTTCTATTCTCTGGTGTGCGAACGGGGTTTGTTCCCCAAGTGGAGGCATGCAATAGCCCCGACTCTTTCTCGCCCACGAGTTTGTTTCTTTTGTATGTTATTTGCCCGATTCGGCACTGCGTGCTTCAGAAACGGAAACCGGTTTGCCGTTGAGATAAGCCACAATGTAGGCTGCGGGCATTTTGGCCTTTACCGTGCGCAATGCCTGCTGGGCAGAGGCATGGGACGTGTAGTTTCCGTAGAAGTATTTATACATCGTACCTTCTTTCACACGCGAAATGGTGAGGCCTTTGAACTGCGGGTCGGAAGTGGCTATTTCTTTCTTGCCTGCTCCGACCTGAATGCGATAGGCCACCTTGCTCTTTGCCGCCGGAGTCTTGGCATCGGTCTTGCTCTTGGCAGAAGCCGTTGTGCCTTTCGCTGTAGACTTTTCGGGCTTGGCGGTTTCGGCTTTTTTCTTCGTGTCGGCAGCCTTGGTCTTTGAATCAGAGGCTTTGGACTTTGTATCGGCTTTTGCTGCGGTGTCGGAATTCTTGGGTTGAGTGTCGGCAGCCTTGGCTTTGGTCTTGGTGTCGGCGGCAGCCTTGGTCTTTTCAGCCGTAGCAGCTTTTTTCTTGGAAGCTTCTTTCTTCGTGGCAGAAGAGGCTGCGGGCTTTGCGCTGGGCGCCGCCTTTACCGATGCGGATGCCACAGCCGTTGTGGACTGTGGTGTGCCGACTGAAGGAGCGTCTTCTGCCGGTTTTTCGTTATTCTCGCTGGAAGTTTGCGCCACCAGCTGCGACGTGGGAGTTACTTTTACGGGCACAACTTCTATCTGCTGCGCAGTCGAGGCTTTCACATTGGCAGAAGGTTCGCTCTGCTGCTCGGCAGTAGCTTTCGCGGGAAGATTGGCGGGGAGGTCGTGAGCCGTCTTGTCGTGCTTGCGCCGATAGTTGAGGAAACCATTGTAGATGCTGCGGCTGAGTTCTTCCACACCTTTCTGCGAATTGAGATACTGCTCCTCAGCGGGCGTGCTGATAAAGCCGAGTTCGGTGAGCACAGCAGGCATCGACGTGTTGCGAAGCACAAGAAATCCGGCTTGATGCACGCCTTTGTCCTGGCGGCCGGCACTGGCGTACTGCAACTGTATGCAGCGTGCCAACTCCACGCTCTGCTTCATAAAGCGGTCCTGCATGAGTTCGAAGATTACGTAGCTCTCGGCTTTGTTGGGGTCGAATCCTTCATAAGTCCGCTTGTAGTCGTTCTCAAGCATAATGACGGAGTTTTCTCGCTTTGCCACTTCGAGGTTGGCGCTGGCGCGTGCCATACCGAGCGAATAGGTTTCGGAACCGTAAGCTATGCGCCCGTTGGGAAGGGCATTGGTGTGGACAGAAATGAAAAGGTCGGCCTTGTTGTCATTGGCAATGTCGGCTCGCTTCTGCAGGGGAATAAATACGTCGGTCTTGCGGGTATAGATGACCTTCACATCGGGGCAATTGCTCTCCACGAGATGTCCGAAGGCCAAAGCAACGTTCAGATTGATAGTCTTTTCCTTTGAAAAGGAACCTACGGCTCCGGCGTCATGTCCGCCGTGGCCTGCATCGATGACGAGCGTGAAGCGCGCCTTGTCGGCATGCGCCGCCAATGTCACGAAGAGAAGCGCCAGGAAGACAATCAGTCTATTTGCTTTTCGGAAAGGAAATGTCATGCGATGAATATTAAAGATATTGCGCACAAAGATAAGAAATCTCTTCTACATAAGGAAAGGCGCTTGGCAAAAGTGGCCATTTGTGCAAACTCTTCCGCCTTTCAAGAGAGTTCTAAGGCATTATGCCGAGATTGATTGCCGTCTACGGCTAAAGATTGCGTATGCGCCATTCTTGCGGATAAAGGTTGTTGGCACGGCTTCCCAAATTGTTCATAAAACCGAGCGTATGCCCCGCGTAAGTGGCGAGCACATAGCCGCGCGGCACGTCGGAACCGAGCGTGAGCACTTCGCGACGCAGATACGAAAGGGCTTCCTCGCGGGTGAGCTCGGCTTTGGGGAAGGCGTCCGTACGGAGTGCCGCAGAAAGGGCAAGGGCATGTTGCGGAATGAGCTTCTTACCCTTTTCTTCCGCCAGCATCACGCCTGCCGTGAGCGCGCGAACGGTGCCGCAGAGGCGCATCACGTCGTCGGCAAGCGTTTCGCGCACGGCGATGAGGTGCTCACCGTCGGGACGCACTATTTTGAAATGGCTATCGTCGGCAAGCCAAGGGGCTACCTTGCCGGCATTCTGCACGCGAGTGGGCAATGCGCTACGGACTTTGCGCTTTTTCGCGGCGCGTGGAGCAGGGCATTCTGCGGTTTTACGCAGCAAGGCGAGGAAGAGTCCTTCGCCTCTTGTTTTGTGGGGGAAGAAATGGTAAACGGGAAGGCCGTTCCCCGTGGTATCGCCGCTTATGCCCCACTCCTCCTTGACGGGGATGGGCACAAGTTCGGCTCCCAATTCTTTGCAGATGCGCTGCACCATGTGTTCGTTCTCGTCGCGGTTGAAGGTGCAGGTGCTATATACCAAATAGCCGCCTTCACGGAGTGCGGGCCATATGTCCTCCACAATGCCCCACTGACGCTCGGCGCAGGCTATCACTGCTTCCCTACTCCATTCTGCCACTGCGCCTTCGTCCTTGCGGAACATGCCTTCACCGGAACAGGGAACATCGGTTGCCACCACGTCGAAAAACGAAACGAGCGGGGCGAAGTCGGCGGCATAGGCCGAGGTGCAGACCACATCGGGCTGTCCCCACTTTGTAAGATTCTCGGCAAGGATCTGCGCCCTCGTGCGCACAGGTTCGTTGGCCACGAGCAATGCGCCGTCGGGGAGCAAACTGCGCCACAACGTGCTTTTTCCTCCCGGTGCTGCACAGAGGTCGAGCACACGTTGGGGCACGAAATCGGCGGCTATAGTGCGATAGGCTTGTTCGATGAACATCGACGAGGCTTCCTGCACATAGTAGCAACCTGCATGGAGCAGCGGATCGGCAGTAAAGGAAGGACGTTCTTTCAGATAAACGCCGCTTTCGCACCAGAACACCTTGCCGTCGCTTTCTGCGGGAAGCGCGGCGGGAACTTTGGCCGAGTTGACGCGAACGCTTACCGAGGGAGCGGTTTCGGCAAGACTCTCACAAAGCAGTTCTGCTTCAGCCGCACCAAGCGTCTGCTGCATTTCTATGATAAAATCGGAAGGGATGGGCATAGGGGAAAGAATAGACAAGATATACGGGCTTCAGCTTTTTGTTTCTCTTTGAAACTGCGAAGGCTGCAATGGCTACGGAGAACTATACGGAAACTTGCGCAGAAATATGCGGCCACGGGTCGTAGTCTTCAAGTTGGAAGTCCTCATATTGGAAATCAAAGATTGACTTCACGTCGGGATTGAGGCGCATCTTGGGCAAGGGGCGGGGCGTCCGCGTGAGCTGCAAACGGGCTTGCTCGAGATGATTTAGATAGAGATGGGTGTCGCCCGTGGTATGTACGAAATCGCCTGCCTTCAGTCCTGTCACCTGTGCCATCATCTGAAGAAGGAGCGCGTAGCTGGCTATGTTGAACGGCACACCGAGGAACGTGTCGGCTGAACGCTGGTAGAGCTGAAGGGAAAGGCGGCCGTCTGCCACATAGAACTGAAAGAGCAGATGGCACGGCGGCAACTTCATGTCGTTGACGCAAGCCACGTTCCAGGCATTGACGATGATGCGGCGGGAATTGGGATTGTTCTTTATTTGGTCAACGACTTGGCTGATTTGGTCGATGTGTCCGCCGTTGTAGTCAGGCCAGGAACGCCACTGGTAACCGTAGACGGGACCGAGTTCGCCCTGCTCATCAGCCCATTCGTTCCAAATGCGCACACCGTGTTCCTGAAGGTAATGCACGTTGGTGTCGCCCTTGAGGAACCAGAGGAGTTCGTAAATGATGGACTTCAAATGAAGTTTCTTGGTGGTGAGGAGGGGAAAACCTTCCTCAAGGTTAAAACGCATCTGATGGCCGAACACGCTTTTCGTGCCCGTGCCGGTGCGGTCTTCTTTTACAGCGCCTTCGTTGAGGATGCGCTGAAGGAGGTCGAGATATTGTTTCAAAGCAAAGGGATTCTAAGGGAGTTATTTGAGGAGTTGCGCATCACGGAGTTTGGCTTGCTCTGCCCATTCCTCGGGGACGAACTTCCATTGGTTGAGCGGCTGCGGATGGATGGTACCCATCTGCTGAATGGCGGTCATGAGATAGAAGCGCAGGTCTTTGTCCGTGCTCCATAGAATGCGCTTGGATAAATCGGCTTCGGGGATATGCGCTCCTTCCGTGAGCAAGCCTCCGCCGCCGTTGCCGCGGTAGGAATTGACCGCCACGCGGTAGTTTGCCTTCAAGTCAAAGGGGCGTCCGTCGGCCATGCGCTCTATGGTTATCTTCTGTCCGAGGGGCTTCGTCACATCCACAGTATAAAGGATGCCGGCTGCCGAATCGAAATTGTAGCTGGGCGTTTGCAGGCGTTGCCAGGGATCGGAAAGTTTTTCGGCTTCCTTTCTGAAAAGCAGCAGATGGTCGGCAGGCGAGGTCATTTGCTGCGTCCATCCGGCGTAGGAGTATTCAAGATAGTCCTTTATCTCCTGTCCGCTCAGCTGCATGACGTAGAGTTGGTTTTCGTAGCGATAGAGATTGAACATGTCGCTTACGTGTATTGTGCCTTCGGGTATCGTGGCGTCGAATGCCAAAGGTGCAGCAAAACTGATATCGGCGCCGGAGATGGAAAGCTGCATCTGATGGATGAAGTCAATGAAAGCCGAAGGGCCGAAAAAGGCGGGGAGGGTTTCCATCGTGGCTTCGTTCTGTCCTATTTCGGAAAAAGTGAAACTGCGCACGCTCTCGTACTGCGCTGCAAACTTCTGCATGAATGCCGAGTCGGGCGTTTCGGCTGTAATGTCTACCAAGGAATGCGCCACCTTTTTGGAAGCAAGTTTTCCCTTCTTATACGTAAGCGTGAAATCGGCTTGCGCCACGGCTTGTGCATTGGCGGCAGGATTGAGCACGTACACAGAGTCGCCCTTGGTGTTGACCACCACGCGGTCGGCGCGGCGATGGTCGTGTCCGCAAAAGACCACATCGAAACCAGGCACGTTTTGCGCCACATACACAGTGGCATTCTCTGCTTTCTCCGATGCCGAGCCGTCGCCCACGCCAGAATGGAAAAGACCCACAACGATGTCGGCGTTTCTCTGCATTTCAGGCATATACTTGCGCGCCGTTTCGGCCATATCCTCAAAGCGGAGACCACTCCAGAGCTTTTCGGGAAGCCACATGGGAATGCCCGGTGTAATCATGCCGAACACGGCTATCGTCACGCCCTGCCGCTTTAGGAGCGTGTAGGGTTTCCAATAGGGTTTTCCCGTGGCCGTCACTACGGCATTGGCGCCGAGCACGGGCATTTTGCACTGGCCAATCCAACGGTCGTACACGTTGTGGCCGGTTTCCACGTCGTGGTTGCCCACGGCTATGGCGTCGTAGCCCATATAATTGAGAATGTCAGCGCAAAGGTGGGTTGTCTGAGTGTCAATAAAGTTGTAGTAGTAAGCAGGCGGCTGCCCCTGAAGAATGTCGCCGTTGTCGAGCAGCACCACGCGGTCGTTGCCTTTCTGCTTGCGCAGATTGTTTACATAAGAGGTAATGCGCGCCATGCTTCCGCTGCCGGCGCGTGCGTTGAGAAAGTCGTAGGGGAAATAGTTTCCGTGAACGTCGGTGGTTTCAATAAAGGAAAGTTGCACGGTCTTCTCCTGTGCTTGGGCAGCAAAGACGAAGAGTGCGGAAACGAAAACTGAAAGAATGCGTCGCATTAGGATTTGCGTATATAGTTGACGAAAGTATAAGGCTGTTCATTGCGCTCGTCGGGTTCGTGGTGCTCTTCGTTTTCCACGGCCCATTCGCTGCGGTTCCATTGCGGGAAGAAAGTGTCGGCTTCATCGGGCGTAGCGTGAACGTGGGTAAGGCAGAGGCGGTCGGCAATGGGTAGAGCGGCCGCGTAGACGCTTTCACCGCCGATTACGAACACGTCTTCGTCGGCACTGCATGCCTTTATGGCTTCGTCGAAGGAATGAAACACTTCTATGCCGGGTGCAGTGAAGTCGGGCTGGCGGGTAATCACCACGTTGCGCCGATTGGGCAATGCGCCCTTGGGCAGCGATTCAAAGGTCTTGCGTCCCATCAGCACGGTATGCCCTGTGGTGAGTTGCTTGAAATGCTTCAAGTCGGCGGGAAGGTAGTAAAGAAGTCCGCCCTTGTTTCCTATGGCGCTGTTCTCGGTCAACGCGCAGATGATGTGTAGTGTCATGGAGGATAATATAATGCATTGCAAAGGTAGGCATTTGAAGGAAAAGCAAAAACCCCCAACGGCAAATAACGCACAAAAGGCAATGCCGCCAACTGATGCTGTTGACGGCATTGCCTTTATATAGAATGTATGGATTAAGCGGCTTTCAATAAGCGCTCTTGTCGCCAATCACCACATTAGCAAAGGTCTTGTAGATGATGTAAAGGTCAAGCGCGAAATTCCAGTGCTCAATGTACCAAATGTCTTTCTCCACGCGGCCTTCCATTTGCCAAAGTTCGCGCGTTTCTCCGCGATAGCCGGTGACCTGCGCCCAGCCCGTTATGCCGGGCTTTACGAAGTGCCGCACCATATACTTGTCGATGGCCTTGGAATACATCTCGGTGTGCTTGAGCATATGGGGGCGCGGACCTACCATGCTCATCTCTCCACGCAACACGTTGATAAACTGCGGGAACTCGTCGAGGTTCGTATGGCGCATAAACTCGCCGATGCGCGTTTTGCGCGGGTCGTCCTTCGTAGCCTGCAGCTTGTCGCTATCGTTGTTCATACGCATGGAGCGGAACTTGTAGCACAAGAAGTCGCGGCCGTCCTGTCCGCTACGCTTTTGCTTGAAGAAGATGGGACCCGGCGAGCTCATTTTGATGGCGATGCCGAGAATCACGTAAAGGAAGGGGAAAATGGTGCAAAGGAAGGTTATGGAGCAAAATAGGTCGAAGAGACGCTTGATTGCCCGGTTTCCCCAAATGGAAAGGGGCTCGTTGCGCAAACTGAGCACAGGCACATTGAATTTCGTGTCGAAGTTCATGCGGTGGTTCATATAGGAGCGCGCACTGGGAATGACGTAGAAACGCACGAGGTGGTTCTCGCAAGTCCGCAGGATGGCGGCGCCTTCTTCTCTTTGGGAAGAGAGCGTGCAATAGAGCTCGTCGACTTCTCCCTCGTGGTTCGCAATCCATTGCTCGGCTTGGGAAGGGAGACCGAGATAGGCAACTTCCTGGATTTTTGCGCCAATATCTTCTTCGTCGGCGAAATAGCCGAGCACCTTATAGCCGCTTGCCTCGCCGAACATGGCGTTGGCAAGTTCGCGTGCATTGTCGAGCTGACCTACGAATACCACTTTGCAAAGGTGAGAGCTCTTTCGTCGCCACATTTGCAGTAAGCGGCGCCACGCAAGGCGGTTGAGCATCACTATGGCAAGGAGGATTACGTAGTAGATGACGTAGGTCCAAGTTTTACAAGGGCGCACCATCAATGCCATGTTGAGCAAGGTCTGCAGCACGGCAAAGCAACATACGTTGCGCAAGACGTGCTTGATGACCTGGTCTGCCCGCGACCAAGGCAAATGTGTGACTACTCCGCTTCCTATGTTGCACACTGTATAGCTTAGCGTACTGACAACAATCATCTGCAGCATTGCTCTGTGCGATTGTGGGGAGTACCACCCCAACCATACGAAAAGCAACGTGAGCAAATTCATGAGTACAAGTTCGCTCAGCAGCGTGCTGTAGCGTAAGATGTGTTCTGAATTTAAATCGTCGTGCATAAGTTCTATGCATTTAATTTGTGATAAAGTTTTTCTCTCTGGTGCTGATGTGAGTTCTGCTGTCTAAGAGTATAGACCGAATCGTTGGATGGTTAATGGGAAGCGTAGTTCTCGGATTTGCACAAGCAGGCCACACATATTAGGTAGTACATACCCAAATGCCGCCCAAACTTAATTCTCATGTATTG
The DNA here is from genome assembly GCA_963649665.1 of Bacteroidaceae bacterium. Lineage (GTDB taxonomy): Bacteria > Bacteroidota > Bacteroidia > Bacteroidales > Bacteroidaceae > Alloprevotella. Next base: position 7,972 of record CAVJJO010000053.1, on the reverse strand, counting down.
GCATCAGCATGCCCGACAATGATACCCATCCATTCTTTTGTTCCGTACGTTTTTCAACACCCTATACATTCCGGAACTGATTCAACAAATTCCGTACGGCTACAATCTCATAGAAGTTTCATGTAGGGGTAGGCAAAGTTACGAACATTTTTTAACGGCACAACGTTAGCAAACAAGAAAATGCCGTTACAAAAACAAATATTTAAGGGAGAGAATAAGAAATATTAAGGACAAGAGAGACGATGCCTATTCCCGTTACTTGCAGAGTAACGGACAAGCTATGTGCTTACGAAAAGGCGGAAAAGCTTTGATACGTAGCGCCTTGCGATAAGGGCTAACGCACGAAAAAGCATCGTAAATAACCTTTCGAACAAAACCAAACACGGCGGACAAAAGAAGAAAATCGCGAAAGTCTTTATTGTTCATTGGTATTTTTACTACATTTGCAACTCCAAAGCTTGTCCGTTACTCTGCAAGTAACGGAGAACGCATTACTTTTGATTATTATACGGCGAACTTTCGTCGGTGTGCCCCACAGTTCCAATCTCTAATTATCATCTCTCTTCTCTCTTTTTTACTGTGGGGCACTTTTTATATGTCTGCCGCCGCTGATGGCGGCAAGTTCACAGAAAGCACATCCCCGCTTTGGATTGAGAAATCCAAAGCGGGGATGCGCTGTTAAAGCCATTTGTAGTTTAGAACGGATAGCCTATGGCGAAGTGAAGGCCGAGGCCGTCCTTGAACCGCTCAATGTTGTAGAAACCCGACTTGGCAGTCTGGTAAGGCGCGTGAAGGGCAATGCCCACATCGAAACGGAGCACGAGGAAGTCGAGGTCGTAACGGATGCCGGCGCCGGTGCCGAGGGCTATGTTTTTCAACGTAGAAGCCGTGAGCTGCGCGCCGGGTCGTTTGGGGTCGTTGCGCATGAGCCACACGTTGCCGGCATCGAGGAACACTGCGCCGTGGAGGTCGCCGAAGAGTTTGGCGCGAAGTTCGGCGTTTGCCTCAAGTTTTATGTCGCCGGTCTGATCCATGTAGGAATAGCGGGAGTTGGGGGCGCGATAGGAACCGGGACCGATGGAGCGCACCGTGAAGGCACGGATGCTGTTGGCACCGCCCACGTAGAACTGGTCGGCATAAGGCACGCTTGAGGAGTTGCCGTAGGCATATGCCACGCCGCCGAAGAAACGCGTGGCAATGTTCACGTCCTGCGTGAGGCGAAACACTTTGTGCACTTCCGCCGTGACTTTCACGAATTGGGCAAAGGGATTGCCGAAAAGGTTTTTGTCGCGCTCGGTGAAACTCTTTCCTGCGGCGGCATAGCAAGCTGAGGTCACGTTGCCTGCCTCCTTGGCGGTCACCTGCACCCACAGCGGATTGGCAGTTCCCGAAGGCGTCTGGTAAGTGAGCGTGTAGGAAAGGGAGGGCACGAACTGGTTACGCATGGACACGTAGAGCGCAGGGTTGGCATTCATGATGGAGTCGAACGCCGCCGTGGTGTGGTTGAGCTTGTCGAACTCGAGGCTGAAGAGGTTCAATTCGTGCTTGAGCGTTTCCTTCTTGTACCAGTTGTAGGTCACGCCCACGCCCATGCTCACCATGTTGTAGAACTTGGAACGGTTCTTCCAGTCGGCATCAAGGGCGAACTGCGTGGAAGAGGGGAAACGCTTCTTGCGGTGACTGATGCCGGGAAACATGAAGCGCGGGAATTTCAGTGCCAGCTGCGTGCCTATCTCGTAGGAGTTGAGGAGCGAGTTGCGGCTGTTGGAGCCGCCCGTTCCCGTCTGCCACTCGTAGGAGCCGAAGAGTTTGAAACTTACTTTCTCGCCGCCGCGGAAGGCATTGCGCTTTGCCAGTTCGTATGAAATGCCGGGGCCAACCTGTTGGTTGCTCTTCATGGTGGCGTTCATTTCGAACGTGCTGTCGTAGAGTTTGTCCATCACGGCGGTGACTACCACGTCGAGCGTGTCGCAAGTTGCGGTGGTGTCGCGTGCCACGTAGTTGACGTCCATTTGACTGAGCACGCCCATCTCGCCGAGCTTTGTCAGCGTGTTCTTTTGGTCGGTCAGGCGGTAGAGCTTTCCGCTGCGGTGCGTGATGGCGTGGCGCCACATGCTGGCGCGGAGCGGGAGTTTCTTTCCGGAGAACTGGAAGGTATAGTTGCGGTCGTCGAAAGAATTGTCGAGCACGGACTGGTCGGAGTTTCTCACGCTTACGTATACGCGGCCTATGTACCACGGATGGTCGGCACGCTCCGAACGTCCTTCGGCGGGTAGCACCTGAAGCTGCACGTAGTTGGGGCGCTGGATGGTGTCGGCGCGGAAGGTGGTGTAGGCGGCGTTGAAATAGTAGTAACCGTTCTCGCGCAGCAAGTTCTCTATGCGCGTTTGTTCGCCCGAGAGGTTCACCACGCTGAAAGCATCGCCCTTCTTGAGCAAACGCTCGCCGGCATGGGCGCGCAGAGTGGAGTCGATGGAAGCGGGATAGTTGAGATAAGCTATGGAGTCGAGGCGGTAAAGTTGCCCGGCATGGACCTGATAGCCCACCTTCGCCTTTTTCCGGTTGCTTTGCGTGACCACGTCGTAACCCACCTTGCCGTGGAAATAGCCGTAGTTGTGGAGCGTGTTGGTCGCCACTTTGGCACGCATCTCCGGACTCACGTTGCTCACGAGCACGGGCTCGGTGCCGAAATGATTGAAGAGCCATTTCCCCAGTCCGTCCTTACTGTCGTAGAAAGCATTGTGCATCCACAGACCTATCTGAAGCGGCGAGTGGTAATACGACGAACCAAAGAGGGCATTGTTTGGCGGATAGGCGAGCACTGCTTCCACTTCGGTTTTGGCGGTGGCAAAGTCGGCTTCGGTTTTCTTCTGCTCTTCGCGCAACGCCTTGCGTTCGGCTTTGGTGAGGTCTTTCTTGTTTTGGGCGAGCATGTCGGTCACACGGTTCACGCTTCCGCCTTTGAGCACGTCGTTCAAGGCTTCCACGGCATGGCCCACAGCGGTGATGACGCCCACGGAGTCGCGTCCGCCTTTCTTGCGCGTGCGGGAAGGGTCGTCGTTGTAGGTTATCTTATCGATGCCCACATAGAGCTGCTCGTCGTCGGGGATGGCGGAAGTGGTGGAACATGCCGCAAGGAAGAACACGAAGAGTGCCGCCGCGGCAAGGGGGGCTGCAAGCCTATATATATATGGAGGGAATTGTAGGATTCTACTCATTGCTGGTCTTGTTCTTCTTGCGTTTGAATATAAAGAGTTCGCCGAGGCGGTCGGTCTTTCGCTTGAGCACGAGACCGGCGCCGGTTTTGGTGAGTTGACCCTCGAGGGGATCCTGCGTGTCGCGGTCGTAGAACACTTTCACGTAACGCGAGGCGCTTTGGTCAAGACGGTACTCCACGGAGATGTTGTTGATAAAGCTCTCGGCCGAGTTCTGCGCGTCGGCACCGGTGCTCACCTTGCCTCCGATGACCACGCTGATGCGGTTGCCCCAGAAGCGTTTGGCAAATTGGAAACTGTAGTCGGTAGTGGATGTTCCCTTCTCCGACGTGCCGCTCTCCACGCCCAAGTTGATGTCGATGGTCTTGAGGGCCGAACCGGCTATGTTCTGTATTTCGCTTTGGAGGAAAGCGTTGAGGGCGTTGTTGGCCTTGAAGCCGGAGCCCGACATGAGGCTCTCATCGGTCATGTACATGCCCGTAGCCATCATGGTCACGGCGGCTTTTCCGCGCTGGTCGGAACTCATGGAAGCGAGTTCGTTCTGAATGTTGAGGTCCTCGGGGGCTTCTATGGTGAACTCAAGCCCCATGTCGTTCAAGGGCTTGGTTATCTTCACGCCCACGTCGAACGTGACGGAGCGCTGGCGGTCGTCTTCGGTGACCACGGCTTTCGTGCGTTCCTTGGCGGTGATGTCGAGCGTGGGGTTCATCACGTCGCCGGTAAACTCTACGGACGAACCCTGCACGAGCTCAAATGTCTTGAGGGGGATGACGGGGAGCTGGTACTTCATCTGCCCGCTGTTGGCGGTGAAGCGGCCGGTCATACGCATCTCGCCGCTCTGCGTCATGCGGAGCGTAAGGTTGCCGCCGCCTTCGAGGTTCACGTAGCTCTGTCCGTCGTCGCTGAGGTTGCAGTGGAACTGTGCCGCGTCGCTGATGCTGATGCCGAGGGTGAGGTCGAAGCCGCCTTCCGCCGCGGTCTTCACTTCGTCGGAGGCGGTGGTGTCGTTGAAACTGACAAACTGCACAAGGTCGTGCAGGCGGTCGTCCACGGAGAGGGGCGAGTCCTTGAGCACGTAGGTCACGTCGGTGCGGTCGAGCACTTCAAGCTTGCCGCGCATGGCAAGGTTGTCCACCGTGCCCTTCACGGTGCCGAGGTAGTTGGCGTAGACCTTGCCGAACACCATGCTCTTCGACTTCTTGCGCGTGTTGATCAGCTCAAAGTCGTTGGCTTTCATGGAGAAGTCGAGGGCTATGCGGCTGAAGTCGGTCATGTCGAGCGAACCGTTGAGTACGAGCGGATTCTTTCCTGTGGAGTAGAGGTTGTAGTCGGTGAAGTACATGCGGCTGTCCTTTATCTCCACCGCCTGCTCGTCGGTGCGGAAGTCGAAGCCGTACACGTCGGAATAGATGTGGGCGGAGTCGAGGTCGAGCGAACCGTTGAGCACGGGGCGGTCGGTGGTGCCTTTCACGCTGATGTTGCCTGCGGCAATGCCTTTGAGCGCCACGTCGGTGCCGGTCATGAAGCCGTTGAGCATCTGCAGGGGAAAGTCGTGGAGATTGGCGTTGCCCTCATACTCTCCGCCGTTGCGGTCGTAGTAGGTGCCGTTGCACGCCATCACTTCTTCACCGTTGCTGGAGATGAATGCCGAGGCATGGTGCTCGTGAAGGTTCTTGGGGAGATAGATGGCTTCGATGCCCACGTCGCCGAGGTCGGTGCCTTCATACTTGAAGCCGGAGGCTTCGAGCGATGCCATGGCGGATATTTGTTGGTTGGCATGGTCGTCGGTCACGTGCACGTCGCCGCTGAGCATGCCGCTTATCTGCGGCATGTAGGGAATCACGGTGGAGAGTTCGCCGAGGTTTAGGCGGTTTACGCTGAGGGTGATGTCGTTGACGGAGTCGTTGGGTTCGCCGTAGATTTTAAGGCCCGTGCCGTCGTCGGCCAGGAGGTCGAGGTCGGCGCGGATGCTCTTGTCCTTTCCGAGGAATATGTAGTTGTCCTTGTTGACGGTGAAGTTGCGGTACGCCAGCACGGGGTGCTGCGGATAGAGCCGGAGCTGCACGCCGTTGTCCTGCAGTTCGGCCTGCAGGCCGAGGTCCACGCCTTTCTCGCCGTCGGCGTCGAGGTAGGTGAGTTCTATGCCGGCGCCGGAGGTGAGCACGTACGACTTGAGGCGCACTTCAAGCGGCGTGGGGTTTTCTTTCTTGTAGTTCTTCACCAAGCCCTGGAGCTGCACGCCGGTGCTGTCCTGAACGATGCGTGCATTGACGGTGTCGAGCAGGAGTGCGCCCACGTTGACGGAGCCCGTGCGTGCTTCGCCGCTCATGCCTTCGAGGGGATTGGTGGCGAGGTTGAGGAAGAGGGAGGAGAAGGAGTAGCCTTTGAAACGGGCAAAGTTGTAGATGGGGTTGTCCTGTCCGGCATCCACGTAGAGGTTGAGTGTGGGGAGCAGCGTCTTGAGGCGTTCCTGGTCGAGCGAACGCTTGTCCACTTCCTTGAGGAGTTCGTCGGCGAAACGTGAAGCGTCGGCGGTGAGGCGGTCGAGCGTGCCGCGCGCACCGAGAGCGAGGTTGAGGTCGCCGGCTGCCACGTGTGCCGTGGTGGTGTCGCGCGAGGTGGCGAAGTCGAAGTCGATGTCCTTCGCCATGGTGCTTCGGCGGGGTGTGGTAAAGTGGTTCTGCGTGATGCTGCCGCCGAGGGAGTAGGCGGTGAACGCCTTGTCGGCCTGTCCCTTCACGTCGATGTGGGTGCAGAACTCAAGGGTGTCGGTGCTCACGCCAAGGCGGCGGAGGTCTACGGAAGGAATGTCTGCCACGAGCGCCACGTCGTAGCGTTTCGCGCCGAGCGTGGCGCTGAGTGTGCCGCTGGCCTGGAGCAAAGGATTGTCGGAGGTGAACGATGCCACTGCGCTGCCGCCACGCAAACGGGCGTTGAGGGCTATGCCACTGAGGTCATACTTGTCGTAGGTGAGCGCACCCACGTTGGCGTCGGCGGTGAGCGACGCACGTGGCGAGAGCACGTCGAAGCCCGTGCCGCTTACGCGCAGGCGTCCGCTGAAGGGTCCCACGGGCACGCCTTTCACGAAGGAAACTACGGGAAAACTGTGGGCGGTGGCTACAAGTTGGTAACGCTCGTTGCGGAGGTTGACGGAGGCTTTTGCGGCGAGCGTTCCGGGGCTGGCGCCGGCACGGAGGTCGGCGTCGTACTGGTCGCCGCGAAACTTCACCGTGCCTGAAGCGGTGAGGGCATCGGGGATGTTCACGCTTTGGCTTACGGAGGCGGGAAGCATGCGGCGCACGCTGCTGAGGTTGAAGGTGCGGGCATCGAACTTGACGCGGCCGCTGCGCCAGCTGTGCACCGCGTTGTCGGCATAGCCCGAAAGGGCAAGGCGTGCCACGCCGGGCATTTCGGCGCGGCATTCTTCTATGGCGAGGTGGGCCATGTTGCCGTTCACCTTGGCTTTCAAGTTGAGCGGTGCCGCGGGGAGTGCGCGAAGGAGCGAACGGTCGGCGTAGCCGTTGGCAAGGGTGAGTATGTCCGTGTGGCTGAGCGAGCCTTCGAGCGCAAGCGCACACTGTCCGCCCTTGCCTTCAGTGAAGGAACGGAAGTCGATGTCGGCACTGGCAGAGAGGCGCGACGTGGGGGTAAGCAAACTGAAATCGGGGAGGAGGAGGCGCGTGCTGTCCATGTACACGCTGCCGCTCACGCTGCGCACCTTCAGTCCGCAGCGGTCGGCAAACATGGCGCGGTTGAGCTTCATGCGCAGTACGCCCGCGGGCGAATAGGAGAAGGTGTCGACGGAAAGCCCCACTCCACTGAGCGCAAGGTGGTTGGGGTCGAGGCCACGGAAGAGTGCGGTGTGGGGAAGGTCGTAGTTGACGGCGGAATGGCTGAGCAGCAGGGAGCGCACGGCATAGGCTCCGCTGCCGGTGTTGAAGTCGCCGCCGCGAAGGGCGAGGTTGCCCACCTTGGCACGGATGCGCATGGAGTCGCCGGGGAGGGAAAGGCCGATGTAGGAATTGCTCACGTCGGCGCGGGCCACCGTGATGCGCCATTTGGCGGTGGAGGGTGTAGTGTCTTTTTCGGCGGTGTCGCTGAGCGCCACGTCGAAGTGGGCATTGCGGAGGCGCGCAAAGTCGACGTGCACGAGTTCGTTCTTCCAGTCTACGCCGTGGAGGGCGGCGGTGAGTTCGCCGGCAGAGCCTTTTATGTGGGTGTCGGCAATGTAGCTTTTCGTGTCGAGCGTAAGGGCATAGAGTTCCACGCCGTCCACGTTGGCCTTGCCTTCAAAGAGGGGAAGGAGCTGAACATGGAGGCGAAGGGAACGCGCATTGAGGAGCGTGTCGCCTTTTTCGGTGGCGCTGACGCGGTGAAGGGCGAGGTCGAGGGGAAAGGCAAGGCGCACTTCGCCCACGGCGAACTCCACACCGGTGGATTCGCTGAGCGAAGCGGCTACGCGGTTCACCGCAAACTGCTGGAACGGGGGAAAATATAGTAGGATGGCCAAAAGGAAAAAGAGCACGAAGGGCGACGCTGCCGCAATGCCTGTCCATTTAAGCCATTTCTTTGCTTTCTTCGTCATGAGTGCAAAGATAGTGCAAGGCGAGTGAAGAGGGGGAAAGAATAACTTGTTTTCTTTCCCACTCTTCCGAGCCGCAGCCTATCTTGACGAAGAAAAGATAGTGCAAGGCGAGTGATGGGGCGAAGCGCATGGAGGTCAAGACTCCAGTCTTGACTGCTCTACACGGCGGTCA
>CAVJJO010000052.1:0-18934 GCA_963649665.1 Bacteroidaceae bacterium | reverse complement strand
TCGTTCACAAACAAAATGGACGAAAAATAGCACCGAAATCTGACAAAGCTAATTCATAGAACCACCCTTAACTGAAATAAAAACAAATAATACAAAATACTAAAATCTAAATGGCAGCATTAGGTAAAATCAGAAGCAAAGGCGCATTGCTCGCGGTAATCGTGGGCTTGGGTCTTTTCGCTTTCATTGCCGAGCCGCTCTTCGAATTCTTCCGTAACCAGTTCGGTGCCGGACAGAACCAAGTGGGCGTTGTCTACGGCGAGAAAATTGACATTCAGCAATTCCAGGAAATGGTCGAAGAAGAGAGCGACATGCAGAAACTGCAGATGCGTATGCAGGGACAGGATGGCAACCTCACCGACCAGCAGACGGAACAGATTCGTGAACGCGTTTGGCAGCAGTTTGTGCAGACTAAGGTCATTGAGCACGAGTGCGACGGTCTCGGCATCTATGTGACCGACGGAGAAGTGCAGGAAGCCCTTCGCCAAGGTACGGCACAGAGCCTTCAGACGTTGGCAACCATCTTCGGCAATCCCCAAACCGGCCGCTTCGATCTCGCTTCGCTTCAGCAGTTCCTCAAGGACTACAGCAAGACGCTTGCACAGGCTCAGCAGGCCAACAACGCCGACGCAGTAGAGCAGATTCAGCAGATTAAGAAACTCTGGGAGTACACCGACAAGCAACTCCGCAACGAACTCCTCTCCACCAAGTTCTCCGCACTCTTCGCCATGGGCTTCGTGTCCAACGAAGTGGCTGCCAAGATGAACTTCGACGAGCGTAGCATCCAGAAGGATGCCAACATCGCTGCCCTTCCTTACTCTTCCATCGAAGACAAGGACATCCAGGTAACCGATGCCGACCTCAAGGAAGTCTACGACCAGTACAAGGAATATTTCTACTCACCCCTTCCCACCCGCGACATCAAGCTCATCGATGTCAACGTAGTGGCAAGCGCTGCCGACCGCGCCGACCTTATGAAGAAGGTTGAAGGTTTCCAACAGCAGCTTCAGAACGGTGAGGACGTGGCCAACGTGGTACGCACCTCCAACTCCAGCGTGCAGTACTCCGACCTCGCACTCAGCAAGAACGCTTTCAGCCGCATGCCGGACGTTGCCGCAAACCTCGACTCAATGGCTGTAGGTTCTGTAAAGGCCGCTTACTACTCGGCTTCTGACAACACCATCAACACCATCAAGCTCATCGCCAAGCAGGAAGCTCCCGACTCCATCCTCTATCGTCAGATTGGTGCCACGGCTTCTACTCCTGAAGCACGCAAGGCTCAGGCCGACTCCATCCTTAAGGCGCTCAACGGCGGTGCTTCCTTTGCAGAACTCGCCAAGAAGTACGGTCAGCGCTCCGACTCCGTTTGGTTGACCTCCAACCAGTACGAGACCTTCGGCCTTCCCGAAGACAACGCCATGTATCTCCGTTCGCTCTACAACATTGGAGCAGGTACGGCACAGGTGATTTCCAACGAACAGGGCGCAGCCGTGGTTCAGGTGCTCGACCGCAAGAAGATGGTGACGAAGTACAACGTGGCCATCGTGAAGATTCCCCTCGACTTCTCCAAGAAGACTTACGAAGACGAACTCAGCCGTTTCAACCGTTTCCTTTCGCAGAACAAAGACCTTCCCGCCATCGAGAAGAACGCTGCCAAGAACGGTTACATGCTCATCGACCTTCCCGGATACTCTCCCTCGCAGAACCTCATCCCCGCACAGATTGGCGGTTCACAGTCTAAGGACTGCGCACGCTGGATCTTCGACGATGCCAAGGCTGGCGACGTTTCCCGCCTCTATGAATGCGGCCGTTCCAACGACCACCTCGTGGTGGCTTGCGTAGTGGCAACCAATAAGAAGGGTTATCTTCCCTACGACAACGTTCAGGTGAAGGAATTCCTCACTTCCATTGTGAAGCAGAACAAGAAGGCTGAGAAGGCCCTCGCCCTTGCCAAGAATGCCAAGAGCATCAACGACATGCAGAAGCTCAAGGGCGCTGTGATGGCAACGCTCTCAGCTCAGTCGTTCGCAGGTTGTCCCAGCGTGACAGGCGTAGGCGTTCCCGAACAGGTACTTGCCGCCGCCATCGCCAAGACGGCTCAGGGTCAGACTTCCGGTCTCGTAAAGGGCGCAGGTGCCGTTTACATGGCTCAGGTAACGGGTCAGAGCAAGACCGACGAGAAGTTCGACGCTCAGGCAGAGCAGTCGCAGCTCGCTCAGATTATCGGTCAGCGCAGTTTTCAGAGCGCATTCAACTACCTCACCATCCACGAGGCCAAGATGAACGACCGTCGCTACGAGTTCTAATAAAGAACCACACATAACTCTCTAACGAAGCGGGTGCTCCAGCAATGGGGCACCCGCTTTTTTATAGCATTATAGGCGTTTTCCAACTGTTCAAGGATCGTTTTCGACTGCTCATGGAGTGTCTTTAGCTGCTCATGGGGGTGACGTTTTCAAAACGTCACGCTCTACACGGCCATTCAAAGCGCAGCTGTGCAAAAGCCTCCGTGAGGCCGTTTTCAAAACGTCACGCTCTATACGGCCATTCAAAACGCAGCTACGCAAAAGCCTCCGTGAGGCCGTTTTCAAAACGTCACGTTCTACACGGCCCTTGGGGCGCCAGCGCATGGAGGTCAAGACTCCTGTCTTGACAGATAAGGGCGGCCGCATGGAGGTTTCTTTGTTTTCATATTCGTGTAGAGCTGTCAAGACTGGAGTCTTGACCCCCATGCGCTTCGCCCGCGATTACCGCTTGAGTAACCGGCCTGAAAGGCCAAAAGCGCCTAGCCCAGGGCAACGCCCTGGGTATCGGTTTTCAGCGGCTTTGCGCCCTGAAAGGGCAAAAGCGTTACTAAACTATACACGCTTTTGCGCTTTCAGCGCGCATTCTCGCAACGTCTTTAACCCAGGGCGTTGCCCTGGGCTAGGCGCTTTTGGGCTTTCAGCCCGTCCCCGTCTAATTTCTAAACTTGAGTTACGCTTACAACCACTTGAGTAGTTACCCATTTCCTCTAACGAATGTAAACAAAAACGAACGATGACTATCCTTTTTGCTACAAAACGCTTGGCTGAATGTTTCAAAAGTGCTAAATTGCGCCCAATAAGAAAGCAAAGCTAAACTTTTAGAAGCAAAAGTACACTTTCGAACAACAATCAACTAAATACATTTTGGCGTATGAATAAACGTTACTTACCGACACTCGTGTTCGCTGCGATGATGAGCATGGCAGCTGTTGCACAGGTAAAACCCGCAGGTCTGACGAATTATGCCGTTAGCTCTACTTCTACAAGCGATTCTCTTCTTCAGCGTACCGAAATATGGGGCGCATGGGGTGAAGATCCCGCCGAGCAGCCCGCTGACGGTCCCAAACCTACGCAAGTAATTTATTACAACTACGACAACAACAATACGCTCGTTTCTGCCGTGACCGTGACAAACCTCATGACGGCAGGTGGTAAAATGACAACGGGCGTGGATATGTACAACTACGACGCCGAAGGTCATCTCCTCACCGTAACGCAACTAAAGAGTTCCGACGGTACTACTTTCGGTGACCCTGCCGTAACCGAACGCTACGCCTACAACGAAGCCGGACAGGTAGTATATCACTACAGTCAGTCCGGACGCCATGCCTATAAGTGGGAAGGCAACAACATGGTAGAGCAGAGCGATACCGCTTCTTACACCAGGGCATGGAGTACAACCTATTTCTATACTGATTTTAAGGAAGGTGTAGACAATGTGCCCCAGACCGTCTACAGCGTGTCTAAATGGCAGAAATACAAGTGCGTATATACTTACGACGAGCAAAACCGTCCGTTGACCTATACGCAGTACCAGATTACGAAGGCCACGGTAGACCCCGATACGCATGCGCTCTCCGACATCGTGGTCAGCGACACTCCTTACATGCAGACCACTTGGACTTACGATTACAAGGGCGTAACAAGCCAGGTAGACAGCTACTGGAACAATAGCAAGGCCGATTTCGTGCCTTCAAGCCGTACCACCTACACCGATACCGAGGACGGCGGACGTGAAATGCACACCGCTTCCTACAACGCCAGCAAGGAAACTTGGGCAAACTACGGTAGCTCGAACCGTACGTACAACAGCGAATTCACCAAGAATACCGCACCTGTAAACCTCCAGTACACGCAGAAGGAAGGCGCCATCAACATCGCCCAGATTACCGCCGATGTTCCTGCTTCGGCAAAGGGTGACGAGCGTTGGAATATCTATCGCAACGGCGTATGCGTGGGCGATACCGTAGCAGTAGACGGCAAAATTAGCTTTGAAGATACTACGCTTCCCAACGGTACTTATCTCTACTACATCCAGCAGGAAGATTCCGTGGCTACGCACAACGTGTCCAACGTGCTTGAGGTGGAACTTAAAGCTCCGCTCAAAGCTGCCACGAACCTTCGTGTCACCAAGGCAGAAAAGACCTATAGCAAGCAAGACGACGCTTACTATTGGAAACTTACTCTGGAATGGGACAAGCCCGAAGCACAGGAAGGCATGACGCTCGCAAGCTATAACGTCTATGCCGACATGGCTTACAATGCCGATGCCCAACCGCTTAACCTCAATTCCAATACAGGCCGCATTTCGCCCATTTCGGCAGACAAGACTTCCTACACTGCAAGCATTGAAGCAGACGCCCTCTATCACACGCTTTATGTAGAAGCCGTTTACAATGATTACGGCCAAATTATGTCTGAGGGTTATGCAGTGAAGTTCGACGCCACTCCCGAAAAGGTGCTCTACACCCGCAGCCAATTGGGCGACGTGCTCGGCGAAGGCAACGACAACCAGGCTTCCAAGGTGACCACCTACTTCTACAACGAGAAGAACCAGCTCGTTCGCGAAGTGAACAAGGGACTTCTCATGGGCGATAACCCCGACACACAGGAAGTGGAAAAGGCAGGCGACTACCAGGAAACTTCTTACGTAGCCTACACCTACGACGACAACGGCAACCTACTCACCGAGGTTCAGGCGCAATATAAGGTCAACCAGGGTTATCAGCTCTCATGGACTGCTCCCGACACCATCACCACCTATAAGTACAACGCCGACAACCACTGCACGGAAAAGAAAGACGATACCAAGACCTACGCCTATGAATGGGACGGCAATAACCTCGTGAAGGAAAAGCAGACCGTGACCTCTACCGGCGGATGGCTCTTCACCGCTTTCTACTCCGACTTCGTGGAAGGTCAGGACAACCTTCCCCAGCGCATGGTGAAGGACGGACAGTACTCTTCCAACCAGCGCGTAGCGGAAATGACCTACGATGCTGCCGGACGTATGCTCACCCGTTCTACTTACAAGTTCGGCGAAGTGCAGCGCGACGATGCCAACAACATTGTTTCCGTAGCAAAGGGCGATGCAGAATATCTGGAAACTTGGACCTACAACGAAAGCGGCGACTGCACGCAGTACCTCAAGAGTAAGTGGGATTCCAAGACTTCGGCCTTCGTTCCCTCTTCCAAGACCGACTACGACTACAGCGCCGACGGCAACACCATGACCGAGGTGACAAGTTCCTACAACACCTACGGCGAGGCTCCCAGCTGGACTGCCGGACGTCCTTACATCAACGTCTACAAAGAATCTTATGAAGGTTCGCCCGTTTCTGAGTTTAAGGTAGAAAAGGACGCCGAGAAGGTCAACACCGTAAACATCACGGCAAAGATTTCCACCGACAACTGGGACTGCCCCACTTACTACGTATACCGCAACGGTCAGCGCGTAGGTCAGGCAACGTTCACCAACGCCCGCTATACTGCAGTGTCCTTCACCGACGCTGAAGTGCCCAACGGAACTTGGGACTACTACCTCCAGGCAGACAACTCCCTCACCAACGTGACGGTCAACATTCCCTCTCCCGTAACCGTTGTGTTCGATACCGAACTTCAGCCTGTGACGAACATCCGCAGCGCTTCTGCTACGAAGGACAACACTTACTACACGCTCTCCCTCGCTTGGGATGCTCCCGAAACTTCCTATAAGCTTCTTGGTTACAACGTATATCAAGATGTGAAGAGCTTTACAAAGAATCCCGCTCCCGTCAACGGTGGTGAATTCCTCGTGGAACCGGCCTACGACCTTCAGTGGTCTGCCGAAGGCGAAGCCGAAACAAGCGTTATCGTTGAAGCCGTTTACAACATTGGCCGCATCAAGAGTGAAGCCGTTCCTTTCAATATGAATACGCTCACTGGCATTGACGAGGCTTCCAACATTGCCGCTTCTGCCGACTTCTCCCTCTCCGGCCGTACCTTGCGCATCAACGGAAACTACGGCAAACTCAGCGTTTATGCCGTTTCCGGTGCACTCTGCGGAGAATATGCCGGTGTGGAATCAGTGAACCTCAACATGCTCCCCAGCGGAGTTTACGTGGTGAAGGTGGCTGGTGCCGATGGCAAGCAGATTGCCAAGAAACTCATTTTGGAATAATTTCCCGATGAAGAAACTCTCTTTCGGCGTTTTGGACCTTCAGGAAAGACTGCGTAAAGTCCTTTCTCGCCAATGCGCCAAAGCATAACACATTCCCTAAATCCCAGGCCTCTATGAGGTGCTGGGATTTAGGCGTTTTCAGAATCAACCAAATAATTACATGAAACTTTATACCGCATTACTTCTCGCTTCTCTCCCCGTTGTATCGGTAAATGCGCAGAAGGTTTGTCTCGACGAAAACTTCGAAAAAGGCATTTCCAAGTTCACGCTTATCAACGAAGACGACATGCCCGTGCAGGCTGGCGACTTCAAGAAGATTTCTCCGCAGAAAACATGGTTCGTGGCAGATGGCGTAAATGGAAACTATTCGCAGGTGGCGCTCAGTTGCTCGCACCGCAACTACGACTATCCCACCGACAACTGGATGATAACTCCCCAGCTTGACATTGCCACCGATGCCATGTGGCTCACGTGGAAAGCCCAGAGTGCGCACCACGATATGCCCGAAAGCTATGAAGTGCTCGTGGGTACCGACAAGGAAGACCTCGAATCCTACGAAACCGTCTTTTCTACCGATGCCGAAAGTTACTGGTGGCAGCACCACATGGTGTCGCTTGCCAAGTATAAAGGTCAGAAGGTCTACGTGGCATTCCGTCACACCAGCCAACAGAAATATCTCCTTGCCGTGGACGACGTATTCGTAGGCGAACTCTCCGCGGCTTCTCTCAAGGGCATCGACGAAACGCCCCGCTTTGCCGAACTCAATGCTGCCGGTACGGTGTCCGTGAAAGGCTGGGCATGGAACGTGGGTGGTGACGTGAAAATCGCCGAGTTCCGTTGTGCGTTGGCAGACGGCTCTGTGCAGACGCTCGTTCCCGAAAGCTCAGAACTCGCCACGAACGACAGTCTTGCCTGGCAGTTCGACATCCCCGCCAAGCTCAACACCGCTTCTACCTATAGCGTGACGGCGGTGGACGACAAGGGAAACGCTTACGCCCTGGCTTCCGACAGCGTGTTCTGTTCCAATTATCCCCGCACCATGGTGGTGGAAAAGTTCACCGGGCTTTGGTGCAACTCCTGTCCCGCCATGGATCCCGTGCTTTACGCAATGGAGCACCGCTATGGCGACCAGATGATAGAAATAGTAGCTTACGGCGGTACCAGTACCATGCCCGAGTCCAGTCTGCTCTACGACGAATGCTATCTCAACAACGTGCATGTGGTGAACTATCCCACCGTTTACTACAACCACATCTACAGTTCCGCCCAGACTGACACACGCGACACGCAGACGCTTTCCAACGCTGCTGCAAAATCGTGCTATGCGCTTGCCGAACTCAAGTCCGCCAACCTCTCCGGCACGACCCTCAGCGGAACGGCTTCCGCAACATTCGCCTACGATTTCGACAACTCTGCCAATCGCTATCGTTGGGGCTTTGCCCTTGTGGAGAAGAAAGTGGAATGTCCCATCCGTCAGACCAACAACTGTACGGTTCAGCAGAACAACGAGTATTACTATCTGCCGCAGAATGTGCCCGGCACGCTCCATTTCTGCAAATCCATTGCCCGCGGTTTTGCAGACGACAACACCAATGCATCTTTCAAGGGACTCAAGGAAAGCATGCCCGCGACCATTGAGGCAGGAAAGACCTATACCTACGACTATCAACTCGCCTTGCCCTCGGGCATATCCAACGCCGACGCTTCAAACTTGAAGTTGGTAGCTTATGTGCTCAACAATTTCACCGGCGAAATCATCAATGCCGCGGTGATGGGCGTGACGGACGGCAAGAGCGACGGCATAGCCCAGGCAGAAAGCGCTCCTTCCGCTGCTCCCCGCATTGCTTTCAACTCTACGCGTTGCTCTGTGGCCTATCCCGACGGCAAGCAAGGCGTTGCCACCGTCTTCAGCGCAGACGGCAAGGAAGTGCTTCGCTCTTCGTCCTCATCCTTCAGCCTCTCGCATCTCCCCGCAGGCGCTTACATCGTTCGTGCCGTTTCCGCTTCGGGGGCAACAGCCGTAAGCAAGATGGCGAAGTAGTCAGGATTAAAAAGCTTGTGCAAAATAGATGCGAAGCGCGCAAGTCCTTTTCTACAATATGTTCTTTACGGAGACTTTCGCGTGATGCATTCATGCAAAAGTCTCCGTAAGTTCGTTCTACACCCATTGATGCTACCATCTTGCGCTTTATTCGTAGACAAATGTTAACGTTTCGTCTGAAAAGCCGTAAGATACTTAGACAAAACGATTTTTTTCCCGATATTTGCAACCGGATTTTATGCACAATTGCTAAACAGGGCTTTCCCGTAGACAAGGAATAGCTCATGCCAATCTGAATTCTAATCAACAAAATAACATCCAATCGAAGAAATGAAACAGTTTCTACCCCTGTTCTGTGCAGGTGTCCTCACCGCAGGTTCACTCTATGCGCAGAAGCCGATTGTTCTTCAAAGTCCCGACGTGCTCAACGAGTATCAGGTGACCGGTCTTTCCCCCAACGGAAAGTGGGCTTGCGGCAACATCAACGACGGTTACTACCGCGGTTTTATTTGGAACCTCGTCACCGGCGAAGTACGCGAACTCTCTTCACAGGCTCAGAAAAGTACCGCTTGCGCCGTGTCCAACAACGGTGTCGTAGCCGGTTTCTTTGAAGACGATGATGCTACGGACAACCACGCCACCATAGAAGTGGCCGGCTATTGGGCAAACGGTTCATGGCACCACGTGGAACACTCCCTGGTTGACGTGCCCACCGATGCCACGCAAGGCTCCATCGCCTTCGCCATAAGCCCGAACGGGAAACTTATGGGCGGTGCCGTCAACATCAACAAGAAGTACGTTCCCGTGTCGTGGAACATCGAGACAGGGGAGATGACCCAGTACATCAACAACGCCGACGGCGTCATTTACGGCATTGCCGACAATGGCGTTGCCACCGGTTGGACCACTCAGCCCGAGAAGAAAAACCGTACGGCTTGCATCTGGGCTTCGCCGACCGATTCCATCATGCCGATGTACGACGTTTGCGGACCATGGGCTGTAGCCGGCAACATCAGTTCCGACGGAACCAAGGCGCTCCTCGACGGCGGCGTGTACGACCTTACCACAAAGAGTTACAAGAGACTCATTGACACCAGCAAGCACAGCGCTTACGACTTCTACCGTATCAACAACAACGGTACCATCGTCGGTTACTATGAAGTTTCCTTCATGAACTATAGCGCTGCCATCATCAAGGACGGTGTGGAATACGAACTCTCCGACTATCTTACGGGCAAAGGCGTAGACCTCAGCAAGTATCCCTCCCTTGTGCAGGCCATCGGTATCGACGACGACGAGAACACCATCACGGCCATCGTTTACGATGCCGACAACGTGCCCCGTTCCATTGCCGTTCGCTTCAACCAGAACACCACCAACCCTGCACCTGTTGCCCTCAAGGCAGAAGCACTTGCCGGTGCAGGTGCCGTGAAGCTCTCTTGGCTCAAGCCCTTGGCAAACGAGGAGGCTGTGAAAAACTACCAGCTCTATCGCGGTTCCGAACTCGTCTATACCGGAACCGACTCCGTATATATTGACAAGAACCTTGCCGACGGCAACTACGAATACACCGTGAAGGCCGTTTACGAAGCATCTGTTTCTGATGCTTCCGAAGCAGCTACTGCCACGCTCGCTCCCGTGGAAGTAGCCTCGGCACGCAGTTTCACCGCTGCCCAGCGCGGTTTGAACAACGTAAACCTCTACTGGGAAAAGCCCCTCTCCAACGATGCCGTCTATTCCTACTATCCTGAAGGCGGCACCATCGTCAGCATCGGCGGCGGTTCCTATAGTTTCGAGAGCGGCGTGCGCTACGACAGCGAACTCCTCTCCACCTATGCCGCAAAGGGACTCTCCATCACCGGCGTGAACTTCTACCCCATGTCTACCGTGAAGGGTTGGAAGGTAAACATCTACGATGCTGCTGACCTCAAGACGAAACTCTACTCACAGGACGTTGCACCTTCAAGCCTCGTCAATGGTCAGAACAACTATGTGCAACTCACTACTCCCTTTGCCATTCCCGCAGGCAAGGACATTGTAATAGGCGTTGAAGCCGACGTTTACGACAATGCTTCCAGCTACAGCGTGCAAGGTATGTACTACGGCATTTGTAAGCCCGGCTACACCGACCTCATGCATCGCGTGAATATGGAAGAAGGTAGCGAAGAAGATTTCTACTGCATGTACGACCGTTGCCGTTACCCTGAGAAATATGGCGACGATAGCGACGAAGCAGGTTACATGTACGAAACCGCCTGGGCCACCGGCATCAGCTTCGGTACTGCCGAAAGTTCTGCAAACCAAGCCTCTTCCTACATACTCTATGCCGACGGTCAAAAGGTTGCCACCACATCTTCTCTGACTTATATGCTCAAGGGACAGACCGATGGTGAACACACCTACGCCGTGTCGCCCGTGTATGCCGACAATACCGAAGGTCCCAAGAGCGAAACGAAACTCACCGTAGCGGCAGACCGTTCGGCCTTTACCGCACAGAACGTGCAGGTGTTCGTTTCCGGTAATGACGTGAAGGCCACCTGGAACGCCGTGAAGGACGACAACCGCAAGGTGCTTCAGTTCTGCTCCGACACCAACACCGGCGGTGTGGTAGGTACGCAAAGCAACAACTACAGTTATGCGATGAAGACCCTTTACGAAGGTTCCGACATTCGTCCCTACGACGGTGAGCAGATTACTGCCGTACGTTTCTATCCCTTGGCCGATGCCGTGTTCACGCTCTATGTGGAGAAGGACGGTACGAAAGTTGCCGAACTTGAAGTGGACGACTTCACCACCGGTACTTGGAACGAAGTGCAGCTTCCTACCCCCATCGCGCTTGACCGCAACAGCGAATACGCGCTCATCGTAGACGCTTACGACGTTGCCGCCAATGAAGCTCCCCTCGGTATGGACGACCAGCTGGCCCGTCAGGGTGTTACCGACCTCTATTCCGACGACGGCAACATGGAATCCTGGACCTCGCTCTCCGCTTCTGGCGAAAGCAAGAATGCCAACTGGATGATGGGTCTCGTGCTCGGTACCACTGAAAGCACCGACCTGGGCGTGAAGGGCTACAACGTGCTCATCGACGGTAAGCAGCACAATGCTGACATGCTCACCACAACAGAGTACTCCACGCAGATTGCCGACGAGGGCCGTCACCTCCTCAAGGTGCGCACGCTCTTCAACGACGACACCAACACCACTTCTGCCACTACGGCATTCGTCATCAACACCACTTCAGGCATCAACGACGTTACTGCCGATGCCATCCAGGTTTCTGCCGATGCACAAACTATCGTGGTAACGGGCACCGAAGTAACTTCGCTCACCCTCTACAGCGCAACTGGTGCAAAGGTAGCCGCCGCTTCCGGCAACGTGCTCCCCGTGGCAGGTATGCCCAAGGGCACTTACGTCCTCAGCATCGCCAAGGCCGACGGTACGACCATGAGCCGCAAACTCGTTTTCTAAACGAAACGATACTATAAACAAGAATCAAGTGTGCAGCGCGAGCATGTGCTGCATGCCTGATTCTTCTTTTTGTAACAAAAGCGAAGCGGCCATCGCAGTTCACATACGCACGATGCCGCCTCCATTCAAGTACAAGCATTATTTCTTTTCAACCAAAATGACACATCTCCACAAAATGTTGTTGGCAGCGGGCTTGATTTTCCCGCTCGGCTCAATGGCACAGACCTATATCGGCTACATCAACGACGACGTTGAAATCAACAAAAGTGCCGGTATCGGTTTCAGCACCACTGAAAACGCATATGGCGCCGCCATTCACATTCCCGCCTCAAAGGCAGCTTCGCTTGCGGGCAAGCACGTTTCCGGCGTACGCACCATGCTTTCTACGCGTAAGGTCAGCAACATGAAGATATTCCTTACCAAAGAACTTGGCGGCACACCTGTGGCAGAAGCCTCTGTTTCCATTCCCAATAACTATCGTGCCGGCAACTACATCGATTTGAATTTCTCTTCCCCCGTAGAACTCGACGGCTCGGAATTCTATATTGGCTACACGCTTTCGCTCACTGAAGCCAACGGCGGAAAGCCCAGTCTCTACGACAACACTTACGACTTTGCCGAAGGCACAAGCTGGGCATATGCCGACGGTTCGTGGATTGACGTTTCAACCAAAGGCTATGGTGCTCCCGCACTCAAGTTCATTGTAGACGGTGCATCGTCCGTAGCCGACGTGGTGGTAAAACCCTTCAGTACCTCCAACTACTATAAGGCTTCCAACTCCTACGAACTTTTGGGTGAACTCTACAACTTCGGCAATACCCCCATCACCAGCCTTACCTTCACCACACAAGTTGGCGATGAGGCCCCTGTGACGCATGAGTACAAAGACCTCAAGGTAAATCCGAATACGTCCTATCAGTTTAATCTTGACAACGTAAAGCCTGAGAGCGTTGGCAACATGAAACTCTCCGTAAACGTTTCGTCCGTCAACGGAACTGCCGATGCCGACGCTTCAGACAATGCACAGGACTCAAACATCTATGTTTATCCTTCCGACATGAAGAAGCGCATACTCATAGAAAAGTTCACCGGCCAGGCTTGCGGCAACTGTCCCGACGGCGATGTGGCCATCAACGCAGCCGTAAAGGGACGCGAGGACGATTTCGTTGTAGTGGCCCATCACACTTACTTGACCGGAACAAATGGTGACATCTTTGCCGTAAATGAAAGCTTCTCTCTTGGTTCTTGGTTCTTCAACTCTAATAATTCCTATGCTCCGGCAGGTATGGTAAACCGCGCACCTTATGCATCTGGCCTCTCTACCGTAGTGTTTGGCAATGGTGGTGGTGGTTTGGCAGAAGGATTGACGCCGGGCATCAAACTTCAGGACAAGACAGAACCCTACATCAGCGTGGGACTCAACAACAACTTTGACGAAACAACCCGCAAGGGCACTGTGGAAGTAGTGATGCACACCTATCGTCTTCCCTCCACTACGTCTGAAACGTTGAAGCACACGCTCAATGTCTATCTCACACAAGATGGTGTTGTAGGCTATCAGAGCGGTGGCGGCAGCTATTACACCCACAACCATGCGCTCCGTACTTGCTTGACCGGCGCATGGGGCGAGGTGATAGAACTCAATGAAGGTGAAACCCTCACCAAGACCTACGAGTACGAGATTCCCGATTCAATAGTATCTTCTTATTCAAACGCTAAATTGCTTGCTGTTCCCGCTAACATGAACGTTGTGGCTTTCGTGGGCGACATCACAAAATCTCCCCTTACCTGCGTGGTCTATAATGCCAACACCATTCCCGTTACCACTAGCGGCGCAACGGAGGGGGTAGACCATGCTACGGTTGCTGCAGAGCGTGCCTACGCTTTCGTAAATGGCAACCAGCTTTACGTCAACGGTTCTTACCGCAAGGCCGAAGTGTTCGACCTCTCGGGTAAACAAGTCGGCATCCTCACCGGCACGGGCGCTGTTCAGCTCGGAAAAGGAGTCTACGTGGTTCGCGTAGACGGACAGTCGTCCAAGGTTGTCGTGAAATAATCGATTTTCAGACACGGAAAAAAGAGTTGCAAGTCCTTCGGTTGGGCTTGCAACTCTTTTTGTTTCAGTATGTTGCAAAAGAATTATGATGAAATTCTGTGACAAAATATTGACAATCGGCTCCTCTCTTCTAGGAAAATAGCACCGCTTTTTCCCCCTTTTCACCCTAAAACCTTACCTTTGCAACACCATAAAACATACAGACTCCAGAATGAAGCATTTTTACTCATGCATACTCCTTGCTGCGCTCACCATGCCCGTGGCGGCTCAGCAAGTGACTAAGATTTCCCCCAAACTCCAGCTGCAACTCTCGCAAGCGCGCGCCATGCGTTCTTCCGCCGATGCTTCCGTGTCGGCATTTCTGCGTATCAATGCCGACGACGTGGTAGACGCCTTGAAGAAAATGGGCGTCAGCGTGCGTCTTCACGTGGGCAATATGCTTACCGCAAGCATTCCCGTCAACAAAGTGTCGGAAGTGGCTGCACTTCCCGGCGTGACCTACATAGAAGGCCCTACCGCTGCCGCTGCACAACTCGATAAAGCCATTCCCGAAGCTCATGTCGACCTTGTACATAGCGGAAACGATTTGCCCCAGGCCTACACAGGTAAGGGAACAGTCTTTGGTGTGGTCGATGCCGGTTTCGACTATCGTCAGCCCGCCTATTGCGATGCCGACGGTGCCACCCGCATACGCCGTGTGTGGGAACAGAGTTACGATAAAGGTACGGCGCCCGCTGCTTACGGCTACGGCACCGAACTCACCACGCCGGAACAAATGGCTGAGGCCGAAGGCGACGTGACCACCTCGTCCCATGGTTCCCACGTTGTAGGCATAGCAGCCGGTCGCGATTGCGGAAACGGATGGGGTGGGGTAGCACCCGAAGCCGACATCGTCATGGTCAGCAAAAAGAATGCAACGACCGACAATGTCAGCATTGCCGAAGGCGTGGCCTATGCCTTCGACTATGCCAAAGCCAACAACAAGCCCTGTGTCGTAAACCTCAGTCTCGGCACGCCCATCGGTCCGCACGACGGCTCTTCCATCTTCGATGCCCTCACCGATTCCCTTCAGGGAGAAGGACGCATCATAGTAGGTTCGGCAGGAAACTTCGGTGCCGACCCCATCCATGTGGCAACTACCGACGGCACTCCCATCTCTACCCTTGTGGCTTATAAATCGTCGCTTTCCACGCTCGACTATGGCGGCGAGATAGACGTTTGGGGCACCAAGAACCAAGCCTTTAAGGTGCAGCTCCGCATTGTGAAGGTTTCCACCGGAGAAGTGGTTGACCAGTCGCCTTTAATAGATGCACTCACCACGGCAACTACTGATACCTACGAGATTACCACGCGCAATGCCAAGGGTGCCGTTACCGTCGTCACCGAAGTCAATCCGCTCAACTCCCGTCCGCATGCCTACGTCTCACTCGCGCTTACCAGCATGCGTGCAGGTTATGGTCTGGCGCTCTACATAGAGCCCGCTTCTGTCGACAGCAAAGTGCACGCTTGGGCAGACGACTCCTACGTGCAGTTCAACACCGACGACAACGAAGGCTTCACGAAGGGCAACACCGACTGCACCGTAGCAGAAATAGGCGGTACGGGCAAACGCATCATCACCGTGGGAGCCTACACCACCCGCACTTCTTACTCGCCCCAAGGCTCGTCGACCGTCGTGCTCGACGAAACGCTCGGCGGCATTTCCTCCTTCTCCGCTGCCGGATCGTTGCCCGACGGACGCTTGAAGCCCGATGTTTGCGCCCCCGGCTGCGTGCTCATCTCTTGCCTGAACGGAAATTCCACCAGTCTTGCGAGCGAAGCCATTGCTGGATATCTGGAGCAGAACGGCCATACTTCCTATTGGGGATATATGCAAGGAACTTCCATGGCATCTCCTTTCATGGCGGGCACCGTGGCGCTTTGGCTTGAAGCAAACCCCACGCTCACTCCCGAACAGTTGCGCGACGTGCTCGACAACAGTTGTGCCGAAGGCGTCAACCCCACCGACACCGCACATTGGGGTCGCGGAAAACTCGACGCATGGGCAGGCTTGAAGTACATTCTCAAAACGCAAGGCATACAGTCGCCCGTCTCTTCTTCGGCAGCGCCTTTCAGTGTGAACGTCGACCAAAGCGGCAACCTCGAAGTTCTCTTCGCCAAGTCTGCCGCACATAGTCCCCTTCGCCTTTACAACGCCTCGGGCATGCTCGTCCGTCAGATTTCCGTACCCGAGTCGCAAAGTGTGGTCTCTCTCTCCACTGCCAATCTGCCGCAAGGTACCTACATCTTGCAGGTGGACGGAAAAAGCGTGAAGTTTTCAAGATAAAAAAGAACCACCCTTAATATAGTCCGGCAATGTACCTTCGGTGCATTGCCGGATTTGTTTATCCATACATCAAATCCAATTCTTCCTTTCTTTGTTATGGAATGCGTGTTAGTGTTCTAAATCATACACAATCGTGTAAAAACACACGCAATACACCTTATAATCACTGAAAAACGGATTTTTCTGCGAAGGTTTTCTCTCTCTTTCCGAAAACTTATATACTTTTGCAGCAGAGAGAAGTAAAAATCGTTGTTAATGGTTGCCTTTTTGTACCCATCTTACCCAACGCAAAGTACGAAAGGCAATTTGTATGACGCTTTTTAAAGAATCTGTTATGCAACGGAGTAACTTTACCTTTTTGACAAATCGACGTTGACGCGTCCATCCATTATGCTTTGCGGCTCAAGAAGCGTATGGCGTGTTGTGTCCTGTTCTTTTCAAACGTAAAGTACATGCCGCCCGAACAAAGGTCATTCGTTGCATCCGGCAGATCCATTTTTTACATTTTAAAAGAAGAGAGAAATGAACAATCCCGCAGAACTTGCTATTGAGGCACCGTTCAATTGCCTCGATGTGCAATTTTCGCCTGCAGCCCATCGAAACACCGACCTCATGACGGGTTTTGAAGGCTATCGGGCATTTTCCATGAAAAACGGAGAGAAACTTACGAAAGGCAACATGCAGAAAAACCACATCGTCACCATCCTTAAAGGGTCGGCAAAGTACGCTCTTGATGGAAAGATGGGCTACCTCACTGCCAACGAAATGCTCTTCGTGCCTTTCAGTCAAACGTTCAGCATGCGTTGCGACAGCGAGACTTGCATTCTCCTCCACAGCTTTGGAGCGCTCAACAGCGACATCTCGGAATACCTCACACGCATGTATAAGATGTGTACCGTCTACACCGGCGAGGGCAATCAGCCCCTGGTCATCGACGGACTTTTCCGCGAATACATCCTTTTCACCTACAACCTCGTTCGCAACAACCAAATGCCGCAATGGCTTATGGAGCAGAAAGTCAACGAGTCGTTCTACCTCATGCTCCAGTCGTTCCCCGAAGTAAAGGTGCTTGCCTTCTTCCGTAGCCTCATTTGCCGTGAACAGTACTTCCGCAACACCATCATGAAGTATTGCGACCAAGTAAAGTCTATCGACGAACTCATTGAACGCACCGGCATGTGTCGCACCAATTTCTACAAGCAGTTCAACCGCGAGTTCGGTATGTCCGTACATCGCTGGATGCAGCAGCGCCGCGCCAATTCCGTACGCGAAACGGCCTCCGAACCCTTGATGACTGTAAAGAAACTCATGAAAGCGCACAACTTTTCTTCTCCCAGCAACTTCATCCGTTTTTGCCGCCTCTATTTCGGCTGCACGCCAAACGAACTCATTCGCAATTTGCGTTCCGGCGTACCTGTGCCCGAACTCACCACTGCCAACGTATAACGCATTCCCGACGTCAATCCCATAATTATAGCCGCCAGACAATCAGCCGCAGATTCGTCTGGCGGCTATTTTTGTAACTACCGAAAAATACGTAAGTTTGCAATGCACGAAACGGTCAAAGGTTCGTGCGAATAGTTTCAACCCTTCCCCCAAAAACAAACATCGTGACTGCAACCTTTTATCGCATACCATATCTGCTCTTTTTGTTCGCCATCTATGCACTCGTTTCGTGTGGCGACATAGAACTTCCTACCAGCAATACTGATAAAGACAAGGGCGAAACCGAGAAAAACGACACAATCGACACTTCAGGCGTACTCAGTGTGTCGCAATTGCTCAGTGCTGAAGCGGGCGACTACGTGACCGTGCGTTGCTACATCGTAGGTTATGCCACGGGCACCTCGTCCAAAGGCTTTACTATAGGGCTGCCCACCGAAAGCGAAGTGCGCAGCAACATCGTCATTGCCGACACACTTGAGATCGACGACGACACGCCCCTTGCCGCTTGCCAGCTCAAGTCCAATTCCGCAGAGCGCGAAGAACTCAATCTCGTGGACAACCCCGACATCCTTGGTCAGCACATTTACCTTCAAGGAACCGTCAAGAAATACTTTGGGCTCATGGGGCTCTATCCCGTAGACACCTACGAACTTATCGACGACTCCTCCGACGATACCCCCAATCCCCCACAACCCGACCCATCTCCGCAAATCGCCATCCCCATCAATTCCGAAGCCGCACCCGAAGTCTTCGAAGGGGCATGAGTGCGAAAGCGCCGTGTAGAGCGCGACGTTTTGAAAACCTAGCCCCCATGCGCGGGCCAATCGCCGCCTATGGAGGTGACGTTTCCAAAACGTCACGCTCTACATGGCCCAATCGCCGCCTATGGAGGTGACGTTTTCAAAACGTCACGCTCTACACGGCCTAATCGCCGCCTATGGGGGTGACGTTTTCAAAACCTCACGCTCTACACGGCTCAATCGCCGCCTATGGAGGTGACGTTTTCAAAACGTCACGCTCTACACGGCCTAATCAACCAAGGCACCCTGTAAAAATTCCAAGGCACGCCGTAAGAATTCCAAGGCAGCAAATTTAAATTATCCCTAGGCCCAACGTATTGGGCCTTGAG
>CAVJJO010000051.1:0-19001 GCA_963649665.1 Bacteroidaceae bacterium | reverse complement strand
GCCGTGGCACATATCTCGAATCAAAAACTGCTCAAGTTATTTTTTGACATTCACTGAACATGCCACGTTTGCGAGCCCGTTTCAAGAAATTATCCGTGCTGCGCCCCCATACGCCGTGCATACATAGTCAGATAGATAGCAAATTTTGCGCAATAGAAAAAAGTTTTTAACTTTGCACGGATATAAAGCATGTTTTTCATAGCAGACTCCCAATTTTCTTACGAACAAACTGACAGATGGTTAGAACCCGCAGGTTAAAAAACATACGTCTTCATAGCGAGGGCACACAATTGCTGAGGAAAAGTTTCGCAGCGCTGGTAGTAGTAAACGCGTTGCTCTATTTTCTTCTGCGCGATGTCACGCTCATACCTTTTTGGTGTGTGTTTGCCGTGTGCGTTGTGCTCTACGCCATAGCAGTAAACTTCTTCCGCTGTCCCATACGCCAGTTCAACGGCGATGTGGAAAAGACCGTGGTGGCAGCAGCCGACGGACGCGTAGTGGTCATAGAGGAAGTGGAGGAAAACGAATACTTCCACGACCGCCGTTTGATGGTTTCTATCTTCATGTCCGTCACCAACGTACATGCCAACTGGTTCCCCGTGGAAGGATACGTGAAGAAAGTGGTTCACCACAACGGCAACTTCCATAAAGCCTGGCTCCCCAAGGCAAGCACCGAAAACGAGCGTTCCACCGTGGTGATTCAAACGCCCGACGGCCACGAAGTGCTTGTGCGTCAGATTGCCGGTGCCGTAGCGCGCCGCATCGTCACCTATGCGCGTGAGGATGAGGACTGCTACATCGATGAACACATGGGCTTCATCAAGTTCGGGTCGCGCGTCGACGTCTATCTGCCTCTCGACTCCGAGGTGCTCGTCAAACTGCACCAAGCTACCGTGGGCAACCAAACCGTCATAGCCAAACTCCCTTGATGCCCTTCACGAAGTCCTGGCCATTCGGGACTTACAAAACAAACATTATGACCCCCGTCAAGCAAGTCCAGTGAAAGACGCGCTTCTATGCCTGTTCCCTCAAAAAGAACGGAGAAAAGAACGCTCGTTCATTGGACTTGTTTGCTCTTAATTCTATAAGGAAATGAAGAAGCATATCCCCAATACCCTCACTTGCTGCAACCTTATTTGCGGTTGCATAGCCACTTTCATGGCTTTCCACTTTAGCTACACCGTGGCACTCGCCTTTATCATCCTCGGTGCCGTGTTCGATTTCTTCGACGGCTTTGTGGCACGCCTTCTCCACGTGTCGTCGCCCATAGGAAAGGAACTCGACTCTCTTGCCGACGACATCACCTTCGGCTTTGCACCCGCAGCTGTTGTGTTTTCCCTTTTGCGCACATTGCTCGTGGACAACCACGTCCTCGGCGAAAGCGTGCCTGCAAACGTGGTAGCCTATTTCCCTTACGTTGCTTTCCTTATTGCCGCCTTTTCGGCTTTACGTCTGGCGAAGTTCAATCTCGACGAGCGTCAGACCACCTCTTTTATAGGTCTTCCCACTCCAGCCAATGCGCTCTTTTGGGCTGCAATGGCCAATGAAGTGCGAAGAAGCGAATTGATGACGTCTCAGACTTTTGCCCTTTGCCTTGTTGTAGGCATCTTTTTGAGCTGTTGGTTGCTCGTTGCCGAAATACCTATGTTCGCGCTCAAGTTTAAAACGTTCGCCTTGCGCCCCAACGCATTGCGCTACGGCTTTATCCTTTTTAGCCTCATAGTCCTTTTCTTGATAGGAGTGGGCGGTTTCTCCGCCATCATCGTGGCATACGTTTTGTGCTCAGTGGTGCAAAATGTCGTTACCCGTTCCAAGGATTGACGGTGGTTTTGAAAGAGAAAACTGCAAGCCTAATGTTTTATTAAGAACTGCCGCCGGTGTGTGGCACGCGTTTTGCTCTGAAGCTAATGGAAAGTTATTGCTTTGCGCAAAACGTTGTGGCTAAAGCTCTTTCATGCACATTCAATTCACCCCATTCTTTAGAACTTCAAGTCATCCCCATTCCCCATGTCTGTACTCTACGTCCTTTTTCTCCTCTTCATAGCCTTCATCTTCTTTGTTGTGGCATTTTTCGGCTCCATCGTGAGCTATCTGGTGCGCGCCGTCTTCGGCATAGACCTGCGCGGAACCAAACGCCGTGCTTCAGCTCAACGCCAAGGCCCGTGGACAAATACGACATCTTCCGGCAGTTCCGCCAATGACCCTTATGCCCACATGCATTCAGGCAATGCCCATCACGAAGGCAGCAACAATGCGCGCAAAGGCGGCAAGATATTCGGCCACGACGAGGGCGAATATGTCGATTTCGAGGACGTGAAAGAGTAACGTGGGCGCACATCGATATACGCTAAAGGCGGCAATCTGTAAAGAACAGATTGCCGCCTTTAGTTATTGTTCGAGTGGTATTTTGTGGGCGAAGCGCATGGGGGCAAGACTCCCGTTTTGACAAATAAGCGCTTCGCATCAAAAATAGCATTACAAACTCAAACGCTTGAATAGTAATGCATTTCTTCTGATTGCTGCCATCATTTATACGTAATCCACTTCGCCAGCTCTTTGAATGTAGGCTTCTTGCCGTACATGAGAATGCCCACGCGGTAGATGCGGCCGCTTGTCCATATGGTGAAGAAGGCTGTGCCGTAGAGTAGGGCGACGGAGAGGATTTCCTGCCAAAGCGGAACGTTGAACGGGATGCGTATCATCATCACGATGGGCGAGGTGAGCGGTATCATGGAAGTCCAGAAGGCCAGCGGTCCGTCGGTGTTTTCGGCCGAACCCAGTGCGGCATAGAAGCCGAAAAGCATCACGAGCGTCACGGGCAGCATGAACTGCGAGGAGTCTTGCGATTCGTTTACCGACGCTCCCACACCGGCAAAGTAGGAAGCGTAGAGAAGGTAGCCGCCAACGAAATAGACGATGAACATCACGATGAGTTCTACCCAGGGAACGCATTGTACGGCATGGATCATTTCCGTAATCTGAGGGTCAATGGTAGAGGCCGATGCCGTAGCGCCGCCCGCCATTTGCTGCATGGCAATGGCAGAATCCATCTGCCCGCCGGCGAAGAACGAAATGCCTGTAACCGCTCCCACTATGGTAATGATTGCCGAGAAGAGCGCCGCCCAAAGGGCAAGCTGGGCAAAACCTACAAACGCCATGCCTATGATTTTGCCCATCATGAGCTGGAAAGGCTTTACGCTTGAAATCATCAGTTCGATGATGCGGTTCGTCTTTTCCGTCGACACGCTTTGTAGCACCATGGCTCCGTAACACATCACGAACATGTAGATGAGCGTGGTGAAGAGGAAACCGCAGGCAATGGCTATTTCCGTGTTTGAAAAACTCACGTTGCCGTCCTCGCCTTGCTTGTAGGTTGCAACCTCTACGCTCGACTGTATGTCTGTGATGATGCTGTCAAGGCTTTCTATTCCCGTCTGCGCCAGTTTGTCCTTGCGCACTTGTTCGTTGAGCACATCCGTGATGTAGGAGGTAAGGCTTGTGGGCACTTGTTCCTTCGAGACGATGCTTGCCGCCTTGGGGTTGGCCGCAAGGTCGGCTTTGATGTCCACCACGGCTTGTGCCGGCGAGTCGTCAGCGTTGTTGCTGTTGTAGTTCCTGAAGTCCGCATCCGACATCGGCACGAACGCATAGCTTTCGTTGTTCTTGAAAAGGGAGATGTAGTGCCCCGTGGCATCGTGCACCATCACGGTCTTCTGACCGTCGTTGCCAATCTGCCCGAGTATGAAGGGAACGGCAGCTATGGCGGCAATGATGAAGGGCGTGATGAGGGTGATGATGATAAACGACTTGTTCCTTACACGTGTGGTAAACTCGTGAAAGGCTATAATCCACATTTTGTTCATTGTTCGTCTCCTTTCGTTACTTGTTTGATGAATATTTCCTGCATGGAAGGCCATTTCTCGCATACGCTCTGCAGTTCGGTGCGTTCGGCCAGTGCCACGATGAACTGCGAGTTGGTCAGTCCTTCCGCTTTTTGCAGTTGATAGATGCGCCTGTCGCCTTTCTCTTCACTGGAGAGTACGGTGAACGCACCTTCCGCCGAAGCGAGCGGTTCGGCGGAGAGGCTCACGGCTTCAAACGTGGAGGAGGCAAAGCGCTTCTTCACGTCGTCCACGGCGCCGGAGAGCACCACCTTGGAATGGTTGATGAGCGCTATCTCGTCGCACACTTCTTCCACCGAAGCCATGTTGTGGGTGGAGAACACGATGGTGTGGCCCTTGTCGCGGAGCTGGAGAATCTCCTCTTTGAGCATTTCGGCATTTACGGGGTCGAAGCCCGAAAAGGGTTCGTCGAAGATGAGAAGGGGCGGCTCGTGGAGCACGGTGATGACGAACTGCACCTTTTGCTGCATGCCCTTAGAGAGCTCTTCCAGTTTTTTGTTCCACCAAGGCATGATGTCGAACTTTTCAAACCAATAGGTAAGGCGTTTCTTCGCTTCGCTTTTGCTGAGTCCTCTGAGGCGCGCCAGATAAATGGCTTGTTCGCCCACTTTCTGTTTCTTGTAGAGTCCGCGCTCTTCGGGCAGGTAGCCTATGCGGGCAACGTCTGCTTCGCAGAAGGTATGCCCATCGAAGGTCACCGTGCCGCTGTCGGGCGCGGTGATGCGGTTGATGATGCGAATCAATGTGGTCTTTCCGGCTCCGTTCGGACCGAGCAGACCGAACACTTTGCCGCGTGGCACACTGATGCTCACGTCGTCGAGTGCCGTATGTGTGGCAAAACGCTTGACGATGTGCGAGGCTTCAAGGAAGGTGTCGTGCATAAAAGTAAGGGTGTAAGAAAGTGTAAAAAAAGAATTTGAACAGTTTTCAAGCGCTATTGGTGGGCGAAGCGCGTTTTCTTATATTACGAAGTTAGAGCACGCTCTCGCCCTCTATGAAGTTTTCCATGTACATGTGCACGCCGTCGAACACGGCGTAGGAAAACTGCGTGATCCAATCGCCGAGGATGAGCACACGGCTTTCGCGTGCTATCATGAGGTCGAGCTCGATGTGGCGGTGCCCGAACACGAAGAAGTTGATGTCCGGGTGGCTTTGCAGATATTGTTTGGCAAACTTCACGAGCACTTCCTTGTCCTCGCCCTGATAGGGAGGCTCCATGCCGTTCTCGCGTTTTAGGCGTGAGTGGCGAGCCCAGTCAAGACCGAAGGCCATTCCCCATCGCGGATGGACGGCGGCGAAGAGCTTTTGGCACAAGGCGTTGTGGAAGATGGAGCGGAGCAGGGTGAACTTTTTGTCCTCCGTGTCAAGTCCGTCGCCGTGGGCGAGGTAAAACGTCTTGTCGCCGATTTCCACCACTTCGCTGTGGGGATGGAGCGTCATGCCGCATTCCTTCTCAAAGTAGTCGCCTTGCCAAAGGTCGTGGTTGCCGAAGAAGTAATGCACCTCCACGCCCATGTCCGTCAGCTCGCTGATTTTCCCGAGCAGACGCGTGTAGCCCTTTGGCACCACCGTCTTGTATTCGTGCCAGAAGTCGAACATGTCGCCGAGCAGGTACACGGCCTTCGCCTTGTGCTTGATGCCGTCGAGAAAGTTTACCAGACGGCGCTCCTGCGTGCGCGGATGGTCAATGGCCAGACTGCCGAGGTGGGCGTCGGAAAGGAAATAGATGTTCTGCCTCGTGGTTTCTTTTTCAGTCTGTTGGGCGGCGGAAACCGTGGCGGCGTTTTGGGGTAGGGGAGAAGTGTTCATGTGCAGTGTGCTTTGTTCGTCAACAAGTGTGCGTTACGGGCGGTAAGTTATGAACAGCCGTTACAAGAAACCCAGTTCGAGTTTGGCTTCTTCGCTCATCATGTCCTTGTCCCATTCGGGTTCGAATACCAGGCGTACGTGTGCGTCCTTCACGCCCTCTATGCCGTCGAGTTTTATGCGCACGTCTTCTACGATGAAGTCCGCGGCGGGGCAGTTGGGGGCGGTGAGCGTCATGTCCACGTCGAGCGTGCCGTCGTCGTGCAACTCAATGCGGTAGATGAGGCCGAGGTTGTAGATGTCTACAGGTATTTCGGGGTCGTAGACCGTCTTGAGCACTTCTACGACTTTTTCTTCTATCTTGAATTTTTCTTCGGGAGTCATTTCTTTTGTGTTGTATATATAATATGGAGAAAAGAACGGAGCGGCGGCAGTTTATGGAGCAGTCCTAAAGCCGTCCTTCGTCTTGGTAACTGTAATATCCGTTGTCGGTAACGATAAGATGGTCGATGAGCTTAATGTCCACCGTCTTGGCGGCAGCGTGGAGCTTCTCCGTCAGCCGGTCGTCGTCGCGGCTGGGGCGGAGCGTGCCCGAGGGATGGTTGTGGCAGAGTGCTATGTGCGTGGCGTTGCTCTGAAGAGCTTCTTTCAGCACCATGCGTATGTCGACCACCGTGCCCGTGATGCCTCCGCGGCTGATGACCTTTGTGCCGATTACTTTAAGGCTATTGTTGAGGAGCAGCACGTGGCTTTCCTCGTGGGCGAGGTCGCGCATCTTTCCGCGGAAGAGCGCGTAGATGTCTGCCGAGGACGTAATCTGCTTTTGCGAAGGCGTTTCGCTCATGCGGCGGTTGGTGAGTTCGCACGCCGCCAGTATGGTGATGGCCTTTGCCGTGCCTATGCCTTTATATTGGCAGAGTTCGCTCACGGTCATTCGCCCGAGCTGGCTGAGGTTGCCGTCGCAGTCGTTCATCAGGCGCTGCATCAGCTGCACGGCGTTTTCGTCCACGTTGCCCGAGCCGATGAGAATGGCAAGCAGTTCGGCTTTCGTAAGGCTTGCCGCTCCGTTCGCTTCAAACTTTTCGCGAGGGCGGTCTTCGCTGCCGAGTTCCTGTATGGTCAGTTTGCTCATGGTGCGGAAAGAGTGTGAGCCTATTTGTAGAAATTCTTTTTGAAAGCCTCAAACTCACCGCGCCCCAGCACGCAGCGTTGCCACCAGGAGCGCACGAAGCCCGAACCATAGCCCCAAAGCTGAATGTACGATGCCGCCACGGCGCGCAAACCTACGCCTACGCTCTTTTCGCGCATGGACGCATCAATAAGTATGATGAGGGCAAAGAGCACAAAGGGCAGAAGCATCACCCACCAATGGGGGCAGCCCAGCGCAAGCGCCAATGCTGCGAGCACCACGAGGAGTGTGCAGCCCACGGTGAACACGGCGGGCAGCAGATGCACGAGCTTTAGTGTGCCGGGGTGGCGCTTCATCAGGTTGATGCGGGCAATGCCCGAGTTGTGCACCTGCTTGAAAAACTTCTTCAAGTCCGTGCGCCGTTTGTGCCATACCCATGCTTCGGGGAAAAGCCGGCAGCGGCAACCCGCCTTGAAAATGCGTGTGGAGAAGTCGATGTCCTCCCCGAAACGCATCTTGCTGAAGCCTTCAAGCCGTTCGTAGGTGGCGCGCTGCACACCCATGTTGAACGAGCGGGGGTAGAACTTGTCCATCTTCTTCTTCCCTCCGCGTATGCCGCCGGTGGTGAAGAACGATGTCATGGCGTAGTTAATTGCCTTCTGCATGGGCGTGAACGAGGCGTGCGCACGGTCGGGGCCGCCAAAGGCTTCGCACGGCGCAGCCGTCAGTTCGGCATCCACGGCGGCGAGATAGCCTTCAGGTACCACCACGTCGGAGTCGAGAATGAGCACGTAGTCACCATGGGCACGCTCCACACCATAGTTGCGCGTCTGCCCAGGACCGGAATTCTCTTTGGAGAAATAGTGCACGTCGAGGAGTGTGGCATATTTTTCCACCACATTCTCGCACGGCACGCTTGACCCGTCTTCTACAACCACCACTTCGAAGTCCTTCACGCTTTGATGCGTAAGGCTCTCCAAAAGCTCGTCCACTTCGTCGGGACGGTTGTACACGGGGATGATAAAGGAGTACTTCATAGCGCAAACTTACTTAAAAATCGTCGCATAATGCCCGTTTGCTCAATGCAAATGCATTTCCTTCGCATAAATGTGTTATTTGGAAGTGATGTTAGTGCCGTCGCGCTTCATTGAAGAAATCTTCTTATATTTGCAAGCAAACAGAAAAATATAGCGAACCGTCAACACCATTTTCGCATTCTTCAAAGTGTGTTGACCATAGATACAATCCATAAAGCAATGGCAAAATTCAAACGCATTCTTCTTAAGCTCAGCGGTGAAAGCCTCATGGGCGAACAAGGTTACGGCATCGACGTAAAACGACTCAACGAATATGCCGCGCAAATCAAGGAAGCCCTTGAAATGGGCGTACAAATAAGCATCGTCATCGGCGGCGGCAACATATTCCGCGGATTGAGCGGAGCCGGCAAAGGTTTCGACCGCGTGAAGGGCGACCAGATGGGCATGTGCGCCACCGTCATCAATTCTCTCGCCCTCAGTTCCGCCCTTGGCGCCATCGGCGTGAAGAGCCACGTGCTCACGGCTATCCGCATGGAACCCATCGGCGAGTTCTACAGCAAATGGAAAGCTATCGACGCCATGGAACGCGGCGAAGTGGCCATCATCAGTTGCGGAACGGGCAGCCCCTATTTCACTACAGACACCGGTTCTTCGCTCCGAGGCATTGAAGTGGAAGCCGACGTGATGCTCAAGGGCACACGCGTCGACGGTGTTTACACTGCCGACCCCGAGAAAGACCCCACCGCCACGAAGTTCGACGAAATCTCCTACGACGAAGTGCTCAGCCGCGGGCTCAAGGTGATGGACGTCACTGCCACCGCCATGTGCCGAGAAAACAAATTGCCTATCTACGTGTTCAATATGGACGTCGTGGGCAATCTCAAGAAAGTGCTTGAAGGCGAACCCATCGGCACCTACGTTCATGCTTGATGCGTCATGATACTCGACACAATCTCCAACAGCGGAAGCACAGAAGCTCTTAGCGACCGCTTCCGCCAGCTCTTTGAGTACCTGCGTACGCACGACCTTTCCAAAGCGCCCGCCGGCCGCATAGCGATAGACGGCGATGCCCTTTACATCAACTTGGAAGATGTCACGCTCCGCCGTCGCGAAGAGCAGTTGCTTGAGGTGCACCGCCGTTACATCGACGTGCATTTCCCTCTCGACGGACTTGAAACCGTAGGGTGGTCATCCCTCAGCGAACTCAGTGAAGATAAGGCCGACGCTTACGATGAAGCGCGCGACTTCCGCTTCTACCATCAGGCAGCCAGCACTTATTTCACCGTGTCGCCCGGACAATTCTATGTGATGTATCCCGAAGATGCCCATGCGCCTATCATAGGCGAAGGCACACTCCGCAAAGCCGTAGCAAAGATCCGTATAGACTGACGCAGCTTTGTAGTTTTCGTGCTTCGCTTTATAAACAGCCGCTCTTATCTGTCCCTAACTGTCAAGACGGGAGTCTTGACCTCCATGCGCTTCGCCTTCTGCGATTCGCTACTAATCATCGCCCTATTCGCTTGCACGCGTATACACAGAAGTTTGCCCGAACTTTTGTGTATACGCGTGCAAGCGTATGGGCTGCATAGACTTGGTCAATGAAGTTATCTTACTTGGCCACCGAAACTTCTTGCACATTTTGCTAGAAGAATGCCTTACAATCCGAAAAACACTCTTTGGCTCCATAAGGAGCATTATATATTACGCTACGATTGTTCCCTTTTTCCGTTTTTGCTTCTGTCGAGAAACGCGCGCTTTTGATTTTCAATAACTTTGCATCGCTTTCTTGGGAAATATATCCTTTAAAAGATTTCCCGCGCCGTAGCCACAAGTGCCGGGCGTACACTCACAGAAACAGACTAAGTATGAAACATAAAAACCACAGCACGAAAGTTCGCATCGCCGCTTTGGGCTTAGGGTTGGCCTTCAGCCTTTCCCTTCAGGCCCAAAGCGCCCTTTCGCTCGACAGCTGCCGTGCGCTAGCCCTCCGCGGCAACAAAGAACTTGCCATTGGTCAGGCCAAAGCCGAACAGGCGCAATGGAACCGCAAAGCCGCCTACACCAATTTTCTTCCCAAAGTGTCCGTAACCGCAGGTTATAT
This sequence comes from Bacteroidaceae bacterium, assembly GCA_963649665.1. Taxonomy (GTDB): domain Bacteria; phylum Bacteroidota; class Bacteroidia; order Bacteroidales; family Bacteroidaceae; genus Alloprevotella. The sequence goes on along the minus strand of CAVJJO010000051.1, from coordinate 9,026 downwards.
GCGTACCGGCGATGAAATCTCCCTTCTCAGCAAAGACCAGAAAAATGCACTGAACTCCCTTGGCACAAGTGGAGTGAGCTCCTTCGCCCAAGCTGCGCAGCAAATCGTAACCCAGTATCCCGACCTTGCTCCGCTCATCCAGAGCATGCAGGGAATGCTGCCCACCATAGCGCAGACGGGCAACTCGCTTGGCAAAAGCATCACCGATGCCTTCCGCACAGATACGCGAAACATTACGGCGGGAGCCATTCTCCTTACCCAACCCCTTTATATGGGCGGAAAGATAAAGGCTTATTACAACATTACAAAGCATGCCGAAGCCCTTGCCGCTGAGCAAAACCGTGCCAAAGAGCTTGACGTGGTTCTCGACGTGGACAAAGCCTATTGGCAAGTCGTTTCCCTTGCCAACAAACGCAAGCTCGCCATCAGTTACCGCGACATGCTTCAGCACCTCGACGACGACGTACAGAAAATGATTAATGAAGGCGTCGCTACGAAGAGCAACGAACTTACCGTAAGCGTGAAACTCAACGAAGCCGAGATGACCCTCACCAAGGTGGAGGACGGACTCAGCCTTTCGCGCATGCTCCTTTGCCAGCTTTGCGGTCTTCCCCTCGACTCGCAGCCTACGCTTGCCGACGAAACGCGCGACGACATAGAAACCCTCCGTGCCGACGTGGTGTCCGACGTGCAGACCGCCTGGAGCAACCGTTCCGAACTTTGTCAGCTCGGTGAAGCAGAGGCCATGTATACCGAGAAAGTGAAAATAGAACGCTCCGCCTTCCTTCCCCAGCTCGCCCTCACCGGCGGTTACGGCATTTCCAACCCCAACGTGTTCAACAGTTTCGAAAAGAAATTCCGCGGCACATGGGCAGTAGGCGTAATGCTCAAAGTACCCGTATGGAACTGGGGTGAAGGACGCTACAAAGTGCGTGCTGCCAAGGTCGACGCCCAAGTGGCTGCCTTGCAGCAACAGGAAGCCCGTGAGAAAATAGAACTTCAGGTCAACCAGGAAGCCTTCCGCGTGAACGAAGCCAACCGCAAGCTATCCCTCAGCGAAAAGAACCTAAGCAAAGCCGAAGAAAACCTCCGCACCGCACAGGTTGGCTTCAAGGAAGGCGTGGTAACCACCAGCGACCTCCTCGCCGCACAGACCGCCTGGCTCCAGGCCCACAGCGACAAAATAGACTCTCAGATAGACATCTGCCTCAGCCGCGCTTCCTACGAGAAAGCACTGGGCAAATAAAAAGCAAACCATAAAGCATCACTGCAGGCGTGCCGCCCGTTACGTTGTGCCCGCCTCAATGTCAACCCATAGAACAATCTACCGAAAATGTCAAGACAGAAAGCAAACCTCTTGCCCGCCATCTTCATTCTGGCCGGCGTCATCATTTTGGTTATCGTAGGCAGTATGTACGCCTTCAGCGACGAAACCGACACCATACAAGGCGAAGCCGACGTCACGGAGTATCGCGTGTCGAGCAAAGTGCCCGGCCGCATCCGTGAGTTCCGTGTAAAGGAAGGCGACTTCGTACATGCCGGCGACACCCTCGCCATTCTCGAAGCCCCCGAGGTGGGTGCTAAGCTCTCCCAGGCAGAGGCTGCCGAGGCTGCCGCAGCTGCGCAGGACCGCAAGGCGCAGAAAGGTGCCCGCCAAGAACAGATTACTGCCGCTTACGAAATGTGGCAGAAGGCCAAAGCCGGCGTCGACATCGCCGAAAAGAGCTATGCCCGCGTGAAGCGCTTGCACGAAGAAGGCGTCATGACGGCACAGAAACTCGATGAGGTCACCGCACAGCGCGACGCCGCCATTGCCACGGAGAAAGCCGCCAAGTCGCAGTACGACATGGCGCGCAACGGAGCCGAACAGGAAGACAAGGACGCAGCCGCCGCCCTCGTCAACCGCGCCAAGGGTGCCGTGAAGGAAGTGAACTCCTACATCAACGAAACCGTGCTCACCGCTTCGCAGGACGGCGAGGTAACCGAAATTTTCCCCCAGGTCGGTGAACTTGTAGGCACAGGTTCGCCTGTGATGAACGTGGCGCTTATGAACGATATGTGGATCACCTTCAACATCCGCGAAGATCATCTCGCCCAGTTCAAGATGAACCAGACCTTCAAGGCCACCATTCCCGCCCTCGGCAACAAGGAAGTGACCCTCAAGGTGTTCTACATGAAAGACCTCGGTTCGTATGCTGCATGGAAAGCCACGAAGACCACCGGTCAGTACGACATGAAAACGTTTGAAGTGAAGGCGCGTCCCACGGGCAAGGTTGAAGGCCTCCGTGCCGGCATGAGCGCCATCTATTCGTCTACTCCGTCAAAATAATCTATGGACAAACAATCCGCTAAGGCCGTGCCCGCAGCCGCGAAAAAGCGCAAAGGGCTGCTGTGGAGGGAACTCAAGCGAATGGCAAGGCAGCCCATCTATATTTTCTGCATGGTGATTGCCCCGCTCTTCTGCTATGTGTTCTTTACCACGCTCATGGCCAAAGGCCTGCCCTCAAGTCTTCCCCTTGGCCTTGTGGACGAAGACCATACCACCACTTCGCGCAACCTTGCCCGCAACCTCGACGCTTTTCAGGGTACCGACATCAAGTACACCTTTGCCTCCGTCACCGAAGCCCGCAAGGCTGTTCAGCGCGGCGAAGTGTATGGTTTCTACCTCATACCGAAAGGAACCACACGCCAGGCACAACTCCAACGCATACCCACCGTATCGTTCTACACGAACTACTCCTACCTCGTGGCAGGTTCGTTGCTCTACCGCGACATGCGCACCATGTCCGAACTCGCTTCGGGTGCCGCCACGCGCACCGTGCTTTACGCCAAGGGAGCAACCGAGAAGCAGGCCATGGCCTTCCTCCAGCCTGTGGTCATCGATATGCACGCGGTAAACAATCCTTGGCTCAACTACAATGTCTACCTCAGCAACGTGCTTATTCCCGGTTGTCTCGGCATCTTCATATTCATGATTACCGTCTACAGCCTCGGCACAGAGCTGAAGTTTGGTACGGCAGACGACCTCATGGAGCGTTCCAACGGCAGCATCATTGTGGCCATGACGAGCAAGCTCATTCCCCAGGCCGTCGTGTTTATGCTCATGGGCACCATCTATGTATTTCTCCTTTACGGCTATCTCCACTTCCCCTGCCACTGCGGCATAGGGCGCATGTGGGCACTCATGGCACTCTTCGTGCTTGCCTGCCAGGGCTTGGGTGTGTTTATGTTTGCCATGTTCCCCAGCGTTCGTCTCGGACTCTCCTTCGCATCGCTTTGGGGCGTCATCTCGTTCAGCATCTCGGGCATGTCGTTTCCCGTGATGGCCATGCACCCCACACTTCAGGGCCTTGCGTGGCTCTTCCCCCTGCGCCACTACTTCCTGCTCTATGTAAACTGCGCGCTCGACGGATATGCCCTTGCCAACGCATGGCCTTACGTTGCCGCACTCATAGGCTTTGCCATACTTCCCTGGCCCTGCATGTGGCGACTCAAGCACGTCATGCTCCATTGCAAGTATGAACCCTAATCGATGAGCTCATCAATAATATTGAAATGAAATTCAAACGAATCATAGACTATTGGCGTCAGGCGCTTTCCGACTGGAACTACATTTTCCGCGAAGAGTTGCGCACCATTGTGAAAGACCAGGGTGTGCTTATCTTCTTCTTCGTCGTTCCCCTCGGTTATCCCTTGCTCTATACGTTCATCTACAACCAGGAAGTGGTGCGCGAAGTGCCCGTGGCTGTGGTTGACGACTGCCGCTCTGCCATCAGCCGCGAATATGTCCGCCATATGGATGCTTCGCCCGACGTGAAAGTCATCTCCCACTGCGCCAACATGTCGGAAGCCAAGCGTCTCGTGCGCAAGCGTGAGGCCTATGGCGTGGTGCGAATCCCCGAAGACTTCTCGCGCCGCATCATGACCGGCGAGCAAGCCCACGTCAGCGCTTATGCCGACATGAGCGGTATGCTTTACTATAAGAGCGTGCTTACGGCAAACACCAACGTCAGTTTGGCACTCAACGCCAACATAAAGGTGCAGCGTGCCGGCGGATATACCAAGAAGGACGAGCAAGTCACCGAGCATCCCATCGCTTACGAAGAAGTCAGTCTGTTCAATCCGCAGAACGGTTTCGCCACGTTCCTTATTCCCGCCGTGCTGATACTCATCATCCAGCAAACGATGCTCCTTGGCGTGGGCATGGCAGCCGGTACGGCGCGCGAGCAAAATCGTTTCCACACCCTTCTTCCCATTGAACGCCACCACACCGGCCTGCTCCGCATCGTGCAGAGCAAGGCGCTGGCCTATCTGCTCGTGTACATCCCCATTTCTGTCTACGTGCTCGGCGTGGTGCCGAGGCTTTTCAGTCTGAACCAGATAGGCAATCCTGTTGACATGGCACTCTTCGTGCTCCCCTTCCTCTTGGCAAGCATTTTCTTTGCCATGACGGTGAGCGCCTTTGTGCGCAACCGCGAGATGTGCATCATGATATTTGTGTTCTCGTCCGTTCCCTTGCTCTTCATCAGCGGCATCTCGTGGCCCGGAAGTGCAGTGCCGCCCGTGTGGAAAGCTATTTCCTACGTCTTCCCCTCCTCGTTCGGCATTCACGGCTTTGTGGCGATAAACAACATGGGGGCACAGTTGGTCGACGTGCGCCACGACTGGAATCTTCTTTGGGTGCAGGCCGTCATCTACTTCTTCACCACTTGCATGGTCTACCGTGCCGCCATCATCCGCTCTCGTCAGCGTCTGGTTGAGGCTTACTATGCCACCAAGAACCGTCTTGCTGCCCAGCGCGCCCGTCAACGTGCCGCGCAGACTACGAAAGAATAGAATAATTACGAAATAAGAGAAGAGAGAAATGCCGCGTTCAGAACCTTCGGGTTCCGAACGCGGCATTTGCTGTATTGAAGAAAAAACGTTTATGCTTTCGAGTGGCCGCGGTAACCGCGGATGAGGAAGAAGAACAGATGCCCGACGCCGAATGCTACGGCAATCCAGAGCATGGTGCTGTCGGCATGCCATCCCACCGTCTGTTGGTGCCAGAAGCCCGTAATCACGCAGAGCACGGATATGAAACCGCCGATGCCGCTGAGCAACGTCTGTCCGTGGCGTCTCTTCGTGCCGCCGCCAATCTTGCTGTGCTGCACACCATAGTAGGAATAGATGTCGATGCCGATAACCATCCATATGACGAGACGAATCCACGTGTCTGCAGGAAGGAAAAACATCATGCCCACACAGCAGATAAATCCGAGCGCCGGCACCACAGGCACCCAGGGCACCTTGAAACCGCGTGGCGCGTTAGGTTGCGTGCGTCGCACCACTATCACGCCGAGGCAAACCAGCGAGAAGGCGAAGAGCGTGCCTATGCTCGTCATTTCGCCGGCTATGCCTGCCGGTATGAGGCCGCTCATTGTGCTGATGATCACCATGAAGAGCATGTTGCTGCGTGCCGGCGTGTGGAAACGCTTGTGCAGGTGAGAGAATACGGGCGGAAGCAATCCGTCGCGGCTCATGCTGAAGAACACGCGGCTCTGTCCGAGAAGCATCACCAGCACTACGCTCGCGTAGCCGAGAAGGATGGCGAGGATGATGGCGCGGTTGAGCCACGGGAAAGCCGGCACCACGGTGCCGTCGGCCATCGTCGGCCCCATGTTTGCCACGGCGGTGGCGGCAGGTGCTATGCTATCGGCGCCCTTGTAGGCGTGGTAGTCCACCACACCCGTCATTACGAAGGCAAAAAGCATGTAGAGAACGGTGCATATCAGGAGCGAACCGAGAATGCCGATGGGCATGTTGCGCCTTGGGTTGCGTGCTTCCTGCGCTGCCGTGCTAACGGCGTCGAAGCCGATGTAGGCAAAGAACACGATGGCCGCTCCGCGGAGAATGCCGCTCCAGCCGTAGTCGCCGAAGTTGCCCGTGTTGGCGGGGATGAACGGCGTGAGGTTTTCGGTGCGTACGTATTTCATGCCGATGCCGATGAAAGCCAGTACCACGGCAATCTTCAGAACCACCATGAAGTCGTTGAACCGCGAACTGCCCTGCGTGCCGCGCATGAGGATGAACGAAAGCACGATTACGAGCAACATGGCGGGAAGGTTGATGATGCCGCCTTCCGACGGACACGCCGTGAGTTCCAAGGGGAGCGTCCAGCCGAGTCCTTCCATCATGGTGCAGAAATAGCGGCTCCACGAAATGCTCACCGCCACCGCTGCCACGGCATATTCCAGCACGAGGTCCCAGCCGATGATCCATGCCACCAGTTCGCCCATCGTGAAGTAGCTGTAGGTGTAGGCGCTTCCCGAAATGGGGAGCATGGAGGCGAACTCTGCGTAGCACAGTCCGGAAAAGGCACACGCTATGGCGGCAAGGGCAAAACTGATGATGATGGCGGGTCCCGTGTGTTCGCCCGCCACAATGCCCGTCACGCTGAACAGGCCGGCACCGATTATCACGCCCACGCCCAAGGCCACCAGCCCCAGCGGGCCTATCACGCGGCGCAGACCGCGTCCGCCTTCGTTTTCGGCTTCATGGAGAAGTTCTTCGGCTGTCTTTTTTACAAATAAATTCATTAGGTTGTTGTCTTTGTGTTTGAAAAATCATTGCAAAGATAACATTATGACGCGAAACCGAAGCGTTTGGCGAGCGGAAAGCGAGATTAAGTCGTTGCCAATAGCTTTTTGCTACGATATTCTGCGCCCGATGCGCTCGAAGAGCAAGGCTTGCACGGCACCGCGGCTGAAGAGGTAGGCGAGGAAGGCGCTCCACAGCGCGTGGTTCGACGACGGGAAAAGAAGAACGATGCAGAAGAACACGAGCATGGCCACGAACATGCTGACGAGCATTTCGCGTGTGGCGGTGACGCCGATGAAAAGTCCGTCGAAGAGAAACGCTGCAAAACTCACCACCGGAACCGCCACGGCAAAGGGGAGAAAGGCGGTGGCGGTGCGTACCACCTGTGCTTCGTCGGTGAGCAGACCCACGATGGTGCTTCCCGTGAGCGCATAGACGGCGGTGTAGGCCGTTACCAACACTGCGCCCCAAATGAAGAGGCTACGGGTGAGCGCACGGAACGACCTGCCGTCGTGAGCACCGCAGAAACGTCCGCCGAGCGCCTCGCCGGCGTAAGCAAAACCGTCCATCACGTAAGAGAAGAACACGAAAAACTGCATGAGCAGCGTGTTTGCCGCCAATGCCAACTCGCCTTGTGCCGAACCAGCCGAGGTGAAGTACGTGGTGACGGCAATGAGGCAGAACGTGCGAAGGAAGATGTCGCGGTTCACGCCGAAAAACTTCTTCAAGTCGTTGCGCGCAAAGAGTCCTTTTCGCACTTCCGCCCAGCTGCACCCTTTGCTGCACCGCCGCCAGAGCATCACCGACATGAGCAGACCGGCATACTGCGCCACGAGCGTACCCGTTGCCACACCTTCCACCTTCCATCCCACGCCGACCACCAGCGTGAGGCTAACGACGATGTTTACCACGTTCTGCACGATGGCGGTAAACATGGGAATCCGTGCATTCTGCATGCCGAGGAACCAACCCGTGAAACTGTAGAGTCCGAGCACGGCGGGCGCGCCCCATATGAGAATGTGGAAGTAGGTGCGAGCCATGCGTTCCACCTCGGGCGTGGCTTCCACGAAGCGGAACACCGTGTGGATTATGGGCCATTGCAGCACCATCAGTACCAGACTTATTGCTCCCGCCAGCGTGAGCGAGCGCAGCAACACGCGTAGCGGCTCGGTCTTCTCGCCGCTTCCGTAGGCTTGCGCGGTGAGTCCGCCGGTGCCCATGCGGAGAAAGCCGAAGAGCCAATATGCCATGTTGAATATCATGCCGCCCACGGCAATGGCGCCAATGTAGGCCGCTGCTCCCAAGTGGCCGGCTATGGTGGTGTCCACGAGTGAGAGCAGCGGTACGGTGATGTTTGAAATGATGCTGGGAATGGCAATGCGGAGTATGGAGCGGTTCATGTGGCTATATTACGAAACTGACTTCTTTAAAGGCAAACGTGCGCGCCTCGCCCTGTCGGGTCTCGAGGGTGAGGTGCCCGGTGGGGGCGATGCCGGCAACGGCGGCTTCGAACGTCTGCCCCGACGCGTCGCGGTAGGGGTGGAATCCTTTGCGGCGGTAGAGATGCTCCATATATATATTATGGAGTGCTTCGCTTTCGCCGCGGAGCAACATGCCGTAGTAGTGAACGAAGCGTTCCACGGTTCGTTCCAGCACTTCCGCTCGCGAGGCGTCGTTGCCTGTGATTTGACGCACGCTGACGGGGTTCGGCGCATCGCCTTTAAAATAGCGTTGGTTCACGTTGATGCCCACACCGGTGCGTGTGGTGTCGATGAGTGTGCCGCAGAGCGTGTGTTCGAGGAGCATGCCGCATATTTTGCGGTCGTTCCAGTAGATGTCGTTGGGCCACTTCACCGTGCAGTTGCCCACAAGCGGCTGCAGGGCGTCGCACACGGCGAGGGCGAGGGCTTCGGAAAGGAAAAACTGGCGATCGGCGCGTATGCCCTGCGGACGGAAGGCGAAACTGAAAAGCAGATTGCGTTCAGCGTCGGCCTCCCACACCGTGCCGCGCTGTCCGTGTCCGGCATCCTGATAGTCGGCGGTGACGAGTTCCACCCGCTGTGGTTCGCTCTCGGGAATGGAGAGGAAACGTATGCGCGTCATCGTGGAGTCGGTGCGGGGGTAATGGGTGTGGTGCCAGAAGGGCGGTATGTTGAGGGGGTGGGTCATGAATAAGCGTTTATATGTTGATGCTTGGAGGAATGTGTATGGCGAGTGTTCAACAGCCTATGGGGGTGACGTTTTCAAAACGTCACGCTCTACACGGCGGTCACAGGCCGCTTTTTGCAGCTTCGCTTTAAGGTCTCGTGTAGAGCGTGAGGTTTTGAAAACCTCACCTCCATGTGCGTCGCATGTCTCACCTTATGTGCGTCGCATATCCCATGTGTGGTGCGCAGCCCTTCACACTTCAAACTCCTCCCGCCGGTGGCGTGTGTGGTAGCGCACGC